>NZ_MVQX01000014.1 GCF_002067275.1 Methanomethylovorans sp. PtaU1.Bin093 | reverse complement strand
CGATTCGTCCTTTTCTGCCAATTCACCAAACTCAGCAAGTGTCACACCTCTCTCTTTTGCAAGGGTGCGGAATACCTCGCCTGCAGAGATCATTTCCATTTCATAGTGCCTGGACAGCAAATTAGAAACAGTAGTGGTACCGCTACCCGGAAGACCACTAATGGTAATAAGCATTATACTCCACCAACATCCAATGCTTTCCTGATCAGCTGACTCACAGCAAGGGACGTGATGAAATACCAGAAGATCCAGTATTGAATTGGACCAAATGCTGTATCAGTAAGTACCTGATGTCCCCAGAAGGGGAAGTTAAGAGAGGCACCTGCATGCCCTGAAATAAAATGATATGCCCACATGAACAATGGCAGCGAAATGATACTGATGTATGCCATGGGCTTGAATTGCTGTTTGGACATCTCCATCTGATCAGACATCATTTTTGTTCTCTGCTCCTCAAGCTTTTTCATTACAGCAGTGTTATTTGCAATCTGAGCTTCCCGATACTCTTTCTGAAAAACGCGCATCGCTTCCTGAGTATTACGCATCAGTTCCCAGTCAATGGTATACTTCTGAATAAGGGAAGCATAAAGAGCTGTAATTGCAGCCATTATGAACAGAATGAGATGGAAGTTTGATGCTCCCACCAGATTAACAAGGGGATCCATAAAAACACCCATTGCCGTTCCCAGAGCTACTCTGAAATCCTGACCTAATATCATTATGCCAAGCATAAGGGATAAACCCAGGGCCAGCAGTATATGATCAGCTTTCTTTTTGAATCCAGTGGTCACCACGATCAAATCCCCACTTTATTTCCTATATGGATCAAGTACATCACATATTTGCTTGAAAACATCTTCAACGGAGCCAGTACCGTCGATGTTCACAAGAATACCCATGTCGTTATAATAATCGATAAGGGGCTTTGTCTTAGCTGCATATACCTCGAGCCTCTGACGAACTACCTCTTCCTTATCATCATCGCGCTGATATAGTTTCCCGCCACAAGCGTCGCACGTGCCTTCCTTTAAAGGAAGATTGAATATCAAATGGTAACTTTCACCACAAGAGCACATCCTGCGCCCACTCAACCTGCCTATGAGCTCTTCATCGGGAACATCGATATTCAGAACCACTTCAAGGGGCTTACCGATCTTCTTGAGAATATCCTGCAGGGCTTCTGCCTGTGGAAGAGTACGAGGATAGCCATCAAGCATATACCCGTCCTTACAATCGGACTGCTGAAGGCGGTCCCTGATGATCCCGATCAGTACCTCATCTGGTACAAGCTCTCCTTTGTCCATATATTCCTTTGCTTTCATTCCAAGCTTCGTACCTTCCCTCACATTGGCACGTAAAATGTCTCCTGTGGAAATATGAGGTATATTGTAATGCTTAGCCAGTTCCTTGGCCTGGGTGCCTTTGCCGGCACCAGGCGGACCAAATAATACTATATTCATCGAAATTTCCCCTTTTTAGTCCTGCCCGAAGAATGATCTGATCATCGGATGCATCTCCATCATCTGTTCTGATGCTATGTCCTCGTACAGACGATATACAATACTTACAGTAAGCAAAAGACCCGTTCCGCCTGCTCCTCCCAGCGTACCGAGCAGACTTGCGATAAGGGTGAGAAAACCAATGAATAAGCCACCTATGACGGTCACTTTTGGAATATAACGGACCATTACCTTTTCAATGCTGCCTACATTACGCCTGAAGCCTGGGATCTGCATACCGGAATTGAATACTTTCTGAGCGGTCTGCTTTGCACCCATGCCTGTCGTTTCTATCCAGAACAGAGCAAAAATCACTCCACCAGCAAGAAGAAATACAGCATCTGTGAACACATGCAATCCGATTTGCCATATTGCGGGTACAGGAGCACCCATTCCTGAGAATGAGTCCCTCACAAGGGATGGGATCCAGTCATATGGACTGTGTATAGGAGCAAGATAATACATGATACCATTTATTGGTTGTGAGCCAATATACTCCCCAAAGATCGTGATCCCTCTTCCACTCAATAAAAGGCCAATCAGCTGAATGTTAGCCTGAAGAGCACGCACAAGGATCATGGGAAGAACCGATGCATAGATCAGTTTCACAGGGAACTTGCCCCTGGCACCCCTTACAGCACTATGAGCCAAGGGGATCTCTATACGCGTACTTTCAACAAAGACCACCAGTAAGAATATGAGAACAGTGCTCACAAGGGCCAGTATGCCTCCGGTTACAAGCACATACAGAAGCCCTTGCCCTGTTGTAAAGAGGGTGACCAGCTCCTCATTCTGAATTATATATATCCATTTTGGAAGGAAACCTATAGGGAGACCAGAAGAATCGGATTGCCAGTTAAACAGACCAGTAACTATCTGCTGGGAAACACCTGCTACGATGAAAAGACCGACACCAGAACCAATACCCCATTTTGAGACCACTTCGTCCATGAACAGTATAAGCACGCCGCCAATACATATCTGAACAAAGATAAGTATAGTAATGATGGTTCCACTGACACCCAAGGAAGTAGCAAGATCAAGATCTGGCTGGATATATCCACCCATGATCTGAGGCAAAGCTTCCAGTACGATCATCACAAATACCATGAATTTCTGTGCACCCTGGAAAAAAGCCTGGTCAGAAGGATTGGAAAGGTCCAGGTTTATCACGTTTGCACCAACAAGCAACTGGAGCACAATTGATGCTGTGACGATGGGACCTATACCAAGCAGGATCAATGAATTGGATGCCCCTGCAAAGAAGGCACGATATTGTTCGAACAAATCTATCGAATCTGCAGACAATCCAAATAAAGGCACATTAGCAAGTGCAAAGTATAGCACAAGTACACCTAACGTCCACATAAGCTTTTTCTTGAAATGTACGTGGCCTTCTGGACTGGCAACTGCAGGTAATTTTTTAAATATGGGGTCTAAACTCTCCTTGAAACTCATCATTCCACCCTTTAAGCTGGAGAAATGCAAACACAGAATTTGTGCTTATATACAATTAATAAACCTAAATATACGTTTACATTAATAAAGTTGCACCCTATAGTAGTTTATATTACAAAAATGGAATAAGTAATGCCTGTCGGCATTACCTTTAAGGCCCCAGGCATGAGCCGCCTGCCGCCTCTATTTTTTCTCTTGCCACGCCAGAGAACTCATAGGCTGTGACAGCAAGCTTCTTCGTAACCCTACCGGTACCAAGTACCTTATCGATGTCAAGACATGTCAGATCGATACGGTATTGCCCGTCTTCAAGCTGGGCCAGACCATCAAGTACTAACTCATCTGCAAGCTCATCAAGTTCACCCACATTTACTACAGATACTGGTTTAAGGGTCTTTGGAGGACGGGTGAAACCATGTTTACCCTGATCATACCCCAGAAGAATAGCTCTGATAGCATGGTGTTTACAGATACCTGCTCTTCCTCTGCCGCCGCGATTACCTGCACCACGTCTGTTTTTATGAGTACCGCCACCACAGGTGCGGGAACCTCTGAACTTCTTTGTGTTTCCCTTGCTCATGATATTACCTCATCTGGTTCAGAAGTAACTTTATATCTTCTCCGTGATTCCCCAGCACTCCTCCGAGCTCTACCGGCTTTTTTATCCCTGCGTGTCCTTTACGCGGCGGATGAAGCCTGAATACTGGTTTCAATCCCGGTATGTCCTTAAGTGAAGCTTTTCCGGCACATATCGCATCGGCAAGTTCAGCGATTGTGGAATAACCCGTATTTTGAGAAAGATACTCGTTTGTGAGCCTCTCTCCGCCTTCAAGCTTACCACGGTTGGTGAGCACCTCTGCAAGAGTAGATGCATCTATTGTACCGTAGGCAACATAGTCCTTGACCATCTGGATCATACCCCTGTTGTGAGGAGTATCATTGATCACTACACAGTGATTCACCCTGTTCAGGCGAAGCATGTGAAGGGTATCCTGAATAGAACCCCTTACATCTACATTACCACGCATCCTTACAAGTACGAACATCTCAAGCCTCCTCCTTGCGGACATGGATCGGATGCTTGACAGTACCTGTTGCCTGCAGAGCATTGAATGTTGCCTTTGCGAAATTCAGCGTAGTTCTGGTAGTACCTTCGGTCCGTGTCCAAACGTCCTTGATACCTGCCTTTTCCAGCACTTTCTTTGCTGTTCCGCCGGCAGCAAGCCCAAGACCTCTGGGTGCAGGCATAAGCACTACAATGACACTTCCCGCTTTACCTTTTACTTCAGACGGTACGGTATGATCAAGACCGCAAGCACATTCCCATGAACCGCATCCGCGCTTTACACGTACCAGATTGATCTTTGCATTATCAATGGCCTTTCTGATGGCTGGACCTACCTGATTATCTTTAGCCTGGCCAAGACCCACAAAGCCATCGCCGTTCCCCACGATGACCGTAGCTCTGAACTTTACACGGCGTCCTGAGTCGGTCATTCTCTGGACCATGTTAATGTCCAGAACCTCATCTTCAAGGTTGGGGAGCAGTATATCCACTATTCTGGATTCCCTCAAAGGCAGTCCCGAATCGATCGCCTCGTCCATGGAAGTGATCTGACCCTCCTGAACTAGCTTACCAAGCCTTGTCTGTGGAATCCATTCCTCTTCTTCGAACTGATATGCCATATGATCACCTAATTGAAATCAGAAGAGATCTTTTCCTTGACCGCATCGAACAGTCCTGGCAGGTTTGATCCTTCCATATATTCTGCAATATGTTCGCCTCTGATCCTCTCATCAGAAGGGAATACGGATGGATCATGGGGCACCTCTAATCCTGAGTCGACTATGCCCTTTAAAGTTGCATAGACACGGGAGCCAGGAGATGATGCCTGTAATCCAATATCAAGTATCCCATAATCGTATCCCTTGCTTAGGGTCCTGTAACCAAACAAGAGGCCGGTAAGATAAGCTGCCGGCGTGTTGCCTGTGGAAGCATCATAACCATATTTCTTAAGTTCTGTAGATATGGCTGATGAAAGAGTGACATCGCCTTCAGGTGTAGGAGCTACTAGCTGAACCTGAATATGTTTTGAACTCTTGCGGACCACTACACGGTCTTCTTTTGATATGAGTAACTTAAGACGCTGGTGATAATTGGTGCGTCCTTCCCTTCGTCGTCTGAAAGCGACTTTATATCTGGGACCTGTTGCCATGATCATACCCTCCTGGATAAAATATCAAAGCTTCTCTTGATCATCTTCATCCCTCACGTTTAAGGAGCTTCTGTGATTCAAGGTGTGATTCCATGTGTGCAACACTACGGTATTCTCCACCTTTTGCCTTACGATAGATCTTGCAATATGTGGATTTCTCCAATGAACCATCTGCACGAAGTTCCTTCAGCCTTGCCCTGATGGCACGGATCCTTTTTATCCACTGATCTTTTCTGGGGTTCCTTGCTCCCTTTGTACCTTTTCTTGAGCCCTGCCCCTTGCGGTGGCCATACTTGCGCTTAGCATCCCGAACTCTTGCACGACCTCTGCTGACACCTTTTGGTTTAGCGGCCGCAATGCTTCCTTTCTTTATGAGTTCACGGAGATCCGCTCGCGTAATAGCGACTGCGATATCGTTAGCAGCCTCTGGATCCATCCATACTCTGTGTATACCACAATCCAGGATCTCTGCAGCCATCCTCTTCTGGTTAGAAAGATCGGTCATCTCATTCACTCCTGGAAGGATTGAGGATCTTTATTCCCATGGATACTGCTTTTTCCTGTATCATGGCTTTCTTTCTTGCACCGACCTTTGCAGCGATCCTAATAGCCATCGTATTAGCATCGAGGGATGAAACATCGTTCAGTGTTGAAACGATGACTTCGGAATAACCGGAAGGGTGTAAACCCTTTACCAGAACCGGACTGCCATAGCCTACCTGAGCATGAGCACCCTTTGCAACAAATCCTTTACGTTTTTTGCTTTGCAGGCCTCTTGGGATTCTCCAGTTGGAGTCCAGCCTCTTATATTTGTGACAATCAGTCCTCTTGAACTGGGGCTTCTTTGCCTTCTGGACCTTTCGAACGTTGAAAAGGCGTTTACCTTCAGCGTCCATGGATACACCACAGTTCATAGTTCCGGAAGAGGACTTAGCAATGTTATCTTCCATTCAAATCACCTACAATATCTTCTCCACGATATAGATACCATCCTGGAATACACGGGGATCGAATCTCTTGATCTTCGTGGCTTGCTCTATGTTGGCTGCTGTCTGCCCTACATCCTCTTTGTTTATGCCAGTGATAGTGACCTGGTCGGCTCCTGCCTTGACCTTGGTCTCACCGAGGATATTTGCAGATCTTGCTTTCTTTTCACCCAAGAAGTTACCAATAACCAGTTTCTTACCCTCTACCTTCAACTGCATAGGGAAGTGGGAGTAGACAACCTTCATGCGGTATTCAAACCCTTGGGTCACACCTTTCATCATATTGTTAATATGTGAAGAGAATGTGCCGATCATAGCCTTGTGGGACTTCTTTGTAGAAGTTGAATCCACCATGATCTCAGAGCCTGCAACTTCAATTATGATTCCCGGATACCAGAGGTACCTCTCATTCTTTCCTTTGGGTCCTGATACGGAAAGGATGTCATCCTGGAAAGTAACAGTAACTCCTTCCGGAATACTGATCACGTTCTTCATCTCTTTAGCCATTGAACCACTCCATATCAGTACACATATGCGAGAAGCTGTCCACCGATATTTTTCTCACGTGCATCATATTGAGACATGACACCATGAGACGTAGTGAGGATCAATGTTCCAAAATTCTTGGCTGGCAAGAATTGCTTTTCCCATTTCTCGAAATCAACTGAACCTACTGAATAACGTGGCTTTATTGCTCCGCATTTATTTATTTTACCAATGAGCTTAACCTCATAAATCCCTGCTTTTCCATCCTCGATGAATTCGAACTCACCGAGGTATCCACTGTCCTGCATCACTTTAAGGACCGTACCGATGAGCTTTGATGCCGGTTTAAGCGTGCATGACTGTTTACCGATTGCCTCTGCATTCTTTATAGTGGAGAGTGCATCAGCAAGAGGATCTAATAACACCATTATTTTTCACCTCAAGTATATTTCTCAAATCCCATATCATGGGCTATCTCACGGAAACAGTGGCGACACAGGTAAATATCATATTTCCTTACAAGGCCCTGCTTTCTTCCGCATCTTTTGCATTCGTGTGCTCCGCGGCCAAATTGCTTAGTAGTCTGGACCATTTATGCTACCTCCACGAAGAATATCTCCTTGAAGAAGGAGATCGTATCGTCCTTTGTGATCCTGTGAGCTGAAGGAATTCTCCTTTCAGAGATCCTTCTTTTGCTTATTCTGTATCCTGGGCGGTTGACCACCACATTAATGTCCATACCAAAGACACCGATGTTCGGATCATATCTCATTCCCGGGAAATCCGTGTGCTCTTCAATTCCGAATGCTACATTCCCATTTTTATCGAACTGGGAAGACGATAGCCTTTTCTCGACTATTGAGAGAGCTGTCTTCAGGAATTCCTCGGCATTGCCGCCGCGAAGAGTGACCTTGCAACCTATAGGTTCATTCTTCTTGATACCAAATGCTGGAAGGGTCTTCTTGGCATACGTACGCACCACTGTCTGGCCGGTAATTTCTTTCATGATCCCTTCAGCATTCACAAGGTGTTCACCGCTTTCACCGACAGCCATGTGGACAACTACCTTCTCGATCCTGGGAGTGCGCATTGGATTACTCAATGACCTCACCACCAAGTTTTATTTCCGGCTTATCCGTACCGACCACCACAACATAATCTTCTATGGTGTGGAATTCCTCATTTTCAGCAGCTATCTGGACAGTATTGGAATTGGAACTACGCACCGTGTTGATACCCTTAATGGTACCTATTTTACCAGTGTGCTTACCGCCAATGATCAATGCAAGATTACCAACTTCATACTTGATATGCTTGATTATCTTCTTGTCAGGTACTGAAAGGATAACTGAGTCTTTCGCTTTGAAGTCATTTGAACCGATCAGGTTAGAACCGTCATTTAGATTAAGCTGCACTTTGCCGCCCTTGATAATGGTCTTCCCGCTGATCTTGCATAATTTGCTTGCCTCTGTACCTGCAAGTTTATGTAATTCTAATCTTCCCTTTCTATCAAGGAGCACACGATATGATTGTTCCATCTTAGGAATAGAAACTACATCTAGTAACCCTATAGGGAACCTTAGATCCTTCCTGATAATCCCATCAACAAGAATGTTGCCCTCAGAAAGCACTCTTTTTGCCTCTACTCTTGTGTCCACCACATGCAACATATCCCTGAGCGCCACTCCAAGAGGAATGCTCAGTTGCTTGTTGTGAGGACCTGGCCTTGTTGACGTTATCCATTTATTGGATTTCTTGGATGTCTGCCAGCTCTTTGGTACAGATATCCTTTTTTGATGTCTTCCCACAAAACCACCTACTTCCTGCTCAATACTTCTGATCTGCGGTCATCTTTCATTTCAAGGGATGTGATCGTTACGTTAGAAGGATAGATTGGCCTTGGCACTTCTGTACCATCTGCTTTGGACACTGCCACTCCCTCTACAACTATAGTCCCATGTTTAAGTGATACCGCTTCTACTTTACCTGTGGTGCCTGCATGGTCCCCGCGCATCACCTTTACGGTGTCGCCGACAATGACCTTTGCTGTCCTGCGCCCATATTTTTCACGGAGCTCTTTTGAAAGAGGAGCACCCATGAATTTCTGCCTCAAGTGCAGTGGAGCAGTATACCGCATTTTTCGCTGTTTTCTTGGCTGATTAGTAACCATTGCATACACCTCACACTATTATCGAAGCCGTTGTACCGATCTTAGGATACCTTTCAGCGACTTCTCTTGCAATTGGTCCTTTCAGATCGGTTCCCTTGGGCAGACCTTCCTCATCAGTGATCACAACTGCATTATCCTCAAAGGAAACCCTCAGTCCATCCGGACGGCGGAATTCCTTCTTCTGGCGGACAATAACAGCATACATGATCTGCTTACGCATCTCTGGAGTACCTTTCTTCACGGATACTACGCACATGTCACCTATACCAGCGCATGGTTGCCTATTCTTGGTACCTCTGTAACGCTTTACAGATATGATCTCTACAACTCTTGCGCCTGTATTGTCTACGCAATCTATGCGTGAACCGCTGACCAATGACCGGGGTATGGTAGAACGAATCCCTTTCACGCCTCTACCCCCGTTTTGATGACCACATAGGATTTTGTCTTACTTAGAGGACGACATTCTGCTACTGTCACAATGTCTCCAACCTGTGCATCTATACATGGAGGATTGTGAGCATGGATCTTAGATTGTCTTTTCTCATACCTCTGATACTTGCTTATAAGTACTTCATGTCTTCTCTGGATGACCACGGTCCTGTCCATCTTGTTGCTAACAACGGTGCCCACCAGTACCTGTCCCCTGACTGGCAGCTTTCCGTGGAATGGACAATTGACGTCAGTACACTCCTCTTTAGGAGCGGGTACATCCAATCCGATATCTCTTGTCATGATTATTACCTCATGCGAATTTTCCTGATATTTTTAATTCTATTCTCGGGTTGTGAGAGCAATAAATTTCCGTTCACTTTCACTTGCTCAGTAACACGTGTATTCCCTCTGAGAAGAGGTATATGGAACAAGAATGTCGATCCTGATTTTGGAACCATCTTTTCATATTCGCCATATGTTTCCACGATCAGCATATTTCTTGTTTCACCTACCACTTTGCCGCGAATTTCCTCTAAAGAGGGATTGTTTGAGTTGATCACTTCTGTGAACAGTCCGATAAGTTCGTGAAATATCAGGTTATAAGCGGATATTTCCACTTAGATCTCCTTTGACTCTTTCTGGACAGTCTTAACACGCGCAATGGTCCTTCTAAGCAATCCAATTCTGCCAGGATTATCAGGAGCACCACCTGCAGAAGTAAGGGCTCGCTCACGTATGAGCTCATTCCTTAACTTTTCAAGCTCGTCCATCCGTTCATTAGGGCTCATGTCCCTTATTTCATTCATACGCAGGATAGCCATGATCAGCCCTCCCTGTGAATACGGGCTATCGGATGCCAGTAGTCATGTCCTGCATGTTTATGCTGCCAGACACCGTCAGCTTCCCTGCGCTCCTCATTTTCCAGAAGCTCACCAGATCCCATATCACCAGTCACACAGGAAGAACCTTCATCAGATACTTCCTTTTCAACTGTTTCCTTATCAGATGTTTCTGCCTTTACGGGTTCCTCTTCAAGAACCTCTTCAACCTCAGCGATCTCACCTGCAGCTTCTTCACTTACAAGCTTCTTGATACTTGCCTTTGCTTCCATGGGCTTGTCAACTTCTGACACTGCCTTTTCAGCAACAGCCTTAAGCTTAAAGGAGTCTGGAAGAACAGCACCTGGTGGGATTATCCTTACCTTACAGCCAAGGGTACCAAGTTTCTTGATCGCTACAGCAAAGCCCTCATCCACTATATCGTCTACTGGTTTACCTGCATGCTTAATATAGCCTTCAACGATCTTCTCGGTCCTTGACCTTGCTCCTGTGAGCTTACCTGAGATCACGATCTCACAGCCAAGTGCACCTGCGTTCATGATCGCCCGCATGGCATTATGACCAGCCTTTCTGAAATACCAGCCTCTTTCGATGGATGATGCCAGACGTGTTGCCATCATTTGTGCATTGAGCTCTGGTTTCCTGACTTCCTGGGCATCGATCTGCGGATTATCCATATCATACATCCTGTCAATATCCCTTGTAAGTTTACGGATAACCTTACCAGCCTTACCAATGACCATTCCAGGTTTCTCGGCATAGACCGTGATCTGGGTTCCCATTGGAGTTCTGTTAACCTCCATGCCACCGTATCCAGCCCTGTTGAGCTGTTTAGCAAAGTATTCGTCCAGTGAGGCTTTGACGTAACCTTCACGCACGAACTTCTTCTCTATTGCCATTAGTGCACCTCGTTCAGTATAATCTCGATGTTAACAGTATCCGTGTTATACGGACTACCTCGTCCACGTGCCCTTGCGATCATACCAGGAATAACACGGCCGCACTTTGTGGCCACATGGGCTATATACATGCGTTCCGGGTCCAATCCTTTATATTCAGCATTACTGCCTGCATTCTCCAATAGCTTGAGGAATGCCTTTGCAGCATCGACTGGATATCTGCCACCTGCCATTGGCCCCTTCTTGTGACCTGCACCTTCGCAGTGCCTCTTGAAGGGTACTGCCTGCTTCTTGGCAACAACTGCCTCGAGATATTGCTTGGCGTTCTGGGTCCGCATGCCTTTAAGAGCCCTTCCGAGTTCCCTTGATTTCTTGGGAGAGATATGAAGCTCGGAACCCATTGCCTTAGAGCTGGTCTTGGGGTCCATTTCTAAAGTATAATCAATCCTTGCCATACGTCATCACCTTACTTCAGCGGCACGAATCTGCTTGAACGGGTTGCTCCTACACCAGCACTTCCATGAGAGACTTTTGAACGGCTTAATGCAAATTCACCAAACCGGTGTCCGATCATCTCAGGCTGTATCTCAAAGTCCAGGAAGCTCTTGCCATTATATACTGCAACGGTCTTGCCTACCATATCAGGAAGTATTATGACGTTCCTGTAATGGGTACGCACGTTGTCTGCACCATCCTTGATCTGCTGCATTACATTCTTCTGATGCTCATTGAAGCCTCTCCTGATGGAGCGACGTTCTTTTGCTGTAAGAAGTTCTGTGAATTCCTCCAGGCTCATTGCCTGAAGTTGCTCAACGGTTTTGCCACGATATGTGAACTCACCTTTTCTTTTTGGTAATTTAGATCCTATTTTTTTTGCCATGGGATTACCTCCGGTTTAACGCCTTCCGGTCCTGCGTGCCGCTATCTGTCCAACCTTACGTCCGGGAGGTGCATTTCTACCAACAGTTGTTGGCCTACCGGGATGCTGCCTGTTACCTCCACCGAAGGGGTGGTCAATTACGTTCATGGCAACTCCCCTCACACGAGGATACTTCGCAGCTCTTGTCTTCATCTTGTGATATTTCTTACCTGCTTTGAGGAAGGGTCTGTCCAGCCTCCCACCGCCTGCAACGATACCAACAGTTGCACGGCATTTAGAGTTAAGCCACTTCATTTCACCTGATGGCATCTGAACAACTGTTTTTCCCTTATCATGAGAAACCACTGTTGCATAAACTCCAGATGAACGTGCGAATTGACCGCCGTCATTTGGCTTTGACTCAATATTGCATACAGGAACACCTTCGGGAATATTGCTAAGTGGTAGGACATTACCTGGTCTTACTTCAGCTTCAGCACCACATGATATGATGGTGCCGACAGCCATTCCCTCGGGAGCTACGATCATTCGCTCCTCACCGTTAGCAAAAGAAACTTTTGCCAATGGGGCGGAACGTGCGGGATCATGCTCAAGACCTACTACAGTACCAGTTAAGATTTCATTATCGTTCACTTTTGGGTGCTTCAGAGAAGCCTTGTACCTGTGAGAGGGAGCTCTGTAGGTAGGTGTACCGCGACCTCTGTTCTGTGAAATTATTCGTTTACCCATTATTACTCACCTCACATCAGTCCTATCCTTGTGGCTATCTCATGCGCAGCATCAGTTTCACTGAATGTCACGATGGCCTTCTTCTGGCCATTCATGGTGCTCATTGTACACACTGATACAACATTGAAGCCATACATCTTCCTGACATCTGATTTTATCTGCCCTTTGGTTGCCTTACTGTTGACAATGAACTGGAGCTTATTGTTTTCCAGTAACATCATGGCTTTTTCTGTGATGAATGGATAATTTATAGCTGTCATACGAACATACCCTCCAAAGCTGCTATAGCAGATTCCGTCCATATGGTCAGTCTGCCTGCATGAGTGCCGGGGGCCAGCAATTCGGTGCTTATGGAGCTAACTGAAACAACATCCACACCCGCCAGGTTCCTTGCGGAATTGAACAATGCACTGTCCTCATCAGCAACGATCAGCAGACTTTTTCTGTTCTTATACCTTCTTCCTCTAAGCTTTCCACGACCAGCTCTGATGTTCCTGCCTTCCTTTGCGCGCAGGACATCTTCGAAGACACCAGCCGCTTTAAGGAACTGCACAACTTCCTTAGTTTTGGTCAGATCCTGCACTGCATTCTCGGCCACAAGAGGTAACTGTACGCTCTGCTCGAACTTGTGTCCGCGGGCCCTCACCAGCTCTGCATTAGCGGTAGCTGAAACTGCTGAGCGGATAGCAAGCCTTCTTTCTTTCTTGTTTACTTTTTCAGTCCTGTCGGCTTCTGGCTTTGGTGGATGTGCAGCCCTTCCTCCAACTGCTTGAGGAACTCTGGCTGCACGGCTACCTGTGACGATCCTTGGTATCTGTGCTACACCACGTCCTGATCCCCAGGATACTGCCGAGGTTTCCATACCTGCATATAAGCGAGGACCATAGGGCTGATACCTCTTGGCCTGAGCTGCCAGAACTGCTTTCTTTATGAGATCCGGCCTGTATGATTCATTGAAAATCTCAGGCAGGGAGATCTCGCCTTTTGGATTACCAGAAATCCCAATAACATTAGTTTTAGCCATTTAATTCACCCCTGCTTGCTCTGTGTGCTGATGTGAACTATCTGAGGTTCACCCACAGAGGATACTCTCGCCCTGGTAGGTTCACGCAGTCTGATAAGCCTCTTGGATGGACCTGGAACACTGCCCTTAATGAGCACATAATCATTCCTCACAAGACCAAAGTTCATGAAACCTCCTGCAGGGTTTATATCCTCGGGGTTTGTACCTATCTTGAAGATACGCTTATTACATTCGGTCCTCTGGTGGAAACCGGTCTGACCCATCTGAGGTACCCTCCAGCTCACATGTGCCGGCCTGAAAGGACCAAGAGTACCTATCTGCCTCAGACTTCCCTGACGGGAATGCTTACCTTTCTGAAGCATGATACCCCATCTTTTAACAGGACCCTGGGTACCTTTGCCTATAGTGATAGCAGCCACATCCACTAAGCTGCCGCCCTTGAAAACATCGCTTATGCGCACTTCTTTGCCGAGGATAGACTTTGCATATTCATACTTATCCTTTGCATTAGAGCCGCTTATGCCAGTTTCCATTATGTCAGCATTCTTCTTGGGAACACCTGAAATGCTTTTTGGTGTGGTATAGGTCACTACTCTTATATCAGAAACTATACCATCGTTGATCAGTTGTTCGATCTTGCCCAGAGATGCATTAGTGTCATGCTTTACGGGGACATTAATAGTCTTTGCAAGACTCTCATCAAGTTCCAGGCTCCAGGCCTCTGCGACTGCCCTCTCAGCATTAGTATCTTTAGTATATGCCCTTATAGCAGCTACCCGTATAGCCGGTGTTTCGATCACAGTTACAGGCACTGTGATCTCAAGACCTTCTGTAAGGCTGTTCTTGGTATCATCGATGATTACCACATGGGTCATACCGACCTTGTAACCAGCGAAATCCTGAAGTTTTATTCCAGTTTCTGATACCGGCCATGACCTGTAACGTGGTATGGGGCTTTGTGCTCTTTTGCGCGGACTGAACGCGAGTGATCCTCGCCTTGGTCTGTGTCCTTTTGCCATTGTAATTCTCCCGATCTATATTTTTTAGATTTGGCCGTTCAACTTTCTTGCTGATAGCATGGGTCATGCAAAAAGTCAAGTGCCACTGGGATCAGAAAACACACATTCATCGTGTAATCGACGGCTATACTGCCGCTGCTGTACAACCGTAAAAAGCAGCATACTGCCCTATACCGGTAGGATCATAGCAGACATCCCTACAGTGGTCATCTCCAGAACGATTTAAACACCTTATGTCCCTGCAGACGTTTCCGCAAGCAGGAGGGCATTCTTGAAGAGGCCCCGAACATCACATGTTAAATCCGACTTTTTCACACGTAGTTAATGATTTCATTGCGATATGCAAGGCAAACCTTACATACCCATCTCTATCGTTGCGCTTAGATAGATAAATACATATATAAAACCTTTGCATGAGAACAGAGGGTGAAAGACAAATCCGGGAAACATTCCTTGGTGTAGCTCCGCAAAGAGAAGTTTTGAATTGCGGACTTCATGTGAGTATACAAAGTAAATGCGTTTCGACATATAAAAATTCACTGTACACACTCAGTTGAAGACTGAAAAGATAAAAGCCAATATCATTAAAAATGGCACAATGAATAAAGGTCATGCCTGAAGCAGACCTAGTTCAAAAGCCTTGATGTTGATATCCACCGTTTTCTTAGGTACCGATCCCCTGACACATTCTATCAGGACATCTTTGGATAGTGGTAAATACTTAGATACTGCACCTATCATCACAGTATTCATAGATTGCACATGACCAGCCGCTTTGGCAAGTTGCACTGCATTAAAGGCCTTTACAGTGAACTTCTGTTCAAGATAGTCGATCATTTCCCCAATATCAGGATATGAAGAAACACCCGAGGTAACCGTAACAGGTAATACCGGCTCGGTGTTCACAATAACGATGCCATCGTCTGAAAGATATTCAATATATCTTAAAGCCTCACTGGGTTCCAGAGCCAGTAAAGCATCAGCGCTTTTCAATGGAATGAGAGAACCGAACTCACAGCCGATCCTCAGATGGTTTACCACTGAACCACCCCTTTGTGCCATGCCGTGGGTCTCAGCAGCCATAACTGGCAGCCCTTCCTTTACGGCAGCCTTGCCGATTATGTCCGAAGCAAGGATAGTACCCTGCCCGCCCACGCCTGCTATTAACAGATCGAAAAAGGAAATTCCTGCAGAACTCATCTCTTCACCTCCACTATTGCCTCAAACTTGCAGATCTGGGCACATACACCGCATCCCGTACACATGTTGTTGATCCTCGCACGCTTAAGCTCATTATCAAATTCTGTGGCAGGGCATCCAAACCTAACGCAGGCCTTACAGCCTGTACATTTTTCCTGATCCACTGAGAATGCTGGTTTTCTGACACCTGATCTTCTTAGGTCGATCACACATGGCTGCCTTGTTATGACAACAGAGGTACCTTTATGGTCCCTGGCACGTCTGAACACATCCTCAGTGGATGCAAGATCATAGGGATTTGCCTCTTCCACGAATTCTGCTCCTAGAGCACGGCATATATCCGATATGGATACAGCTACTGTGGATTCACCTACAGCCGTCCTGCCCATTCCCGGATTAGGCTGATGGCCGGTCATGGCAGTGATCCTATTGTCCATAATAGTTACTGTGATATCGGCCTTATTATATACTGCATTGAGCAGGCCGTTCATACCTGTGTGGAAGAAGGTGGAATCACCGATGGAACAGCATATAGGATGTTTCTCTCCTGCATGATATATGCCTGAAGATACGGTTATACTTGCGCCCATACATAATGTCGTGTCTACAGCACCTGACTGTACCCCGAGAGTGTAACAGCCAATATCGCTCGGATAAATCCCGTCTTTTCCGAAAACCTTTTTCATAACATAGAAAGCAGCCCTGTGGGAGCAGCCGGGACATAATACAGGAGGACGGGATGGAAGTTCAAGGTCCACTTTTGGGATCGCAGGAGGAACAGCATCAAGCCCGAATGCCTTTGAAATGGCCTCCATACAGATATCAACATTAAGCTCCCCATGCCTGGGAACAAGCCCCTCTGATTTTCCCAGTACCTTTGTTCCGATACCATGCTTCTGTGCCATGATACGTACTTCATCTTCTAACACCGGCTCAAGTTCCTCTATCACAAGTACTGTGTCTGCATTCTGCAACATACCAGTGATCTTGCCCTCGGGAGCCGGATATGCGCATATTTTCAGAAAAGACGAATCCAAACCCATTCTTTTCATAGCTTCCCTGGCATAGACAGAAGCTATACCTGAAGCGACAATACCTATTTTCGACCCTGTTCTGAGTTCAAGCTGGTTCCATGGAGAATCCTCAACCTCCTTCCTGATGTCCTCGTACACCTGCAACACATAAGGATGTCTTGGTCTTGCATTCTTGGGCATCATGATCCATCTTTCAGGGATCTTTTCGAACTTTACCTGCAGCCTGTCTTCAGCTATAACCCCAAGCTCTACATCGGATTTGCCATGAGAGATCCGGGTCGTAGGTCTGAATATCGCAGCTGTCTGGAACTTATTGGACAACCTGAAAGCATCAGGTATCATATCCTTTGCCTCCTGAGGAGTTGAAGGATCAAAACAGGGCATCAGTGCGAACTGGGCATATTTACGGGTATCCTGTTCGTTCTGAGAAGAATGACATGATGGATCATCTGCAGATATTATTATCATTGCACCTTTAACGCCCATATAAGAAAGGGTCATAAGAGGATCGGAGGCTACATTAAGCCCCACATGCTTCATGGTGACAACAGATCTTACACCTGCAATGGCAGCTCCTGCTGCCACCTCAAAGGCCACTTTCTCGTTCACCGACCATTCCACATAGAAATCCCTTTTTTCCATTGATGCCAGAGTATCTATGATCTCTGAGGAAGGAGTGCCCGGATAACCAGCTATCACCTGGCCGCCTCCTTCGATGATGCCCCGCGCTATGGCAACATTACCAAGCATGAATTCACGTGTGCTCATGTCAATCTCCTGCTACCCCTTACAGAACAATTATTGATAAATATATCTAAAAGGGAATATCACGATTTTTTTCACTTGCTAGATTCAGAATTCTTATAGCTACCAATCCATTATCGATAAGTATAAGGCTGAAGAACTAATTGCAATATCAAATATATAGTCTGAATAAATGATACATCCCCTCTTTCAGAAACAAGCTCAGGTGGTTCGATCCATGGTAACAGAGATAGAAGCAAAGGTGATAGAAGCTAAAAAAGCATCCATCACCCTTGCAAGCGTGAGCACGGATATAAAGAACCGTGCACTTGAAGAAATGGCAAATGCACTGGACATCAACAGGCAAGCCATACTTTCAGCTAATATGAGAGACCTGGAAGTCGCTGAGAAAGCCCAGAGAAAAGGTGAACTTACCCAGGCAATGATAGACAGACTGAAGGTCAGCGACAGTAAGATAAATGGCATGATAGCCGGCATAAGAGATGTAATAAAACTCGAAGACCCTGTTGGCAGGACGATGAGTTCTCTGGAGCTTGACAACGGCCTGGAGCTTTATCAGGTAAGCTGTCCTATTGGTCTGATAGGAGTGATATTTGAATCCAGACCGGATGTTGTTCCCCAGATCATGGCACTTTGTCTTAAAAGCGGGAATTCCACCATTTTCAAAGGTGGAAGAGAGGCACTTAACTCAAACAGGGCCATATTCGATATACTGGTAGAAGCCATCGAGAAAGTAGAAGGGATCCCAAAAGGGGCATTCCAGCTCATGGAAACGCGGGAAGAAGTAATGGATATCCTGGCAATGGATACCTATATCGATCTGCTCATACCCAGAGGCTCTAACGCATTCGTAAAGTTCATTCAGGACAATACAAAGATATCAGTACTCGGCCATGCAGACGGGATCTGCCATGTATACGTTGATGAGGATGCAGATCTGGCAAAAGCCTACACCATCTGTTTTGATTCAAAAGTGCAATATGCCGCAGTGTGCAATGCTATGGAAACATTATTGGTTCACGAAAAGATTGCGGAGAAGTTCCTGCCTAAAATGGCCCAGATGCTGGACTGTGCAGGTGTGGAATTGCGTTGTGATAAAGGATCCTTCGCAATACTGATGCATATAGATTTCATTAAAAATCTGGTACGTGCGGTGGAAGAAGATTGGAGTACCGAGTACAACGACCTTATTCTTTCCATAAAGCTGGTGAGTTCGATAGAAGAGGCCATTGAGCATATCAATACATATGGATCACATCACACTGACGCCATTGTTACCGAGAACCAGAAGAAAAAGAAAAAGTTCGCTAACTTTGTAGATTCGTCCAGCGTGATGATAAATGCATCCACAAGATTTGCCGATGGTTTCAGATATGGTAAAGGAGCGGAAGTCGGTATAAGCACTAACAAGATCCATGCAAGAGGGCCTGTGGGCATGGAAGGTCTTATGATCTACAAATATGTCCTCATAGGAAATGGCGATAAAGTTGCTGACTATGTGGGACCTGAAGCAAAGAAATTCACTCACAGAGAGCTAAACAAAGAACTCTCTGAGGTCATAACAGAAAAATAAACTATGCAGAGGCAATGTTCTTGAGCAGCAGGAAAGAGCTTTTAGGCGATATAAACAAAATTGTGGTGAAAATAGGGACTACATCCATAAACCAGGATGAAGGTAAACTAAGCCCTGGTTTCTTGGATTCCATAGCTTCACAGGTTTTTACACTGCATAATTCAGGAAAGAAAGTAGTAATAGTAAGTTCAGGCTCCATAGGACTTGGAGTGGACGTGCTTGATCTTGACTCAAGGCCACGGGAAATACCTGTAAGACAGGCTGCAGCAGCTGTTGGGCAGAGCATGCTCATGCAGGAATGGAGTAAAGCCTTCAACAAATATGGACTTAAGGTAGCTCAGTTGCTCCTTACTTATGAGTCCTTTTCTAACAGGTTAACATACCTCAATCTCAGAAACAGTATGCACACCCTCCTTAGTTATGGAGTTATCCCCATAATCAACGAGAACGATCCTATATGCGTACATGAGATCGAAGCTACTTTTGGGGACAATGACAAGCTATCTGCCATGGTTGCCAGCAAAACAGAAGCAGATCTCCTTATAATCCTCTCGGATATTGATGGGCTCTATGACAAGAACCCCCACAACAATCATGGTGCTAAGCTGCTTCACCTTGTAGAGGAAATAACTCCTGAAGTGGAAAGCTATGGAGGTAATCCGACAAGTCTCAAAGGCGTGGGTGGCATGCGAACGAAGATAACGGCTGCCAAGATATGTGGTCTTGCGGGCTGCCACACGATCATCGCCTGCAGCAGAGAAAAAGACATCCTGCTCAGGTTACTCGATGGTGAGGAGATAGGTACGCTATTTTTGGCGAACAAGGAAGTCCACACGAACAGGATACGCTGGATCTTATTATCAAAATCCTGCGGTTCAGTGGAGGTTGACGAGGGTGCAAAAGAAGCCATCAAAAATAGTATGAGCCTCCTGCCTTCTGGCATCACCAATGTTAACGGTGATTTCAGAAGAGGGGATATCATCGAAATAAGATCCAACGGAGAAGTCTTTGCAAAAGGGATCACTGATTACTCATCAAGTGAACTGTCCAAGATCAAAGGCCAGCACACCAACCAGATAGCAGATCTCCTTGGATACAAGAATTATAACCATGTGATCAAAAAAGAGAACATCGGACTATTCTGAAGATCAGTCCATTTCTGCATATATCTTTTTCTATGACTAAATAATATAGATATTTTGGTTTGGTATCATCCTATAAATTATAACTCCAAGAAAAGCATAAGCAGCATCATAGGGCATAAAGTGGCTTTTATGGAAAACGATGTACTTAAAGGATTGAGAGCAGCCGTTCTGCAAAGGATAAGTCCAAAAAATGAAGAAAGGGAATATCTGAAAGAGATAGCAGAGTTGCTTGTAGAAAAGGTAGAGCTCATAGCCTGCTCAATGGGGCTGGACGATGTGTCTACAAACCTTGTTGGTTCAGCTGCCAGAAATACCTGGATATCGGGCACACATGATCTGGACATATTCATCATGTTCCCCGAAAAAGCCAGCAGGGAAGAACTTGAGAAAAACGGGCTGAACATTGCAAGAAAAATAGCTGAGGAATCCGAATTTTTTGAAGAGCGCTATGCTGAACACCCTTACATAAATATGAGATACAGAGGATTCGATGTGGACATAGTCCCCTGTTTCAGAGTGCAGTCCGCTGCATGCATCAGATCCGCAGTTGATAGAACACCTTTCCATAACGAATTTATTAAAAGGAATATCCTGGGACTTGAACCGGACGTGTTGCTGCTAAAACAGTTCATGAAAGGAGTAGGTGTCTATGGCTCAGAACTGAGAACACAGGGGTTCTCAGGTTATCTTACAGAACTGCTTGTGATAAAATATGGTTCTTTTGAGAATGTGATCAGATCTGCCTGCGACTGGCAGCCTGGCACATATATCGACCTGAACGCACACGGCACTACACAACATGCAGAGCCGCTCGTTGTAGTGGATCCCACTGATCCGAAACGCAATGTTGCTGCGGCCCTGTCGCTGGACAAGTTCTGCATGTTCATCGATTCATGCAGAGAATTCGTAATGTCTCCTACATTGGATTTCTTTTTCCCGGGATCTGACACATCAGTGACTGACAGCGAGCTGCTTCAAAGACTTAGGTCACGTGGGACCGCATTCATTGCTATCATATTCAAAACACCTGATGTAGTGGAAGATGTACTATATCCACAACTGTATAAGATGGAGCTTGCAGTTGCTGCATTGCTTGAGGAACATGAGTTCAAGGTACTTAATAAAGGATCATGGTCAGGACAAAAAACAGTGATATTACTGGAGCTCATGTCTGCCACTCTTCCAGCCTTGCTAAAGCACAGGGGCCCGCCCGTATGGGTCCACAGGCATGCCGAAACCTTCAAGGCCAAATATGTGTATGCAGAAAATGTTTTTGCATTCTATATCGAAAACGGTACCTATGTAGCAGAAATACCCCGCAAGTATTCTGATGCATGTTCACTTTTAAAGGAGAGGCTTACTTCGTGTTCCATGGGTAAACAGGTTAGTTCCTCAGTAAAAAGCGGATTTGAACTGCTTCATGACAGCGAGATATGCAGTATCCAGGACATGAACTTCAAATTGTTCCTGCTGAATTGGCCCAGGATATAAAGTGTCCTGAGGTAATAATATCTTCTAATTGTTTTAGTATATGATTTATAAATTAAACTTACGTATATATCTTTTTTTACAAATATCCAGAATTAATACTGCGACCAGTATTAAATAGTAAAAGATTGTTGTCATTTAAGGGTATTAATATGATATGGGCATTTTCTTCACTTACAGCTAAACAGATGAAGTCTATCAAAGAACTGGAAGAGAAAATGGGTGTAACACTGTTGGCTTTTTCAGGCATGAACATCAAGTATGCAGATCTGTCCGAGGAAGATCTTAAGCTTCTTCTTCAGGCTGAAAAGGATCTTGGGGTTTCACTAGTTGCAGTGAACGTGGAATGAAAAAAATTAGCAAGCTGGTTGCACATTCAACTTTGCAACTTGCCTGTTTTAAGACCTGTTACATATTGTTTTTAAGGTCTTTTTGACATAAGAAGGTACTATAAGATAACAGTTAAAAACAGATAGCATATTTTTGCATTCATTGTATGTGTTTAAATAGTACATAGACATGATTCTCCGTTCTAGTAGTGAAAATGAATTTGACCTTTTCATGATGCTCTGTATTCTTATTTTTTACTGATGTGGGTTCAGCCATATATATAAAACATTATCGAAAAGAATATAGCCAAGTACTATATTTGTAGTTCGTATAAGCAAAGAAAGACAAAAGAGATCGATAGAAAATAGTTTCAATTGAGGGATCATCATGGGGAGAAAAAGGAATTTGATCATAAGGATTTCTATTGCACTGATGGTGTTTGCGGTGTCAGTTTTTGTTGTCCATGGTTCAGCCGGGACAGATAAGTATAACATGACAGAGGCTGAAAAGAAGTTGAGCACAGATCTGATTAAACTTCTGGAAGCAACTAAATACCAATCATCAACTGAAACTGTTGTTAATTCAGATGGTAGCGACCTTGTGTACGTGTATGTTTACCTTTACAAGGGTAACAACACCAGCAATATAGAACCTCTAGTACAGGAAATAACTGACTGGGACAAGGAAAATTCAGTAGCTGTTGCAAGGGTAAGCGTTAATGAACTGGAAACACTTGCCTCTTTGAAGGAAGTCAAAAATATAAGAACCGTAATACCTCCTGTTGTGAACAACGGTTCTGTTGCTGCCGAAAAGAACGGAAGTGACAGCGATAGTGCCGAAGAGAAAAATTATCTTGAAGATGGGAACTGGATCAAACTGATAGGAATAGTCCTTTTTACTGGAATGGTGTTCAAAAGGAAAATAAAAAAAACATGACCGTGTAGAACTAAGCTTCCAATAAACTGAAAAAGAGGAGGAGTAGCGGTTGTATAGGGTTGATCCTATTGTCCAGGTAATTGGTATTGTATTAACAATATTCTTGATATCGATTGTTATCACCCCTGTTTCACAGGCTTCAACAGGAAATGATGCTGTTTTCCAGCTTTATTCCCAGGCTGACAAAAATAACATGACAGAATCACAGCAGAAGATCAGTACCGATCTTCTTGATCTTATATATGACACAACAACATCAGGATTATCATTGAGACCTATGACAAACTCAAATGGTATTCGATCATCAAATTTTATTCCAGCCAACTCAGCAAATGGACTAAATGAAGACCTTGTATACGTATATGTCCATCTGAAAGAGGACTGCAATGTTGAAATGATCAAACCCTTTGTACATGAGATCACAGATACGGATGAAAGAAATTCGGTTGTGGTAGCATGGATAAGTTTTAATGGACTGAAAGAGCTCGCTTCTCTAGAAGAAGTAAAAAGCATAAGGACTGTACTGCCGCCTGTAACAAATGCTGGATCTGTCAATACCGAGGGAGATGATGTACATGGAACGGCCAGCGTACGAACCTTTTATGGTGAAGATGGAACCGGAATAAAGATCGGAGTGATCTCGGATGGAGTGGATCATCTCGCTGGATCACAGGCCTCCGGAGATCTGCCTGAGGATGTTACTGTGCTAAGTGATATATTCGGAGGAAATGAAGGCACTGCCATACTAGAGATCATACATGATATGGTGCCCGAAGCAAAGCTTTATTTCCATGATAACGGTGCTAACATCATAGCATTCAACTCAGCTATTGATGAACTGGTTGCAGCGGGTTGCAACATTATAATAGATGATGTTGCATGGTACGAAGAACCTTTTTTTGAGGATGGGATAGTAGCTTCTCATATTGAAGATGTGATCAATGGGAATAATGTACTATATCTTTCTTCAGCAGGTAATGAGGGAGATTCTCATTATCAGGGAACCTTCGTTAATGATGGTGACAACTTCCATAATGAGTTCTTCACCATACATATGGAAACAGGAAGTAGCGTCATGGTCTTTCTCCAGTGGGATGATCCGTTTGGTTCTTCATCAAATGACTATGATCTTCTCCTGTATGATGAACATGATATTTTGGCCGTCTCAAATAGTACCGGACCTGATCCACTTGAGTGGATACAGTTCTACAACGACGGACCAGAAAAGGATTACTATATAGGAGTATACAATTATCAAGGTACTGCAGCAACACGCACTTTGGAATTGTTCTTTTACCCGTCTCTCGGAGCTACGGTCGATAATATCAACCTGGTTGCCGAAGATTCCATATATGGCCACCCTGCTGCTCCAGGTGTCGTTGCCGTAGGAGCTGTGCCGTGGAACAATATTAACACCATTGAATACTACTCTTCCCAGGGGCCTGTAACAATTGCCTACCCTGAAGAACAACTCAGGCCCAAACCTGATATATGTGGAGTTGATGGCATATCCACATCAACAGAAGGTTTCACCGAATTCTGGGGAACCAGTGCCTCTGTCCCTCATGTTGCAGCAATAGCAGCCCAGATCTGGAGCAGCAACACTTCAATGACCGCTACAGAAGTGCGCGAGAAATTACTCTCAGATGCTGTGGTGGATGTTGATACACCAGGATTCGATTATGTCTATGGTTACGGGGTAGCTGATTCGGCCAGATATTTCACAAAATTAATGGGCGATCTCATACCACCTAGATCCATAACAGATCTTCAAGAAACCGGAGTTGCATCTGGCTGGATCAGATGGACATGGACAGATCCGGAAGATCATGACCTTAAACATGTGATGGTATATATCGATGGTTCCTTTGTCGCAAATACAACAGAACAGTTTTACAACCTTACAGGATTGACACCTCAAACAGCACATACCATTAGCATCAGAACTGTGGACACTTCCGGAAATATTAATGCTATGTGGATCAATGACTCTGCAATAACCCCACCAGATAATGGTGTTACTGTGGAGCTCACAGGCCAATTTGAAGGAGAGATATTTAACATTGCTGTAGCAAATGATCATGCCTATGCGGCTGATAATGCAACTTTTTTGATAGTGGATATCACTGACCCTGCATCACCAGCTCTTATAGGTAGTTATGAAACAGAGGATTCGATATATGACGTGGAGATAACAGGCGATTATGCCTTTGTAGCTACCTATGGAAATGGCCTTACCATCCTGAATATCACAGACCCGGCATTCCCGGAGCTTATCGGCAATTATGATACGACTGCTTTAACATCTGATGTTGCTGTTAATGCCAATTATGCCTGCTTGGCCGATCATTCTAACGGACTTGTGATATTAAATATCACAGATCCTGCAGTACCAGAACTTGAAGGCAGTTATGATACCGCTGGTTTTGCAGAAGGTCTCACTATAGAAGGTGATCATGTATATGTGGCAGATGGTATCAACGGTCTTGTCATAGTGAATACCACTGACCCCATAGCTCCGGTATTTACAGGAGGCTATGACACTGTCGGAAATGCAGAGGATGTTGTTGTGGCAGGCGGATATGCCTATGTAGCAGATGGCGACGATGGCCTTATGATCCTGGATATTAGTGACCCTGCATCTCCGATGCTTACTGGGAATTATGATACGGCTGGGTATGCCTACGCTGCTTCTGTGTCCGGGAATTATGCATACATAGCTGACCGTTCTAATGGTCTTGTGATCCTGGATATTACAAATCCTTCCATGCCAATCCTCGCAGCAAGTTATGATCCATCTGACGATTGGGTAACAGGTCTTGCTGTAGCGGACAATTATGTATACGTTGCTGATACTTTTAATGGACTTCACATCCTGCGGGTAACAGCAACAGATATTACTCCACCTGCGCCTGTGACAAACCTGCAGGAAACTGGTATCGGCTCAAGCTGGATCAGATGGTCATGGATAAAGCCCCTGGATATGGACTTCAAACATGTGATGGTATACATTGACGGTGTATTTGTAACGAATACAACTGAGGATTTCTATAATGGAACCGGATTGACCGAAGGAACCCTGCACACCATGAGCGCGAAAACAGTAGACATTTCAGGGAATATCAATCAGGCATCTGTTAACGATTCAGCAACAACCACTGGATTGCTGACCATTTCCGGCCTCGCAGGAAAAGATATCACTGCAAGCTCCATAACATTAACCTGGGCCAATTCCCCTGATATAGCTATTGTAAAAATGTACAGAGATAATAGTATAATTGGCAATGTGAGCGGATCAACGGCCTACGTAGATAGCAACTTGGCCAGTGATACAACCTATGACTATACTCTGATCCCATACGATAGCTACGGTCTTGAGGGCAAGGCAGTTAGTATTAGCCTGAAGACCGACTCGTCCAGCAGTGGTAGCGGTGGTGGAGGAGGAAGTAGCGGGGGAAGCAGCAGTAAAAAGATTAGCAGCAGTGGCGGAGGCGGAGGTGCAGGCTCTGCCGAGAACTTTGCAAATGTAGCCATGAAAGACGTGGCAAGGGAATATCTGAGGATGAATACCAATGTCACCTACGAGTTCTCAAGGGAAGGCAATCCCATCCTATCGGTCAGCTTCTATTCTCTCAAGAACTCCGGAGAGATCACCTCCACTGTAGAAGTGCTGAACAACAGGTCAAAGCTGGTTAACAGTACTCCTGAAGGATCCATCTATAAATATGTCAATATCTGGGTGGGTAAGGCTGGTTTTGCCACTGCATCCAACATGAAAGATGCGCAGGTAAAGTTCAAGGTCAGCAGTTCGTGGATCGAAGAAACGGACGTGAATCCCGAAGATGTGAAATTGCAGGTATATGCTGGTAATGCATGGCAAGTGCTGCCAACAACCGTTGATAGCATCACTGCAAGCGATGCGATCTTCGAGGCCAGGAACACAGCTTTCGGGCCGTTTGCGATCACTGCACAAAAAGCACTTGCTTCTCCCATAGCGAATAATGCTCAAGACGTTAGTGCAACTGGAACACAACCAGAACAGACCCCGGGATTTGGATTCGGTATTGCCGTTCTTATGATAGGAGTGCTTGGACTGGGATATGTGTATCAGAAGAAACAACATTGACCTGCACACCCCCTGTCGTATTTATTTAATTTTTTTAATGAAGGTATAAAAACTACTGTTTTTCCCCAAGCAAGAGTGTGGGGGACCGCACCAGAATTACTACGTGAGAATAAAGAGTCCTATAAATAGAGCCACATTAAAACCCTTAATTTTGGATAAAATATTGCAGAGCCAAAAACAACTATAACTATAAAGCCATATGGCATACGGGCTGATAGATTACAAGAGCGTTGCACATGAACACTGCTCCAAACTGTAGCCTTACAGGTAATGCAGGACAAGCATATTTTGAAAGCACTTGAATTTGGAAATTACTAAAGAAATAAAACGATACGAATGGAAACCCTTGCTATTATTATTGGCCTTGCATCTGCAGTATCATGGGGTGCCGGAGATTTTGTTGGGGGATGTGCTACCAGAAGAACAAGTGCATATTATGTGGTTCTGGTCACCCAGATCATGGGTATTATCATATTCCCGATCCTTGCGTTTGTATTTTCAGAAAGCCTACCTCCACTAAATAATCTGATGTGGGGTGCTTTTGCGGGATTTTTTGGATCTGCAGGGTTGATTGCACTATATGTGGGTCTGGCCAAAGGGAAAATGAGTATAGTTGCTCCTCTGGCTGCAGTAATATCGGTGATCATACCTGTAATATATTCAGCTTTAAATGAAGGTATCCCTTCCACATTTAAGATTGCGGGTTTTGTTTTTGCATTTATTGGAATATGGTTAATTGTTAGTATAAATGTGGGGTCCGGTTTAAAAGCAAAGGATCTAGAATATCCACTGCTTGCAGGTATATTATTTGGCTTGTTCTTCATATCCATTGATAATTTCAGTGCTACTGCAATTTACTGGCCACTAACAGTTTCAAGAGTTATAGCATTGATCATGCTCACAGGGTTCATAATTTCAACAAAGACCGTCATTAGAACCACATCCGATGTAATTCTGATAGTTATCCTTGCAGGATCATTTAATACAGGAGGTGCCATCTTATTTGCTCTGGCCTCACAAGCCGGAAGATTGGACGTTGCCACAATCCTATCGTCATTAAGTCCTGCAGTCACAGTATTGCTGGCATGTACCTTGTTAAAAGAACAACTTGCTGCGCGTCAATGGTTAGGAGTGATAGCCGCCCTGATCGCTATAAGCCTTATATCGATCTGATCAGTTCCTCGAAAATGGAGAAATTCTACATAGCCGATACTTAATATAATAGAAGCAAGGTGAAAGAATAAAATTAATAGTAATGTGAGCATACTGTGATCGCTGGTTCACATTACTAACCTGTAAAAAATATAAGATAGGCTCAATGCTTAACACTTTCTGGATCGATGAAGAGCATTTTTTCGCTGTTGTTACCCACAGATAACAGAAGCTGGCCATCTTCAAGTGTCATTGATGTTACACTGCTTAGAAGTGACAGATATTGAGGCTCCAATGAGTCTTCGCCACAGTATACAAGCGTGATCACCCCTGATCCTATGGTCAAGTTCCTCCCATCTGTTGTGTAATTCCCGCTGCCACTGTTACAGTCAGTGTTTATATAATAGACCCCATCCGTGAGGAATTCCAATGTATAGCTTTCGTTTTTTGGAACAACGGACTGATCAGCAGAAGAATTTCCAGTCAATCCTGCCCATTGCCACCTGATATTGGTGATATTTTCCAAAGCAACCCTTCCGGAGTCGATCTGTCCGTTATTGTCATCTGTTTGATCTCCTTTTTCTGTGCATCCGGATGTTAATGCTGTGCAAGCAATAAGAGCAAGAGCGAGGATCAGAGACAGGCTTTTTATTATGGGCTTCGTTTTATTTACCTCCCTTTTTATTAACAAGAGATACATCATTGTCCTATTTAGCCATTGTCTAAACTTCAAATTGATTTGAAGTCTTCAGGCAATGATTTTTGATCGAGCTGATAAAAGTAAGAGAATAAGCGATGATGAAACCTGACACTATCGAATTTGAACTGTTCAGTAAGATCATTTGAGTGACATGCAGGATGTTTTGCAGATCTTACGTAATTATAGGGTTATTATTATATATATTGCATAATATAAAGTACCAATGTGTTCGGAAGCACTACATATGAAATAAAGGTGTGTATAAAAAAGAAGGCTTTTTTCGATTAAAATAAGTTAGTAATTATTGATGATTACAGTTAGTTTTTTATCGTGAAAGCCTATTTGAGATGTGGTTTTATGGCATCGATAGCAACAACGAACAGTAGCTCCTATTTTGGCCTGATAGTGGCATTTACGGTATTTTCACTGTCAGGTATATTCCTTAAATCGATCTATGGAATGCCAGTAGGATCTGTTATCTACTACCGGCTCATTTTTGGGCTTTTAACGTTGTTGGTGTTCATGACCCTTACAGGAAAGCTGGATGAACTTTTGATTACCAGCAAAAGAAAATACATATTTCTGATGGGATGCACGAATACGATCATGATCTATACATATTTCACTGCAATACAACATGTGGGGGTATCTATAGCAGCCTTATTATTATATACTGCTCCTGTCTATGTGACGATCCTTTCACCTTTACTCCTGAAAGAGAACATCACTACCAGGGATACTATAGCCCTTTTGTTGTCAGCCATGGGAATACTCATAGCTATCCATCCCGGAGGTAATTTCTCCCCGCAGGCAAAGGAAATTTATGTACTGGGCATAATGCTCGGCTTATTATCAGGCATATCATATGCCTTGAGTACCCTCAACTACCGTTATCTGAGAGACACATATACATCCACTGCTCTTCTTTTCTGGCCAACGGTCGTGAGCCTGGTGCTATTGTCCCCCTATGCAAGTCTTGTGAGCCCCGGAATACTTGCCCTGAATATAGAAGAACTTATACTGTTTGGGATGATCATGACAACATTTGGTTCACTTCTCTATTACAGAAGCGCCAGATACATTAAAACCCAAAATCTTAGTGTCATATCTCTAATAGAACCTGTTGCCGGGATATTCTTCGGATATCTGATCCTGCACGAACAGATCTTCTCATATACCCTTGAAGGATGCGCCTGTGTACTGACCGGTGTGGCACTGATAAGCACTAAACACACTACCAGTTCAACGGAGAGGACCATATCCAAATACTTTAACATCGAGCAATACCCATTGGGTCATCAGCAAACACTTTTACATACATTCTACAGAATACTATGTAAAGGTCCTTTAAAGAATCTAAAGAGGTGATAGCAGCCTTGGAACATCCTATAAGCATTTCAGAATACCTATCTCCAGAAGAGTTACAAAAAATAAGAGAGTTCGCAGAAGGCAAAGAAACTCCTTTTATTTTACTCAGCCGGAAGAAGATCGAACAGAAATACGACGAACTAAAACATAACCTACCCTTTGCCAAGATCTACTATGCGATGAAAGCAAACCCGGCTGAAGAAGTGGTGAGGCTGTTACACAAAAAAGGATCTAATTTTGACGTAGCAACCATATATGAGATGGAACAGCTTCTCAGAATGGGGATAAGTCCTGACAAGATGAGTTACGGCAATACCATAAAAAAAGCAAAGGACATAAAAAAAGCCTATGAATATGGTGTCAGGCTTTTTGTTACAGATTCCCACAGTGACCTTAGAAAATTGGCTGCCAATGCACCTGGATCAAAGGTCTTTTTCAGATTGCTCACTGAAAGTAACGGGGCAGATTGGCCTCTATCCAGAAAGTTCGGGGCACATACCGGCCAGATATATTCTCTGATCGTTGAAGCAAGGGATCTGGGTTTGATCCCATATGGACTTTCTTTCCACGTAGGATCGCAGCAAAGGGATATTGGAGAATGGGACCACGCGATCTCCCAGTGTAAATATCTTTTTGATGATGTGAAACACTACGAAGGAATAGAGCTGAAAATGGTAAACCTGGGAGGAGGACTTCCTGCAAAATATCTTAAGCCCACTCGCAACATTCAGCAATACGCTGAGATCATTACAAAATATCTGCACGAATACTTTGGTGACGAACTGCCGGAGATCCTTATAGAACCAGGCAGATATATAGCAGGAGACGCCGGTGTTGTAGTTACAGAGATCGTGCTCATATCCAAGAAATCTGATTCAAGCCAGTATGAATGGGTCTATCTGGATATAGGCAAGTTCGGGGGTCTTATTGAAACTTTAGATGAGGCAATAAAGTATCCAATCTTCCCGGAGAAAGGCTACAACAGCAACGGTGGAAGGGAAGTGATCCTTGCCGGTCCCACATGCGACAGTATGGACATACTTTATGAGCATTTCAAATACGAGTTGCCAAAGGATATAAAAGAAGGAGACAGACTGTTCATACTCACCACAGGGGCATACACATACACCTACTGCTCAGTGGAATTCAATGGCATACCGCCAGTGAAAGTATATTTCATTGACTGAGAAAAGGCCTGAAAGAGGATATGAGCCATGGCTTCATATCCTTTTGAACTTTACGGCAGTTCCGTAAGCCAGTAGTTCTGCTGCTCCGGTCATGGTCTGAGAAGTTGTGAAGCGTATATTTACAACCGCATCAGCGTCCAGTTTCTCTGCTTCTTCCACCATTCTCTGTAATGCTTCTTTTCTGGATTGTGAAAGCAGATCAGAATAACCCTTTAATTCCCCTCCTACCAAATTCTGCAGGCCTGCAACAATATCGCTTCCAATGTTCTTAGCACGTACGGTATTTCCAAAAACTACACCCAATATCTCCAGTTCCTTACCATTCACATCGTTTGTGGTCGTAATAAGCACTTTTTCACCTCTTATAGGAAGAGGTTAACAGTCCTATTTAAAACCAAAACATTCGTTCATTCATGTCTTAGTGCTTCTACAGGATTCATGGATGCTGCTTTGTTGGCAGGATATACACCAGCGACCAGACCTACAACAAACGCAATACTAAAGCCCAGCAGGATCAAATATGGAGGGAAAACATGAGGTATAGACAGATAGCTTTGTACCGCGTAAGAAGCTACAGCCCCAAAAAGCACTCCAAGAACTCCCCCTATTGTACCTAAAAGAGTTGATTCTATCATAAAAAGTAAGAGAATATCGTTCTTCTTGAAACCTAAAGATTTCATCAGACCTATCTCCCGTGTTCTTTCGGTAACTGTGACCAGCATGATGTTCATTATGCCTATGGAACCCACCACCAGGGCCACAAGTGCAACTAAGGTTATAAGGATCGTAAGCGTGTTAGCAAGCTGATCCAGTTGCTCTATGATCTCCGCCTGATTGAAGATCCTGTAAGGCTTTACGTCATCATTCTCAATGTCCCTTGCAGAAACGCCAAGGGCACGTGCGAGCCTGCGGTCAACCTCATCTGAAACTGTGCTTACAGATTCTGCACTGCCTGTCTTTGCTGTTATGCCCCCATAGTCAGAAACATTAAGCAGCCCATTCATGGTAGCGATCGGTATGTATATCGTAATGTCCCGGTCAGGACCACCCTGAACAAAAGTATTCTCTGGAGAGCTTATGATTCCTTTTACCTTGAATTTCTGAGCTACTGTGGAACCATCATCTCTTGTAAAGGTGATATCTATATAATTATTAATTGAAATGTTGCGGTCGAACTTCTCATTGGCAACCTTCCAGCCCAATACAGCTACATATTTATCCTTGTCAGTGAAAAAGTTTCCTTCTTCAAGCTGGATATTCAATATATTCTCAGCATCCTGGGATACACCCTGGACATCTATCTGCCTCTTAGAAGAAAGATATGTTACAGCAGCCATTTGTCCGTTACTAGGAGAAACTCCCTCTACACCAGGAGTGTTCCTGACAATATTAAGTTCGTTTTCATGGAGAATGTTCACATCCTGACTGTAGATGATAATAAAATTGGACCCCAGTGTTCCCAGTTCATCCGTAAAGAACTGATTGAAGCTGGCTCCAAGGGAAACATTAGCCACAACCGCTGCTACTCCGATAATGATACCTAGCGTCGTAAGAGCAGAGCGAAGCTTTGCATGCTTGATACTCCCCATGCCCAGATCCAGAGCCTGTCGCATGTTAACCAACTAGTGACACCTCACTCATGCCTGAAAGCCTCCACTGGGTCCATCTTCGCTGCCTTATTAGCAGGGTAGATGCCTGCCACCAGACCGACCAAAATCGATACTATAAAACCGATGAGAATCTGGTTCACCGGAAATACACTGGGCAGATCAAGGAAATAGTTTGCAATGAAGGCAACACCGATACCCAGGACAGTACCACATATGCCACCCAGAAGACTCAGTATTGTGGATTCTATCAGGAACAGGGTAAGTATATCCTTCCTGGTATATCCAAGAGACTTCATAAGACCGATCTCCCTTGTCCTTTCGGTTACTGTCACCAGCATGATATTCATGATACCTATGGAGCCCACTATGAGAGAGATCAAGGCCACGGAAGTCAATAGAGAAGTAAGGGCGGTAGAAAGCTGGTCTGTCTGCTCCAGGGCATCTATTTGATCGAACATGACATAGGGTTTTGTATCATCGTTCTCTAGTTCCCTGGTCGATACTCCCAGATTTCTTGCCAGGCGATCATCGATCTCATCAGCAGTCTCACGTACAGTTTCCAGACTTGACGCCTTTATGAAAAAACCACCATAATCATCTTTTCCAAGCATCTGGTTCATGGTGTCTATGGGAATAAAGATCCTGATCTCGGGCTCCACGCCAGTCTGCACAAAAGCAGTGTTTGGATCCTGTATAATGCCTTTTACTATGAACTTTTGTGTGACTACGCCCCCATCCTCTCTTCTGAACGTGATCTCAATGGGATTCTTTACAAAGACCTTCTGATCGAACTTCTCATAGGCAACCTCTGACCCCAATACTGCAACATACTGGTCCTTATCATCAAGAAAACTCCCTGCATCCATTTTTATATTGGCAACTTCCCCATAATCCGCTATAACACCCTGTATGTCTATCTGCCTGGAAGTTGAGAGATAAGTGACCCGACCCATCTGCTGATTGACCGGGGAAACACCTACTACCCCCGGAGTGTTCCTTATCAGATCAAGTTCCTTGTCAAAAAAGACATTTACTCCCTGACTGTAGATCACTATGAAATTTGAACCGACAGCACCGATCTCGTCATTGAAGAACTGATTAAAACTGGCACCAAGGGAGACATTGGCGATCACAGCAGCTACTCCGATAATTATTCCCAGGGTCGTAAGGCCAGATCGCATCTTTGAGCTGCTGATACTGCCTATCGAGATCTCAACTGATCGCCGGAGGCTTATCATTCAATGCCTCACTTTTGCTTCCTGCGTTTATACATAAAGTAGCCGGCACCTGCAAGAACGGCAATGAGAAGCAACAAGATCAGAGAACTGATATTACCTGATTCCTTTACAGTTTCCAGTTGTAATTGCCTCACACCGATAAGCTCTTCATGTTCGTTAAGGCCATTCCTGTAATTTGCAATGATCTTTACGTCTTGGGAAGAATTGTCAGAAGATGTTTCCCCATATATCTGTATGGTAAAAAGTTCATCCGGGTCCATGGAACCAATGAAGTATTCAGCGGGGGAAAAATCCACACCATCTGCCTCAAGCCTGACGCTTACTGATGAAAGTTTATTTGGGTGTATATTAGCTACATCGAATTCCAGAGTTCCTTTTCCGTTCTCCAGTTTAAGAGGTTTAGATGGAACAATGCGCACAGATGAGGAATCAACCTTTAAAGGAATACGCCAGTTGTTATTGTATGAATGAGAGCTGCCGATAGTTGAAAAATCAAGGTAATAAGTACCATCTGATAGATTTTCATCAACATTTATGTTGTATGTAAGGACCATCGATTCACCCGGACCCAGGATGCCATTTCCATAATAGGTTTCAGTGGCTACTGTTATACCATCCGTTCCTTTCAAAGTGGCAGATTGTACCCGGGCATTGGTATCGAAGTCTTCACCATTGATGGTCACAGAATATGCTGTCGCACTGTTCTTAAGAGTGAAGGTGATAGTGCCGATGTCACCTGGCATAAAAACTTCAGGCTCCTTTGTCGGAGCGCCTTCTATCTGGACATTGCCTTTACTGTTAAAGGCAGCAGAACCTACGGTGATCTCAAAGGTTTCCTCCACCCAGGCACCGTTCTTTTCTTTCTGGAACTGGATATCAAAGGAAGCAACACCTTGTTTCGCATTCTCATCCACAAAAAGCCTGTATTTATGTACTGCCGCACTTTCAGGCCCAAGAATGCCAATGTTTTCAAGGGCGTTAGCTTCTGAATCCAGAGACAGAGGGTACTCAGGGACCATTTTTATGGTAAGGTCCTCGGACCTACCTGAACCCGTGTTCTCTACCTTGATCCAGATGTCAACGTATTTACCGATCTCTGCAGGCACAGGTTCATATTTAAGGACACTGACACTGAGAGCTGAACCTGAGACTGCACATGCGACACCTGATAAAAGTACGCATGAAACAAGGGTCAAGCAAAGATATTTCAAAATCGTTCTGATATTACCACCGCCTAGTTATTAAGCACACCATCTTTCAAGTATACCACTCTGTCAGCATAGCTTGCAAGACCGGGATCATGAGTGATCATAATAATGGTCCTTCCTTTTTTATTAAGGTCCTTGAACATGTCCATTATCTCTAATCCGGTCTTGCTGTCTAGGTTTCCTGTAGGTTCGTCCGCCAGGATTATAGAAGGATCATTGATCAGAGCCCGGGCTATAGCCACACGCTGTTGCTGCCCTCCCGAAAGTTGAGAAGGCCGGTTGTTACGGCGGTCCTCAAGCCCCACAAGTTGAATCAGCTCATTTGCCCTTTTAGTTGGTTCTATACTATTTTTCGTGTTCGCATAGGTAGGAAGGAGAATGTTCTGTGCTGCAGACAACCTGGGAACAAGATTGAAGTTCTGGAACACAAAGCCGATCTCAAGACCCCTTAATCGTGCAAGTTCGGAGTCAGTGATTATATTAATATCCTGACCCATCAGGATCACCTGTCCGCAGGTAGGCCTGTCAAGGCACCCAATCATGTTCATAAGGGTACTTTTCCCTGACCCCGATGGACCCATGATAGCCAGGAACTCACCCGGATAAACTTTCATATTGATGCTCTTGAGTATCTGGACCTCCATGTTCCCTGCCCAGTAACTCTTACACAGATCTCTCAATTCAATGATTGGATCACCACTCTGTGATATTGCACTATTCAAACTCTCAACCCCGTTAGAAGGATCCGAAAGGTAATACACAAACAGATTGAGCCAAATCTATATATATCCTTGGAAAAAAACATGCAATAAAAAGAGTTAAAAAAATGTTAACAATGACATTGTTGGTGTAAATTTAGTTTAGAGATTGGAGCAAATAATGCTGGAAGTCCTTAGCGATCCGGGAGGTTTCTTTGAGGAAAAGATCAAAGAAGAAATCGACTTTAAACCACCTTATGCTGTAATTGGTGCAGTGACGCTGCTGACCCTCATCAATGCTTTTATCTTAATGAGAGAACTGATGGAGAATCTGTTCAGCGATGTACCTACCATCGTCCAGCTAATTGTGATAATTTTGGGCTTAATGGTCACCATGGCCTCCGGGATGATCGTGTGGCTGATGATCAGTGGCTTATTCTATGCTTTTTCATGGCTCTTAGCCGGACAAGGGAAGTTCACAAGAGTCCTCGAGTTTGTTGCCTATGGATTCCTGCCTTTCATCTTTAGTTCTACCATCAGCATGGTGCTGATGATCAGCATGTGCTCTTTTTCAGATCTTTCCATGAGTGACCCGCAGGCCATAGAAAAAGCCATGCTCAAAAGTCCTTATATGATAGTATCTAATGCGATCAGCATTATCTTTGCCCTATGGAGTGCTAATATATGGGTTTTTGCTATGGTCCGCTCAAGGGGCCTTAGTATCAAGAATGCTATGATCACCGTAGGAATACCAATTGGACTATACCTGATATATATGCTCTATACATTGCATCAGGCAATAGGCCAACCGTAAAATATAAAAACGAAAGTTATAATAACTGAAAGTCATATTTATATTTGCGACAACAATTGTTTGTACAAGAGGTTAAATTATGATGCAGGTTCTTATAGATCCTCAAAAATTCTTTGAGAATAAAATTAAAGAGGATCCAGATTTCAAGCAACCACTGATGATCATTGGGATAATGGCTGTAATATCGGCTGTCAGCGCTTACATAATAGCAAGCAAGCTGATAGGAAACCTGCCAAGCGATATGGCATCCGTTGCACAGATAGGTGCTGCCATAGGAGCAATATTTGCCATCATATCCGTGTTCATTATGTGGCTGGTATACAGTGGCATATTTTATGGCATCTCATTGGTTTTGAGCGGACAGGGAACTTTCAAGAGGGTCTGTGAGTTTGTTGCCTATGGGTTCCTGCCTTCGATCTTAGGCTCCGTGTTAAGTCTTGTATTGACAAGTAAAGCTTATTCTTCACTCGATCTTTCCGTGCAAGATCCCGCTCTTCTCGAAAAAGCCATGTTCTCTGACCCTTACATAATGGCTTCCACTGTCATCGGAATACTCCTGACCTTGTGGAGTGCGAACATATGGGTATTTGCCATGATGCATGCCAGAAACCTTACAGTTAAGAATGCTCTTATCACTGTGGGAGTGCCAATGGGACTGTATGTGATCTATATGATCTATACGTTACTTCAGGCACTAAGTTAACATGAAAAACGAAAATGATATCATGAGAACGATCATATTTTTCTTTATTTTACTGACCATGTTCTTGCCTTATGCAAGTGCCGATACCGAGATCCGTCCAACTATCACAGTGAACTATTCAGTGGAGCCTGGAGTATTCATGCCAGGAGATACAGGTACAGTAACTGTGGAACTCAGGAACATGGCTTCAGGTGAGGTATACGTCCAGGAGGATGACGAAACATTCGATATGAATGCCTACATAGCAAGTGCAACCCTTAAGGGTAACAAGGGAATTAAGATCCTGGATGGAAGACAGACAGACGTTGGATTACTGGGGCCAGGGGATTACATCCGGCTCACTTTCAACATAAAGGCGAACGAGAGTGCTGCCAATGGCATGCATTTCCTGGAACTGGAAGTTGTGGGAGGCAGCGACATGTACAACCTCAACTACAGGATACCGGTAAAAGTTGATGACAGGGATCTGAAGATAATTGTGTCCGATATGCCTCCTACCCTCATGAAAGAATATTCAACTGTGAATGTGGAAGTCGTGAACTTAAGACCCAATGACATTACAGGTGTTATTGTCACTCCGGAAGGAAAAGACATTACGTTCTTTCCAGCTAATGTCTTTGTAGGTACCATCAATGAAGGAAATAAATCCACAGCAACGTTCACCCTGAACTCCATGACATCCAAGAATGGCAACAAAGAGATGCAGTTCTCTGCTACATATTTCAATGGGGACAACCCGCATATCTCATCTGGAACGAACTACAATGTTGAAGTGGTGGACCAGTATGCGCTAATACTGTCAGCCTTAGAGGTAGAAAGAATAGGAAATACATATAGCATCACAGGAGATATAAACAATTTTGGGACAACCGATGCAAAGAATGTTATGATCTCAGTGACGGAAACGGAAAACATCACACCTGTGCAACCGTATGAAAAATATTTTGTAGGCACCCTGGAAAGTGATGATTTCAGCAGTTTCGAACTATCCGCGTCCACACAAGGAAACAATGTAGAAAAAATACCCTTGCTCATTGAGTTCAGAAATACTAACAATGCCTATGCATACATAAATGAGGACATTGTACTCCACAAAGGAACGCTACCCGCTTCCAGCAATAGTGGAGGAACACGATCCGTTATGATCGGCCTTGTTGCTGTAATATCTGTTGCAGTGCTGGGCGTCATAGCATATTCCTGGAAGAAACGCAAGATATCAGAATGAACGGGGCATGTATGCAAGGTCCTATAGTCCAGCTCACTGATGTGAAGAAGATCTATCATCTTGGAGCAAGCCAAATACACGCTCTTAACGGTGTCGATCTTTCGATCGAAAGAGGCGACTTTGTGACCATTATGGGGTCTTCCGGCTCAGGAAAATCCACAATGCTCAATCTCATTGGTTGCCTTGATCAGCCCACGGAAGGCACCGTGAAGATCAATGGCACGGACCTTTCCCTTCTTAACGATGACCAGCTTACAGAAATTCGCAGGAACAATATTGGTTTCATATTCCAGCAGTTCAATTTGATACCTACTCTCACTGCCGTGGAGAATGTTGAAATGCCTATGATATTCAGCGGGATCCCGGAACAAGAGCGCCGGAGAAGGGCAATGGAATTCTTAAGACGAGCAAACCTTGACGCAGAGTTTGCCGAACACAAACCCAATGAGCTTTCAGGAGGACAGCAGCAAAGAGTTGCTATTGCCAGGGCACTGGCTAATTCCCCACCTATCCTTTTGGCAGACGAGCCTACAGGAAATCTCGATACAAAGACCGGAAAAAGCGTGATGGACCTTCTCAGCGAGCTCAACTTACACGGAACTACCGTTATAGTTGTCACACACGATCCAAAAATAGCGGCATATGCGAACACTAACATAGTTCTCAGGGACGGTGAGATCGTTGAAGCTTCAGAGTAGGTATTTGAAACGTAATATGTACGCTGAACTAGCAAAAAGGAATCTCAAGAGGCACATGGCACGCACAGTCCTTGCAGCTGTGGGAATAATCATCGGGGTCATTGCAATTTCGTCCATGGGCATACTGGGAAACAGCCTGAAGCTGTCAGTATCCGATTCCCTGGGAGATGTGGGTAACGAGCTTCTGGTATATCCTGGGTTCGGGGAGGAGACTATAACTGAGAAGCAAGTGGAGAAGATGCAGAAGGTTGCAGGTATAGAGAACCTGATACCTATCTATTCCAGCGCTTCAAAAGCTGAATACAAGAACGAGGAAACCTACGCAAACGTATATGGTATAGAAAGCGATGATCTGCCCGGCCTTGCGGAGATCGAAGCAGGCCGTATGTACAAACGCGGGTCTTCTGATTGTGTGATAGGATCACAGCTTGCAGAGGATCTCGAAGTCAATATTGGCGGAAAGATAACTATAGAAGATACAAAGTTCAGAGTGATAGGTATCCTGAGAGAACGAGGGATGGGCTTTGACATCAGCGCTGACAGTGCTGTTTTTATTGATCACCAGATGTTCACAAGGATCTATGAAGATACGGATGAAGGTTATAGTTATGCCATAATCCAGGTTGAGAACATCAACGAGATAGATACGGTCAAAGAGGACCTTGAGGAAAGGCTCAACAAGAAAGACGAAGAGGTGTTCGTGCTTGCCACCAATACTATCCTTTCAAGCATTGATGAGATCTCCAGATACATTTCCCTGTTCCTGATGGGAATAAGCTCCATTTCCCTGCTTGTGGCAGGGGTGAGCATCCTCAATGTAATGCTCATGTCCACTATGGAGCGCACCCGGGAGATAGGCATAATGAAAGCAGTGGGAGCTTCAAGAAAAGATGTGCTCAAGATGTTCCTGCTGGAAGCCCTTTTCCTGGGAACGGCTGCAAGCCTCATCGGCGGGATATTGAGCTTTGGAGGCGGGTTCCTGATAACTGTGCTTATCATGAAACAGGCATCATACCTATTTGCACCATCAAGCATGGCTTATATCATACTGGGTATTGTATTCGGCATAATGACGGGTGTTGCAGGCGGGGTTTATCCTGCATGGAAAGCTGCCCAGATGAGACCGCTGGATGCATTGAGGCATGAATAAATATAAAACTCACTTGGCTTTTTTGGATCGCAGCTTCTGCTGCACTTTTTCTCCAGTAAGCTCTCTTATGGCATCTGTCGCCACCCACCTGGCACTGATACTATCTGTTTGCTGCAGTTCCTCTGCCAGTTCTATCGTCAGGGAGTTCAGCGAAAGATCACGCTTTCCGATCTGGCGCAGGGCCCAGTTGACAGCCTTTTTCACGAAGTTGCGTTTATCCGATGCACCTTCCTTGATAATGGGGAAAAAGGCAATAAAACGTTCATCTGAGGCTTCCTTATCGCTCACTGCAAGGCGTGCCATCAGCACAAATCCCGCTCGTTTTACGAACTCTTCTTCCCTGTGGCTCCACTCTGCCGCTTTGTCGTAGGCACATGGCATATCCTCAAAGAGATTCATACAGCATTGGTCGCAGATCTCCCAGTAGTCGAATTCACTTACCCATTGTTCCATCTGCTCTTCAGTGACATATCGCACATCATCCACCATGCTTGCAAGGATCTGGGTTTCACGATATCCATAAGCCCACAGGCTGGCTGCAAGCTCATGGTCTTTTCCGATACTCTTCGCTATTCTCCGAAGTTCAGGAATAGCAACACCATAGGCTTTGCCGGGAGTGATGCCAAAACTTGCCATGCCCTGCAGGGCAGATGGGTTTGAGAGGGAGTTCAGTTCGACGATGATGCTTTTAATACTTTTGTCTATTCTATTCGAGTCCAATGATACTCACCCCATACATTTGTGTCCTATATACACGATCAAAGTATCTTTTTCAATTGAACGTGACCTACAAATGATGATCGGGAATATACCCTACAGGACGAGGATAAAGTAGCCTCACATTAAACAGACTGTTTTTTATTCACCTTTATCCAGAAAACAGCACCTGACCCCGAAGGATTATCATATACACCAACTTCACCATGGTGAAGTTCTACTATTTTCTTGACGATAGCAAGGCCCAGCCCGCTTCCTTTAGTTCCTTGAGTGGAAACCTGTTTGAATCTTCTGAATATGGCATCCTTATTCTCATCACTGATCCCCATACCGAAATCAGTGAACATTACTTTCCATGAAGTATCTTCGTCCTCTATACCTAAAACAAGCCTACCCCCATTGGGACTGAACTTAATGGCGTTTGATATCAGATTAGAAAAGGCTTCTTCTATAAGAGGATTCACATCAGCCGGATAGATGCCCTCTGCGGGATACTCTAATGTCATGCCTTTTTCTTCCAGCAGGGGCAAAAAACCACTAGAAACTTTTCTCAGCAAATTAAGCAGATCAAACTCCTCAAAACTTATCATATCAGTGCTTTCAAGTCTGCCTAACTTCGAAGCAGTATTGATGATCTGTATGAGATTCTCATTCTGATAGTAGATTTTCTCAACAATGGCTTTTTCCTCATCTGTATCTATCCTTTCCAGCAGAAGCTCGGAATAGCCTTTGATAATGGTGGCAGGGTTTAGCAGATCATGCCGCAAAATATCAATAAAAAGGACCTTGAATTCGTTGCTGCTTTTAAGATCATCAACATACTGATAAAGTGCTTCCTGTGACTGTCTAAGATCTGTAACATCCTCTCCAGTGCTGATCACTCCGATCACATTCTTTTTTTCATCTACCAGAGGAACATTTGTCCATGATATCAACCTGTTACTACCATCATATGTGAGAACAGGATTTTCAGATCTTCCCACACAATTGTTGCTAAGACATTTTAGAAGCACATTCCTTGCATAATCCCGAAAATTCTCAGGAACGAAAACTGCTGTCCAATCCTGGCCAACTATCCCATGCTCATTGTAACCAAGAAGTTCACAACCTTTCTTGTTTATGGAAGATACGTGCCCATCTTGGCCAAGTACTACTACCATCACCCCAATGTTCCCAAGATATTCTGAAAGCTTATTTTTTTCAAATACCAGAATATGGTTAATATGCTGCCATATTTTCATGTCTTCTTTTAATTTTTCGTTTGCTGAAGAGATATCGATAGTGCACTCCTGCACAAGTTTATTTATGCTTTGGCGATAAACTTTCAATTTTTCTTCTGCAACTATTCTCTCAGTGACATCACGGATAACAACTATGTTAGCTATGCTACCTTTATAGATGATCTTCGTCCCCAGACCTTCCACCCAGAATTCACGCCCTTTTCTTGAACGTACCTTATATGTGCTGAGATAGCCCCCTTTACCTCGCATCACATTCAGCTGGTCTTTTATAGCCTTAAGTTTGTATTCTTCACATAGATACTCAAGTATATTGTGACCCATCGAAATTTCAGAGTCATCGACCTCGAACATCCTGATCAAAGCCATGTTGAACAGTAAGATCTTTCCTTTGAAATCCAGCACCATCATTCCATCAAGGGCATTCTCCATGAAAACTTTGCATTTTTCCTCAATTTCACGATAGTCCCTCAAAATCACTTCTTTTTCGTACAAGCTTTTCAAACTGTTGCAGACCGAGAAAAGCATAGTCTTCTCTCCTGAAAGAAAGGGACCTTCATATGCCTCCGGGCGTTCTTCCATATAAAAAACTTCAACAGAAATAACTTCTGAACCTGAACACGTACATGAACAAGAAAGCTTCCAGGGAGTGATCTTGAAATGAGAGGTTTTGAATTCTTTACCGTTTATCATTATCCTGATACAAGTGATCGAAGGAAACTGAAAACCATCAGGTAATATATCTAATACCTGGCACACCACATCTTTAAAATCCTTAGTACTTGCCATTATCTCCGATATCTTACAAATACAGTTAATTTCTGCATTCTTGCGATCGTCGGTTACACTGTTCATCTGCATCACTTAATACATGTGATATCGAATGATAAATCATTAACAAGCAATATTGTAATGGATTGAAAGAAACGCTATTATGAATATATATTTAGGTCAGTATATCTACTTTACTAAGACCACAAGTCTTGACACTGCAAAACTCCCCATGATCAGTTTTAATTATGCTTCGCAAAGTTAGATTTAATGAACAGAACTTTTTAGTGTTAAAATCAGTTTATATCACTGCTTATCTCTTCTATACCAAGGAACTCACATTTAGAGATCCGTTGTTCCAATATTAGATATACAAATCTTTTAAAGAGGGCATAGATCTTAAAATAAAAGGACAATACGTATGGGGAACGATAACCACTTATGTAGAATATATACTTATCATCCTTCACTGAGTCGTCTATGAACCTTACAACTCCCTGGTAATTATGGAACTCTGTCACCGTGCCCTGAGCCATGCGCGGACCCAGGACAACCGCATCCGCCTCCATCCCATCGGGGCCTTTTATACCCTCTATGTAGCCATAGTTGAATATGGTCGGGATAGGGGAGAAAAATACCTTTATATAGTGATCACCTGACCTGTTGTATTTAAAAAAACTGTGTTTTGGGGTCTCGATCACAACCTTCATGCAAGGTATTGAACATAGTAGTTGAAAATGTTTACTGTACACAAAATACCACACCCAATGCACCAAGAATTACAGCTTCGTGGACAAAGGGAAAAATGATCTGCTTTATCATGGATCATCGACCGGAAAGAGCCAGTTCAACTCCTATTATTGAAAATATGCCCGCTTTAGCCCAGTTAACATATTTTCCGGCATTTGGCATTTTCATGATCCTGGATCCAATGAACCCTGCAAATATCGATACCAGGAAAAAGATAAACAACGCCTGGAAAAGAAACACGATTCCCAGAAATATCATTTGCAGAGGAATACTTCCAGAACCTGCACTTACGAACTGGGGAAGGAAAGCAAGGAAAAAAAGTGAAACCTTCGGATTCAGGAGGTTCATTACAATGCCTCTTTTATAAAGAAGAGGCACATCAGTTTCTTTTACCTCGAAGGATGAAAAGGAAGTTCCGCTTTCCTTTAGCGCCTTGAAGGCCAGGTAGATGAGATACAGGGCACCTGCATATTTTACAATCGTAAATGCAATTGCAGAACTGTACACAAGAGCAGAAATGCCTAGCGCTGCGGCAGTAGTGTGGAAAAGCAATCCAGTGCACAGTCCGGATGCCGTTGCAATCCCGGCCTTTTTTCCCTGGGAAATGCTGATGGAAAGAACAAAAAGAATATCCGGGCCAGGAAGTAAAGTGAGGGCTACAGAGGCAGCAATAAAATAGAGAAGTTGTGTTGGTTCTATCAATAACTCACCTGTGCCATCGGAAAATAAAACTCAAAAAAAGGAAAAGGATGAATGAAAAAAATTAGAGCTGCACGTATCTGGCAATGTCCCCAAGGTCTTCCTCGATCCTTAGCAACTGGTTATATTTTGCAGTACGCTCGCTGCGTGCAGGAGCTCCCGTCTTGATGAGATCTGCCCCAATAGCCACAGAGATATCCGAAATGGTAGTATCTTCGGTCTCTGCAGAGCGATGACTGACAACTACAGCATATCCATTGCGGTTTGCGATCATCGCAGCATCGAATGCTTCAGAGATAGTGCCGATCTGGTTCACTTTCAACAGCAAAGCGCTGGCAGCGCACATCTCGATACCTTTAGCAAGGCGATTGGTATTGGTCACGAACAGATCATCACCCACAATAAGGGTTTCCCACGCCTCCGAAGTCAGATTTGCAAAATCCTCGAAAGCTTCCTCGTGGAAAGGGTCCTCTATGTAGATGATCGGATAGCTGTCTATCAATTCCAGATACAGGTCAGTAAGTTCCCCCGCATCCAGTAACTTGCCATCAATGGAATATGTCTCCCCGTCAAAGAACTCCGAAGCTGCAGCATCGATACCAATAGTGATATCTGATTCTGTATAGCCTGCCTCTTCTATTGCGCTCATCAGGGCATCAAGGGCATCCGTGGTCATGGACAATGGTGGAGCATACCCTCCTTCATATCCAACATTAGTTGCTGAAGCACCATATTTATCTTCAAGCACCTTGCGCAGGGCGTGATATGTTTCAGCTCCCATCCTCAGGGCTTCTGCATAACTATCAGATCCCTTTGGCTGTATCATGAACTCCTGAATAGCAAGTTCATTGCCTGCATGTTTACCGCCATTTATGACGTTCATTGTGGGAACAGGAAGAGTATGTGCATTCGTGCCTCCAAGATACCTGTACAGAGGGATGTTCAAAGAATCAGCAGCTGCCTTTGCAACTGCCATTGAAACACCCAGAATAGCATTGGCACCTAACGTCATCTTGTTATCAGTGCCATCCATGGCTATCATAAGGGCATCAATGCCTCGCTGGTGGCGGACATCCATCCCCACAAGGTCACCTTCAAGAGTGGTGTTCACGTTGTCCACTGCATCGAGGACACCTTTTCCTCTATAGCGGTCTGCCTCATTATCCCTCAGCTCAATAGCCTCATGGGTACCGGTGGAAGCACCCGATGGAACACTGGCACGTCCAAAACCACACCCAGTATACACGTCCACTTCGACCGTGGGATTGCCCCGTGAATCAAGGATCTCTCTAGCATGTACTTTTTCAATCTTGTACTTACGTTCATCAGCAATGTAAACCATCCTGTTCCACCTCCATGTTCTAACCCATAGAAGGTGATTAGTGTATATATTGTTTATTCTTAGCGTTTCCTTTGGAAGTAAGAAAGTGCAGGATCTTTCTCCCATAAATTATATAAATATACAAGTATTATTGTCTTTGTATGAAAATAGAAAGCGCTGATATCCTGGATGAGCAAAGCAAAGAGATCATCGAATTATTGCAAAACCTTGGAGTCGGCAGAACGGAAGCTATTTCTATTGCTTGCCTTTCCTGCGGGAAAGAGATCACTTCTCACGATATCGAACAAGCATCCGGAATGAGGCAGCCCGAAGTAAGTGTTGCCATGAGGCCTTTGCGCGAAAGAGGATGGATAGAAGAGCGCAATGAGAAAAAGAACTCTGATAAAGGCAGGCCGGTCAAGTACTATAAACTTATAGTTCCCCTTAGGGAGATAATTGAAACTTTCGAAGAAGATATCCGGCAAAAAAACAAAGAAATGGAAGAAACTCTCAGGCATTTAAAAGATCTTAGAGGAGCCTGAGCACAAAGTCCGTTTAGTCGGATATTTTTCCAAAGGTAACTGGCGAATAGCCTTTCAGACCATCATTTATTCGTGTTGCAGCCATTCCTGATATTTCCAGGATGCACACTTCATTTACCATGAAAGCCTTACTCTGGTTCCTCAGACAACCTGTCCTGGCAATTTCATCTCTCCCTATGCTGCAGTGCAGATGTACCCTGGGATCATCACCTTCATAAAAAACATTACCAATGCCTATGATCTCATGTGGGGTTTCTATTTTGACCCATATAGGAACAGGTGGCACACTGGCCTCCTTGGGACCTGCAACAAGCTCTGCCTGGGAAATGGCACCCAGAAGGAAGAAAAAAGCAGATCTAATGTTCTCTTTCTTTGAAATTATTTGCAATGCCTCTATCAGGTCTTCGCCATGATCAACACGCAGGAAGAAGACCCTGCCAATATTACCTGTAGTATATTCCATGCCAGACCTCAAGCATTTCCATACTCAAATATCCTGCCATCCACCTGACTCCACAACGACAGCCCCTACACTGAGAAATCCATACTTACATCTATCCACCTTGCAGCGTGGATGAGCGAACCCATGGAAATAACATCAACACCCGTCTTAGCATATTCTTCAAGATTTACGATGTTGATATTACCAGATACTTCTATGACAACATGTTCTTTTAAACCTGCTTTTTTGAGTGTCTGCACTGTTCTCAAGACTTCACCCGGACTCATGTTATCGAGCATGATGATATCCACTTCCAGACCAGCCACCAACAAAGCATCTTCCATGCTCTCCACCTCTACCTCTATCTTCTGAGTGAAACTGGCCCTTTTTTTGGCTTCCTTGATGGCTGCTTCAAATCCCATTAGCTTGATATGGTTATCCTTAAGCATGATACAGTCCGACAGACCGAACCTGTGAGTGTCACCGCCTCCTGCCATCACAGCCTGTTTTTCCAGGCTGCGCATGCCAGGTATCGTCTTGCGGGTGCAGGCAACCCGTGCATCGGAGAACTCTCGCACGATCTGTACACATTTATTGGTCATAGTGGCAATGCCACTGAGATGACCCAGGAAGTTCAAAGAGAGCCTCTCTGCTCTTAACATCGATACAGAACTTCCTTTCAGAAAGAAGATGGTTTCTCCTGCCGGTATTTGGTCACCATCACGATGTGATGTCGTGGCCTGCAGGCCAAAGTACCTGAAAATAGACATTGCAACATCAATGCCCGCAAGAGTGCATTCCTCCTTACTGAAGATGATGGCTTCGACTTCTCGTTCTGGAACAAGGATACATGAAAGGTCATAAGGACCAAGGTCTTCCTGGATGAAATGTTCTAATTCACTGTTGAGCATCTTTTACCACCTATATATTCCAATATTTTTCATGTAAACCGTAATAACCTTTATTAATTTTATAGCCTTACTTTGAATATAACTTTAGTTGATAAGACGATAAAAAATTACGATCCACTAATTTCATTTTAATGTGAACCGTTAAAGTATCCGAAAATAGTTTTGTAGTCATTAAGTTATTACGGTGCAGCATTTTACTATCCAATGCTGCATGGATACCTTATCTAGATATGGGCCGGCCCCTATGGCCTTAATGATCCTTTTTCTACTATCACCGGGTCATTGTAGATCTTCTGTTAAAAGTACATTCTATTTAGTCTTTAAATTGAGATCAAAATAGAATAAAAATATAAAATTTAGAGAGAAGGATATATTATCCTCCTCTGAACGGGGATACTACAAGGACCCAATGTTAAGAGGGTCCAGCAACAAACTTTATATTATGGAATGACCAGTACCGGCCTTTTTGCATATCTCACCACGTTCTCTGCAACGCTTCCAAGGAGAATGTGAGTGAGTCCTGTGAGTCCCAATGTTCCCATCACTATGAGATCTATATCGTTCTCTGTGGCAAAATCCACTATTCCATTGGCAGGGGCTTTACCATCAATGATCACACATTCTACTTCAACCCCTTCTTTGTTGCCTATATCCACCACATATGCAGTAGCCTTCTTACCTTCTTCCTTCAGGTGGCTCTCCAGCGCCTTTGCCCACATCTCACCGCGCATAGCGACAGCTACACCTGCAGGAGGCACAACATAAACAGCTTTGATCTTGGCATCGTTGGCTTTCGCCAATCCCACACCCCAGTTCACAGCATTTTTTACATTGTCAGATCCATCAGTGGCTATGAGTATCGATCTAATATTTACACCCATGAGTATTACCCCTAATTTATACTTAAGATTAATATTTAATATATCTATTGGTTGAATCCATATCTGCAGAACTGGTAGATAAAGCTGACAAAGAATATACACCACCGTATGAAAAAAGAAAAAGGAAAATAGTAGCGATCAGTGTACTAAGGTTCTACTATCTTTTCAATCTAGATATCTGCATATATCATCTTGAAGTAAGACAGAGCTTATGCTCCTTCATACGGACAACTTTCGGAAGGAGAAGCACCAATATCCCCTCCAAGAAAATTTCTTAGCTGGCACAGCTTCTCAGGTTTGCCAAGAACTATGAGCATATCGCCTGATAGGAGTTGTGTATCGCCTGTGGGGTTCTCAATGATCTGTTCACCTCTGCGGATGGCCAGTACCGTTGCACCATGAATGTTCCTCAGATCCACATCTTTCAGAGTGCTTCCGTGAATGAGACTACCTTCCTTTAGCTTAAATGATGTCACATCCAGCCCGGGAAGATCATCTTTCAGGCTGAAGGTATCCTTTTTAGCTTCAATGGAATGCTTTCTCAACATAGAATAACCGTTTGCGCGTATCTCCCTTGTGAATGCGTAAATATCCTCTTCCGGTACAAGGTACTTTTTAAGAAGACGACTGAATATTTCCACCGATGTCTCGTACTCCTCGGGAATTACCTCATCTGCACCCAGCTGGCTGAGGGTTTTGATCTCGCTCATATATCGTGTCCTTGTGATAATATAGATCTTCGGGTTCATCCTTCTTGCAACATCAGTTATTGCCCTTGTGGCGATGAAATCAGATATGCCGACCACAAGCACCCTGGCAGACTTTATGTTAGCAGAATCAAGAACAACTTCATGGGTTGCATCCCCATAGTAGATCCTTTCTCCCTTTTTTCTTTCATTACGCACTGTCTCAGGATTTGTCTCTATGATGACATAAGGTATGCCTGCGGTCTTTGCAGCATTAGAAACTGTCTTTCCGTTGAACCCATAACCTACGATAATAAGATGATCGTGCAATTCTTCATCTTCGTCTGCATGTATTGCGTCAGTTGAGTATATGCCCATGCTCTTTGCATACAGACCGTTGATCAATACAGGATTCTTAGTCTTGTTAAGTAGCATACGCGAGAAGCTGTGTGAGAAAGTCATCACGAAGGGTGTAGCTGCCATAGTTACTATGGAAACAGCAAGGAAAGCCTGATAAAGACCTTCATCGAGCAGCCCATAAGACCTTCCGAAACTTGAGAGGACGAATGAGAACTCTCCCACCTGGGCCAGTGTCATCCCCGTTATGATCGTGATCCTCAGGGGATAACCCAATATGAATGTAACAAGTCCTGCAGCCATAGATTTTACAAGTATTACACCTGCAGCCAATGCCAGAAGGATAAATATATTCTCCAGGAAAAAACCGACATCCATCAACATTCCGATGGAGATGAAAAAGAAGGTTATAAAAACATCCTTAAAAGGCATCATGTTGCCGACGGCCTGATGACTGTACTCGGACTCGGATATGATCAGACCCGCAAGGAAAGCCCCGAGAGCCAGCGATAATCCTGCCTTGGAGGTCAGCCACGCCGTACCGAACACCGTGAATATGATGGTCAAAAGGAAAAGCTCCCTGTTCCTGGTCTTAGCGATCCTGAAGAGCAGTGCAGGCATTATCCATCTCGCAGTGACAATCACAAACAGCATGATACCAAGCCCTTTCAAAAGGAAGGTGACAGAACTGTCTCCTGAAGTGGAGGGAACACCTGCCAGTATGGGCGTGAGGAGGATCATGGGAACAATAACGATATCCTGGAATATGAGTATTCCAAGGGATATCTTACCGTAAGTGGTGTATGTTTCTCCCTTTTCCTGAAACAGTTTCAGTACTATAGCAGTACTGCTCAGGGATACCAGGAATCCAAGGAAAAGAGCAGTGTTGGGACTGTAACCCATGTAAAGGGAAATATAGTAGACCAGTGCTGTAGTGATGACCACCTGCAAACCACCGCCCACCAGCACGAATCTTTTGATGTCCCAGAGCTCTTTGATGGACATCTCAACCCCTATTGTGAACAATAACAGAATTATCCCTATCTCTGAAAGTACCTCTACCTGCTCCACTTCACGGATGATACCAAGGACATGAGGGCCTGCTACAATTCCCGTAACAAGAAAACCAAGTACAGGAGATAATTTGACTCTATGGAACAGTAACAGGATCAGTATCGACAAACCAAAAATTATATCAATAGCAGTGAACAGTGTCAGATCCATATAGTAGCCAATCAGTTCTGATTGAACCTAAACTATAAAGATGTTTTGACCTCACAGCACCATAAAAAGAATTGGTCCAAGGCAAAATGATATGAACTAAAAATGTGGACCAAACTCGTTCATTAATCTAAGCTGCAAATATTACTTTATTCTCTCAGCCATCTGTCCCATGCTGAAAGACCCAGCGATCAGCCTGTTCTTAAGTTCTTCGGCCATTTTTAGTGCTCTCTTGCGGTCCGACTGGCGTAGTACTATGGGGACTTCCATGTACCTTTCTTCGTCGTAACAGTTCAGATCTGTTCTGATACTTCCAAGCCTCGCAGTAAATACGCCTCCAGGACATAAAGTGGAACAAAGGCCACAGTTAAAACAGAGATACCGGTCCAGCACAGGTCTGGCGTTATTCAAAGATATGGCGTCCATGGGGCATTTTTCTTCAGCCGCGCATGTTGGACACTGCACGCATGCAGATGGCTTGAAAGTGACTTCCAGATCCACGCCCTGCCACACGTTCCCATAGTCCGCCTGGCCTATGAGCTTCCGGCGATCAACATCCATTACAGGCAGAGATATCCCTGTATCTGTCGTCTTAATAGCATCAAGTACAGCCTGACTGGTCACTGGTATGGGAATAGCCCAGGAGACAATGCATTCTGGTCCGGCACTGGTGATAAAACCACCCATGAGCTGAGGGTCCATGCCATGCATGTCAGCAAATCCGGCAAGGTTCGGTTTTGCTGCACTGCTACGAGTCCCGCTCCCTATAACAAATCCTTCACTGCCGTTCATGAGAAAACGGGTACCTATACCAATGGTCTCCAGCAGAGGGTCATTCTTAACAGGGTTTATCTCTCCACACCCAGATACACTGGCTCCTGTAAGATCCGGGCAGAAACCAATAGCGTGGAAAATGCTGTTCACAGTTTTAGGAGAACAATTCACAAATGCAGAATAGTTCTTGAAGCAGTGTCGGGTACCGAATAAGCGGGCAAAGGGCATGTCATTCAGAGTAATGCCTGCAGTGAACGTGTCATTCTCATCAGTGATCACAGAGACCTCGACCTCTTTTTGCTGGACCATGTCCCTGAAAAGATGACCAGCACCGTAGTCTGGCCTGAGGCCGGAATGAGAGGTGCCAAAGACCATAAGATCAAGTATACCCAGCCTCTCATTAGGACAGGGACCTGTAAAAGCCGGCACACCATTCATGAAGATCTTTGTCGCCCGTGTGAACTGCCGCGGAGCTTCAATGGGAAATGACATAACTGCATAGGTCCCGCTCATTATTGCCCTTGTGGCTGTGGTAACTACATCCACATCTTCCATTTTTATGTCCTTGCCCTCTCTGACAAGCTGACATATTTCGTGGGCGGTCATGACCACAGCTTCTTTTCTACTGATCTTGGAACATATCTCTTCTACTGTACGCTGCATGATCTTAACCACTTTATGTTTCCAACATATAGCAAGGATAAAAAGTAATATTTGGCATTTTTAATACTGATGCGATCATAGATAGAAAGTATATAGGATAAGGATGCCGGTAAAAATAATTAAAAGAAGAATAGTAACCCATTTTACTCTACGTTCAGTATGCTTGCCAGTTCAAGGCCCTCGCTGCCAAGTTCGGCCAGCTTGTTAAAGAGTTCTTCTTTTGTTACGTACTTTTCTGTCCTTGTGCCATCAGTACGTTCGATCTTTATGGTTATCTCGTTCTTAACAAGTCCTCTGTCAGTGCATTCACGAACAATGTCACCATATCTTTCCATAATGATCTTTAAACAATCAAAAACTTCATTGTTACGGACTGCATCTCTGCCATCGAGCATGACCCTCCTTAGTTGCTGGGACATTATGGACATTTCAAGGAATTTCTTTATCTCTAAGCCCAATGATTCCACCCTGTCCATTTCAATGGACTGCGACAGGGTTTTATCTGCAGTGATATCGCTGTTCCCGTGAAGGATCTGAATATCCTGTGAATCATATATTATTTTGAACTGCTGGTCCTGTTTCTTGTTCCAGAAGGTCAGCTCAAGACGGGAAACACCATTGAAATCGATGTTAGTTATTATGAAATCACTTACATCGACCATCTTTACTTTATTTTCCTTATGTATCAGCCCGGTTTTTGCCCAAACAGGAAGCTGGACATTTCCATGCACTTCCCGCATAAGTAATGGTCCATTCTTATATAGTAGCTCACTTTCATATTCCACACCGGATATAGAAGCTCTGAGCTCACCCCTCATGCTGCCATTATCAAAGCGAACCGAATAAGATTTCATAGCCCCATATATGCCGTCCTCAAAAAGGGAATTGAGCATAGGGAACATTTTCTGCTCCAGTTCATTGATATGCAACTCATGATCCCTCTTTTTTTGCTCAAGCTCTTTTTTTAGATCGTGAAGACCGGTACTGACACTTGCATCACAGGCATCCATGATGGCATTATGGCAATCAAGGATCTCCACATTTTCTGCGTTGAGAGAAATAGATGTTACATATGTTTTTACATCGCTCGCGAATTTTTCAAGATCGACTATCCTGTTCTCCAGAGAGGAAATGGCCTTCATCTCAGTTTCATTTACCTCAATAGCATCATTTTCCAAGGAGAGGACTTTCCCTGACATTTCAATTAGATCATTGATATCCTGAATAAAATCACGCTGTATGGGCAGGTCTGTGGAATCCTGATAGGTATACCTCATGCGATCCTCCGCCTGAATGAATATTCTCGCTATTTGTTGTATGTAACTAGTTAAATATGTTGCGACTTTAAAAAAGGTTCAATTAATTTTCAAAACCTTTCTTACAGGCTCAAGTATCACGTTCATGTACTTAGCAGCACCTTTCTTGAGATCCATAGGATGCAGTTGCCCCTCAGAAAAGACCTTAATAAGCTCCTCATAACCTCTGCATACAAGGTCGCCTCCATATTTCTCCGGCCTTTCGAATGTGATTTCCTCATACCGGGGACAAATGTGGTACCTGAACAGTTCCAGCATAGGATTCTCAGTTACCTGACCTGCAGGACAGAAAGCTTTTTGCATCTTTTGATCGATCTCTTCCTTCGAATCGTCAACTGAAATGAAATTATCACTTGAAGAGGACATCTTTTTTCCGTCCAGACCCAGAAGTATAGGTGTGTGTATGCAGAGCGGAGACTTGAAACCCAAGGCTGGCAGACCTTCTCTGGCAAGCATGTGTATCTTGCGCTGGTCGATGCCTCCCACAGCTACGTCCACACCGAGAAGAGCGATATCAATTGCCTGCATCATGGGATATACCATCTGGGAAACCCTGGGATCGTCCATCTTTCGGCCGACCTCGTCCATACTTCTCCTTGCCCTGTTAAGAGATGCAGTGGTTGTAAGCTTGAGCACATTGAGCATATACTCAGATGTCAGCTGGAAATCAGAACCATATACGAATTTCGTCTTTTCCGGATCAAGCCCAAGGGCAATGAAACAATCCCTGTTATAATCAGCAGTTTTACGGACCTCTTCGAGAGTGCCTTTCTGGTTAAGGTATGCATGCACATCGGCAAGCAGGACCGTGATCTGAAAACCAGCGTTCTGCAGGTCGAGGAGTTTATTGACCGTAAGCACATGGCCTAGATGGATCTTGCCGCTGGGCTCATAACCCACATACGCAACAGGGTTATCCTTCTTTTTGAGAAGTTCTTCCAGTTCTTCCTCTGTAACAATTTCCTGTACGTTCCTTTTTATAAGCTCCAGTCTGTCCATAAGTTCACCATTGATAAATAATGGTTGGTATAAAAACCCTTTCTGTTTATATGGTTAACTGTCACTAATCAGTGAATCAATGAGAGCGCTCCCTTCAGGAGAAGGAAAGAGAGGGATGTCCCAGTTCTGCACAACTCTTGTACGAATGCTGCGGGTATTCTCTCGCATCAAAGGATTATAGCCAGAAATAGAGTATTGCTCTTTATGTACAAGTATACCTTTTCTCTGCCACGCAGGCACTTTAGATATGTTGATACCGTGCCTGAAAAGTAACTCATGGACATCTGATGACCTTTTCTTTTTAAGAGCAGCTGCCGACTCCTTCTCACTCGATCCTTTTGAAACAAGAGTGTAAAAAGCATACGAGTTGATACAATTCCTCCATGCTTCCTTCTGCCTCCAGTCCAGATATTCCCTTATCTGATCTTTGCATAAAGGAACAATGCGGGAATCAAATGCAAGTGGCTCCTGTACTTTCAGACTTAAGGTAAGCGCACTGCTCAAAAAACTGGGAACAATGGAATTCAGTTTTTCCACCCTTCCGTCAAATGGCACATCTTTGAACAACAGATTGATCTCATCGGAAAAAGTATAGCCAAGAACAGGTGATAGGCCGCTTTTCTTAAACAGCATCTCTACAGCGTTACCCATAGAGACCGCAAACCTGTTATCAAAGGGCTTTTGAAAACCCATACGCAACAGTGAATTCCTAAAAGCCCTGCCGTCTACACGGATGATAAAAGGAGGTGCACAGCGCAGATCACTGTAGATCTCTCGCTTCTTCATGTGCTTTTTACTCTTCTTCTTTTTCTTTCTTTATCTTGAACTTGCTGACAATACTCCTTATTATAACAATGTCCCCAGTGGTCACTACCCATCTATATGGAATGATGGCACCTCTTGTAGGGACATCGAATATATCCCTGTTGATATCAGTTATGGCTATCCCTTTAACATTCCTTTCTTCAACGTTCAATACAAGGTCAGCCACTTTTCCAACATATGTGCCAGCATCTGTGTAAACATTAAGCCCGAAAAGCGATGTCAAATCCGTACGCATGCTATCTCTCCTTTATTTAAGAGTACTTATATATGAATATTCGTATGTAAAAGCACTATACTACAAATGCTTTTTCATATACACGCAGATCTAGTTTTTCTATACCAGACCTTACAGCCTTTTCAGAGATCGAAAGCGCTGCCACCTGTTCTGGTGAGAGGTCTATTTCAATGACCTTTTCAACACCGTTCTTTCCCAGCTTTGCAGGTACACCCATGCAAACGTCACTGAACCCATACTCTCCTTCAAGATAAACAGATGTTGGTATCACTCTTGCGGAATCGTTTATGATCGCATCTACCATGGCTACGATCGCTGCCGATGGAGCATAGAAAGCACTTCCCTCCTTAAGAAGGCTGACGATCTCGGCTCCAGCGTCAATGGTCCTTGTGACAAGCCTGTCAATGGTCTCCTTTGGCAGGAATTCGGATACTGGTATGCCTGATACCGTTGTATACTGTGGCAGAGGGACCATATTGTCCCCATGCCCGCCCAGTACCATGGCATCTACATCCTTGACGGAACATCCGACCTCCTTAGCTACAAAAGAGGCGAACCTGGCGGAGTCCAGTAACCCGCTCATACCAAATACCCTCTTTTTTCCAAACCCGGTATATTTGTATGCAGCATAAGTGATAATATCCAATGGATTGGTCACTGTGAGCACTATGCTCTTTGGTGCATACTGCCTGATATTGCCGCATACATCTCTTGTGATCTTTGCGTTGATGTTCAGCAGATCATCTCTTGTCATCCCAGGCTTGCGTGCTATACCTGCAGTTATGATCACGATATCGGAACCCTCTATGTCAGCATAATCATTGGTTCCTTTTATGTCCACATCATAGCCCATCAAAGGCGCAGCCTGCATAAGATCAAGTGCTTTCCCCTGTGGAAGGCCCGGTACCACATCCAGCATAACAATATCGCCGAATTTGCTCTCTGCAAGCCTCTGCACAGTGGATGCACCCACATTACCTGCGCCTATCACTGAAAGTTTTTTCATGTCCATTCCTCTTATAAGGTGTTTTTTGACATTTATACACTAATATAAAAGTTATTCCTATATTATATTAGTTGTGATTCGCCATTAGGTCTATCCTCTATATAGACACATAACGTCATGGTTATTAATCAATAATCTATACTAAGGGAAGAGGCCGGTTCAATGCTAGAAAGCACTTATATCCACATGCCTATGATAGGCGCCACCATTGAGAAACGCATATGGACCAGTGGTGTGAGAAAATGGGAAGAGTTCCTTAGTGAAAGGGACAGTGTACCCATTCCGGATAAGAAGAAAAGTCTCATCTGTGCAGGCATAGTGGATTCTCTGGACCGGTTAAAAGCCAGAGACCATGCATTCTTTGCCTGTTCCCTTCCTTCTTCAGAACATTGGAGAGCCTACCGGCATTTCTCGGATGATGTGGCATGTGTGGATATCGAGACCACAGGTCTTTCCCCTTGTCACGACAGTATTACAGTGGTGGGCATTTATAACGGAAAGGAAGCAAGAACATACGTCAAAGGCATCGACCTTGAAGAAATCGTTGAAGAACTGCCCAAATACAAAACACTTATCACTTTTAATGGCGCCCGCTTCGATCTGCCTTTCATCAAAAGGGAATTCCCGCAGATCGAATTTGACCAGTTGCACATCGATCTGATGTACCCTCTGCGCCGTATAGGTCTTTCGGGCGGATTGAAAAAGATAGAACAAATGCTTGGCATCTCCAGAAGTGAGGGAACTACAGGCCTTTCAGGTTTTGATGCAGTACGCCTCTGGCGGGAGTACGAACGTGGGAACAACAGGTCCCTTGATCTTTTGCTCGAATACAACCGTGAGGATATAGTGAACCTTAAAACCATCATCGATATGGTATATGACAGGTTAGTGGAGAATAAATTTGGGCAAGCTGGATGTTCCTGTAAAAAATAAATTCAACGAATATTATCGTGAAACTGATCGGAGTAATATTTTGTAACTACGGTCCTGACAATTGCTGAACCAATGTATTGCAATCAAAGTCAATAGCTTCAGGAAATGCAGAAAACCTCTCTTTTTTGGAGAACGAAACAGGCATAAATACATTATATTCTGCAATCTCTATTTGAGATATAATTCAAATTTCAGTTTATAGTGTTGATATTAATACATTTTCTGCAAAGCTGAGATATAAAGAGTTAAATACAGGCGGTCATCCCGGAAGAAGACTATTGCCTAGAATTAATGAAATTTATCTGTAAGGAGAAAATTTATCACTCTTGACTGGTGTATTTTGTTTAACACTCTGAGGTACAATATCATGACATTTTAAATTTTGAGGAAACAATGATCCCTAAATACAAGTATAAACCCCGGATCTACTTTATTGCGACCTTCATAGCCACTTATTGTTTCTGGCTTGCGGGAGCGTATGCAAGTTTTCATGATGATCAAAGCGGAATGTATATGCTGTTTATGCTGCCTGGGCTGATGGCACCTTTTCTGATCTCGCTTGTCATGATATTCACGTCTAAAAACCCAGACCTTATAAAGGATTTTATCAACCGGCTTATCAATATCAGGTTGATAAGGCTAAAAATGCTGCCTGCATTGCTTTTAATAATGCCTCTTACTGTTCTGGTATCTATCGTTCTTTCTCTTCCTTTCGGGGGATCTGTGTCCCAGTTCCAGTTTGCTGAAGGTTTCTCCTTTTCATCCGGATTTGTCCCTGTATTGTTTCTTCTGTTGCTTGCTGCGGGTTTTGAAGAGCTTGGATGGCGAGGGTACGCCTTTGACAGTCTGCAGAGCCGGTACACATACTTCAAGGCGTCCATCGTTTTCAGCATACTCTGGTCTCTCTGGCACTTTCCGCTTATATTTGTCAATAACTCCTATCAGTATGAGATCATCCACCAAAGCATCTGGTTTGGCGTGAACTTTTTCATCAGCATTATCCCTATGGGAGTTATTATCAGCTGGATGTGCATAAAGAACGGAAAAAGTGTCCTGGTGGCAATCCTCTTTCACTTTGTCATCAATCTCTCTCAGGAGATACTGGCAATAACCCAATTTACAAAATGTATCGAAACTTTGGTGCTCATTGTTGTTGCTGCCGTTATTATTGTACTGGATAAAGATATGTTCTTTTCCAGGGAACACCTTGCAACAGAGGTTAAAAAATGACCTATAAACCTCAGGATCTCTATTCTAAATTCCTTCTTATCTGGATTGGACAATTCATCTCAATAATTGGTACTGGTCTTACTATTTTCTCCCTGGGGGTATATGTATACCAGCAAACCACTACAGCTTCAAGTTACGTCTTCATACTCATCTGTGCTCTTTTACCGCCCATGTTGCTAAAACCCTATGGAGGCGTATTGGCAGATCGTCACGACAGGCGCCTAATGATGGTATTTGGTGATATGGGTGCCACTCTCGGGCTTCTCTTTATATTTATCATGATGCTGAACGGCAACATTGAAATCTGGCATATTTATTTTGGAATAGCCATAAGTTCCGTTTTTTCAGCTTTCCAGGAACCCGCCTACAAAGCCCTGGTCACTGACCTTCTACCCGAAACTCAATATGCCAAAGCAAGCGGATTAATGCAATTAGCAAGTTCTGCTCAATACCTGATTTCTCCGTTCCTTGCTGGTCTCTTATTATCGGTAATTGATATCAAATTCATATTTTTGATAGACATCAGCACTCTCTTGATCTCCAGTTCCATCGTTATCTGGGTCAGAAATATCTTAGGCGGCATAACTATAAAGCACCCCAAACAAAACATCATGGCTGACCTTAGAGAGGGCATTCAGGAATTTTCAAAAAGCAGAGGCGTAGTTCATCTGGTCATCACAACAATGCTCGTGCTCTTTTTTGTCGGATTGCTTCAATCCCTTATTATTCCAATGCTACTCAACCTGACAACAGTAAAAATAGTAGGGATTTCCCAATCCGTCTGCGCTTCAGGCATAATTCTTGGAAGCCTGTCCATCGGATTGTTCGGTAGCAAACACAAACATGTAATTATATTATCAATATCATTATTTTTTGCAGGAATATTCTTTGCCGGTCTTGGATTATCAACGAATATCATTCTGATCACTCTGACAGGATTTATGTTCTTTGGAACCTTGCCGTTCATAAACACCTCTATTGAAGTCCTGATCCGCAAAAACATTGAAAACAAAAAACAAGGTCGTGTGTGGTCTATCATTTCCATGGTCACATATCTTGGCTCAGTCATAGCCTTTTTAGTTGCAGGTTTTTTAGCAGATCATGTTTTCAATCCACTTTTGGAACTGGATGGCATGTTGGCTGGAACAGTCGGTTCTATTATCGGAGTGGGAGAGGGCAGGGGAATTGCTTTGATGTTCGTGATCTCCGGGGCAATGACATCTATGATCTCTTTGTTTATCTGGCAAAATAAAGAAATAAAGGGATTAGAAGATGCGGCTGTGTAGAAAAATCCTCTCTCATAAAATGTATCAAAGGATAAACTGGATATTCCATTCAATATTGGAAGTACACCTAAGAATACTGGTACTGAATTCTCATAAGAATCTCGAGGATTTCTACAGGCTCAAATTGTACTCCTTTTTATAATCAATTTAGGTGCCAATTCTTACGGATTTGCTAGAAGAAAGCTGCGTACTTCGGCATTGAACGCCTCTGGTGCCTCCAGGCTGATCTCGTGGCCGACAGCAGGTATGATCACAAGCCTTGATGTTTGGATCTTAGCGTGCAGGTTCTCGACAACGTTCAAAGGAGAACGCTGATCAGCTTCTCCATGCAGTAATAGTGTAGGCACTTTGATGGTTGGAAGCATGTCGCGAAGATCGGCCTCAGCGAAAGAAAGCAGCATGGTTCTCATTCCGACCGGATGGAATTCGGACATGATCACCGCTGTTTTCTCAATTACCTCGGCAGATACAGATTTTACGAAGAGTGTAGGGACCCACATCTCAACGACCCGCTCGGGCGGCAATTCGGATTGCTGAATCCCCTGCTGCAAGCGTTGCTCTACCATATCGGGTGGAAGTGATCCCGACCACCCGGCATAAGCCGAAGCCAGTATGAGCGATCTCGGGATAGTGGGATAGCGATGGTAGAACTCAAGTGCGAGTCCGGCACCGAATGACAGACCGAGAATGTGAGGCTTTACTAAACCGATTTCCTCTATAAATGCAGCAAGGCAGTCTGCAAAATCAGGCAAACGGAAGGTCTCCGGCGGATCTGCTGAACTACCGCAGCCAGGTGCATCCCAAGCCACCACTGTGAATTCATCGGACAGCTCATCAAGCTGCCTGCGCCACATCCGGCTGTCGCTGAGACCACCGTGGAGGAGCACAAGAGGTACTCCCTCGCCCTTCCGTTCGAATGCTATGCGTAATCCACCTATATCGATCTCATCCATAGATGTAAACCCATAACGAATTTGACATTTTCGATGTTATATACTTTATGAGCAAACTTGGATACTCAAAAGTAATATGCATTTGAAGTTAAAACACGAGGTTGAAGACCAGTTATACCCTATCACTTCACCATTATTGCATGATCAGGTAGTGATCTTCTTATACAGTATCGGAAGCCTCTCCGGAAGAGAACTTGCATCATCTATTATTGTGTATCCTGCATCAGAGAAAATATTGTCAAGATATTTGCCGGGATCCGGGTCCACGGTTATACAGAAGAAATGTATTCCTTTGGCAGTGCCCTCCTTTATAGCTATTCTGGTATCCTCTTCAGCAATTCTGTCTTTGTATGCGCTTTCTCCCCGGGAGGTATCGAAGGGTTCGCCATCCGATAACAGTATTATGATCTTTGTTCTTGCATCTACTTTGTCAAGTTTCCTTATCGAATGGCGGATGGCAGGTCCTAGCCTTGTGTTGGACACCGGTTCCAGCACACTGATCCTGCGAGCAACGTTGTCCGATAGTTCCTCATGGAACTCCTTTATGACAAAGTACTCGACATCATCCCTTGTCTGGCCGGAAAATGCACAGATAGCATACTTGTCGCCTATGCTTTCAAGAGCCTGTACCATGATGATCAGCGAGTCTTTTTCGATATCCACTATGCTCTTTTCATCATAGCCTATCGTTTTATGGGTGGAATAACTGACATCTATAAGGAAAAGAGTTGCAACGTCCCTTTCGTGCTTGTCCCACCTGAGGTAGAGCCTGTCATCGGGGTTTATCCCGCATTTCTTCTGCATCAGGGCATCGATGAAGGCATCGATATCGATCTCAGTTCCATCGGTCTGTTCCTTCATCCTGTGGAATGCTTCCGGCTTCATCCTGTCGAACACTTGCTTGATCAGCGCGATCTCATGCCTGTAATGTTCTGAAGCATCTTTGTAGTAATCGCTGGACATGCCAAAAGGCTCGATCTCGTTGACCGTACACCAATCCGCTTTATAGTCACTGATCACAGCATCCCATTCATCATACATGTAACTGCCCAGTATCTTCCAGTTCTTTTTCATAGCATAGGCAGGCTGGCGTTTGACCTCTTCTTTTGGCTCTTCTTTGTCTGGTTCTGGCTCCATCTCACTTTGAGGAATGAAATTGCTGATTATGCTCTCATGTGAACCGGGAGAAAAAGGGTCCTTCCTGCCATATGCTCCGATATCAACTCCGCGATAATCGATGTTCTTCAGTGTTTCATACTCCTTGTGGCTCAAAGGACCCATCCGGTCATCAAGCATGGCATATATCCTGAAGGTAGTGTAAAGGGAATCAAGGACAGAAGATCCTTCGTGGAAGATCCTGTCCTTCAGCAGGGTCCTTGTCTCTTCCAGAAGACCTTCTGTCCCTTCACTGATATTGTAAACAGGTTCATGTCCTGTCGAGATCCATAGCAGTGATTCCATGAACTCCTCCAGGCCGCCTTTCGGGACAGACCTTGTCAGAAGCATCTGGCATCTTATTCTCTCAAGGTCTGAGCGAACTCCCTTATAGTGTTCCATTATCCTGTACTCTACCCTGGCATCCTCCAGAACACCGAGTATCGTTCCTGCCAGTGCTTTGTTGGGGAACAGAGCTATGATGTCAGCGATATCGATTATACCCTCAGGCTGCAGCCCCGACAGATAGGTCCTTTTCATTATGGTCGTGTACCTGCTTCTGATATCTGCCATCAGTCCTGCTGCATCATCACGTTCTATCTTATGGGAGCTGAACTGTAAATGGCCTACCTCATGCATTATGCTCAGCTTGTATATCCTGAAGCTATCTCCAAGATCACCATACTTCCTGATCCTGGGTGCAAGGTAGATGGTCCTGCCCGCTATCACAGGGTTTAAGGAATTGGGTTCTTGCTCCACCTGTAACATCCTTCGGGAAAGAATATTAAAATTGATACCTGACAAGCCAAGGGCATAGTACCTGAGAACGCTTACCATCTCATTGAGCGCCGCTGATCCCTTAAGCCCTTCAATGAACTGTTTTGAGCTCTCAGAATTCAGGGAAAAATAAGGCTTTCCAAGAGATGGATCCTCTTCAAAGAGAGCTATGCCGTGCAGGGCCCACATTTCCAGTTCACTGACATCCAGATCCTTTAGAAGCCCAGCCGAATGGGAAAAGTAATCAAATGCAAGATCCTTGTCCTGGTCAAATATCTTTATGCCAATGCCAGCCCATTTCCTGATCCCTTCAGACCCGGTGTGCTGTGCTGCCTTGGGAAAGTTCTCAAAGAAAACTCCTGCGAGCATCAGATCCTTCTCAAGCAGCATACGGGCAGTTATGAGAAGTTCACCATGATATGTCGAGCTGCTCTTTTCAAGAACACTGCAAAAATTATTCCAATAAGTACTCCCGGAGAACCTGGACCCTATAAGTTCGACCAGCTCTTCTTCGGTGGGATCTTTATGTTCCATATCCTGATCCTTCGATGTGATGATTTATTGTCTGGTCTATGAATAGAAAAAAGTTTGCATTTCCAGCGCTGCAGAGATCTTTTAGATCCGATCTCAAGCACATTTTAACACTTTCGCTCAATTTACTATGGGCTTTTATAGCAGATAGTACAAAAAATTGCTTAATAATAAAAAGCAGGTGATAGGTTTGGAAATCTTGAACGAGCCCGGAATAAAAGAGATAAACGAAAGGAATGTAGCATGTGTTTCATTTGTCGGCAACTATCTGGGAAACACCAAAGTCTTTGATGATTTGTTCACTAAACTTCTTGGTTGGGCAGGTCCGCAGCAATTGATGGGACCAGATACTATCTTGATGTCTGCCTATTATGATGATCCAAGCGTTACACCTCCGGAAGAACTTAAGCTGGATGTGTGTATCACCATTGAAGATGATGTCAAAGCTGAAAGGGAAATAAAAAAGAAAAAGCTTCCCGGGGGAAAGTATGTAATAATGCGTGCAGAACTGACAGGACCAGAAGAATATGCCCCAGCATGGGAAAAGATCTTTGAGTGGATTATGCAAAATAACCTTGAGATCGATATGTCCAGGGCAAGTTATGAAGTATATTTAAACTCTCCCGGAGAGCATCCGGAAAATCATCATATCCTTGATATCTGCATGCCCATCAAGTGAAACAAGATCGAGGGAGTATTAACAAAAAGGATATTACACATAGGATCCTTTTAGATCTGTTCGCCTGGTTCAGTACAATAGACTTTTACTTGTTTGTTTAGTAGATGATCTCTACAGGACTTTTTTTTATTGATACTTTTTAAAATTGTATTTAGCAGCAACTTTGGCTTTTTCTTCAGGTGGAAGTGACGTAAAATATTTTTTCCAGCCTGGACAAAAGTTGATGTGCCAGCGCCAGAATCTCCCGGCGAGAGACTTCGGCTTGTTATCATATTTTGCCCGCAATTTGCAGTTAGCACAATTTTCTTCAGCCATGAACATACTCCTCTCAATGATACAGTATTACTAACTTACATTATTGTTGTAGACCTTATTTATATTCATAACGTTTGAACTGACCCGGCAGGCATTTGTAAAGGTTGGCCCGGATGGCTTTTAGAAAACTACTAATAATTTGAAGAGCCTTAAAAAAAAGGTGCTATAAAAATGTCGTTTCACGTGATGCTGATCCCCACCCTGGGCTGCCCTGGGAACTGTAGTTACTGCTGGAGTTCCGAGGAAAGATCCCCTATAATGAGCATCGAAACCATAAAAGAAGTGGTTGAGTGGCTCAAAGACTTCAGGGAGGATTCGGTCACCTTTACCTTCCATGGAGGAGAACCGCTCCTGGCAGGCGCGGATTTCTACAGGGAGGCTTTACCGATGCTTGCTGAGGGGGTAAAGCCGAAGAAAGTGGCTTTTGCCATACAGACAAACCTCTGGAAGATGACAGATGAAATAGCTGAAATTTTTGCGGAATATGATATTCCCATCGGTTCCAGCCTTGATGGCCCCAAAGAGCTCAATGATTTCCAGAGAGGGGAGGGATATTTTGAAAAAACCATGCGTGGCTACAGGATAGCACAAAAACACGGACTTTCCGTGAGGTTCATCACCACTTTCACATCTTATTCTGAAAAATATAGGGAGGAAATTTTTAACTTTTACCTGGAGAACGGCTGGATCCTCAAGTTTCACCCTGCTCTGCCCTCTTTACGCGGCGACGAGCCCGAAAAATGGGCGCTTGACCCGGAAGAGTACGGGAAGCTCCTGATCTACCTCCTGGACAAATACCTGGAAAACATGGACCGGATCGAGGTCATGAACATCGACCACCTCTGTAAAGGCGTATTTAGTGGCAAAGGTGCTGTCTGCACCTTCGTGGACTGTATGGGAGATGTCTTAGCCGTAGGCCCTGACGGAGGCATATATCCCTGCTATCGCTTTGTAGGCATGCCGGAATACGTCATGGGCAATGTCTACGACCGCCCGGGCATTGAAGAACTTGCGCAGTCAGATGCCTGGAAGCTCATGTTCAATTACAAAGAGTACGTGGACCAGCACTGTAAGGACTGCGCCCATATAAAATACTGCAGAGGCGGCTGCCCTTACAATGCCATAACCCCCACCGGCGGGGAAATAAAGGGAGTAGACCCCCACTGTGTCTCCTACAAGATGATATTCGATGAAATAACCGAGAGGGTCAATAATGAGATGTTCGGGGGTCCAAGCATGGAAATGGGCTTCTTCCAGAACCCTATGAAGCCTTCAAAGCCAGGAATAATGTCCCTGATGTTCAAGAAAACATGAGTGTAACCGATCCTGTGTAATGCAGTAAATCTATATCTTTTCTTTTTTGTGTTGTAGTTAGGTAAAAAAGAGAAATTTACCCTTATCTTGCACATGCGGAACAGGGAACAATGGGGATCATTCTCACTTTTCTGCATGCGATATTTTTCTGCCTGATAAAGATGCATTATG
>NZ_MVQX01000013.1 GCF_002067275.1 Methanomethylovorans sp. PtaU1.Bin093 | reverse complement strand
TCTTCAGAGGATTTCAAGGAAATACTGGAACAACTCGGGAGGGCTACTAATGTCAGCAGGGTATATATTTTTCAGAACGAGACCGGAGATGACAGTACTCTTCTAATGTCACACAAATACGAATGGGTTGCCAGAGGTATTGCCCCTCAGATAGACAATCCGTTTTTACAGAAGTTGCCCTACCATTCCATGGCACCCCGCTGGGAGAAAATAATGAAAAGAGGGCATCATATAGCGGGCCTTATAAAAGATTTTCCTGATGAGGAGCGAGGGTCACTGGGAGACCAGGGGATCATTTCTCTTGCCGCCGTGCCAATATATGTTGGCAAGGAATGGTGGGGGTTCATTGGTTTTGACGATTGTGAACGTGAGAGGGAATGGTCACTGGTGGAAATGGACGCTCTCCGGATAGCCGCCGATACCATAGGCGCTGCGATCCTAAAACAGCAAATAGAATCTGAGATCAGGAAAAGCCAAAAAAGACTGGAGACCATACTGGAAGCTGTCCAGGCCGGTGTAATGATAATTGATGCCGAATCCCACACTGTAGTTGATGCTAATCCAGTGGCTGTCCAGCTTATTGGAAGAGAGAAAGCAGAGATCATAGGTAAGATCTGTCACGAATTCATGTGTGTTGCAGAGAAAGGTAAATGTCCCCTTACAAATCTGAAACAGGTAATAGATTCTTCTGAAAGGGTTCTCATTACAGCAAAAGATGAAAAACGTCCCATTCTCAAAAATGCAGTTTATATTGAACTGGATGGCAGGCAGCGTATAGTGGAAAGCTTCCTTGACATCTCTCATATAAAAGAAGCTGAAAGGGCACTTATGGAAAGTGAAGAGAAGTTCAAGACACTCTTCATGAACGCTAATGATGCCATCTACATCTGTGACGATATGGGAAACAGGATCAAGGAGGTCAATAATATTGCTTCTGAGATGCTGGGATATAGCAGGGTCGAATTGCTGGGCATGTCCCCCCGGGATTTCAATGCTTCGGAATATGCTGCATTGTTGCCTGAAAGGTTACAGGAACTCAAAAGGAAAGGAAAAACAATATACGAAACTATCTATGTGGACAGTACCGGAAAGAGCATTCCCGTGGAAATAAGCAGCAGGATAATAGATTATAAGGATAAAAAAGCAGTTCTGACCGTTGCAAGGGATATAAGCGAAAGAAAAATGGCAGAAGAAGCCTATAAGAAGGAAGTGCTGCTTAAGGAGATACATCACAGGGTCAAGAACAACCTACAGGTGATCGCAAGCCTCCTAAGCCTGCAATCAAGAAAATTTCAGGACAGGGATGTCAGACTGGCCTTTGCAGAAAGCCAGAACAGGATACGTTCCATGGCCATAGCCCATGAAAGACTCTATATGTCAAAGAACCTGAAGAATATAGATGCTGCCGATTATATAAGAAACCTGGCGAACTACCTGCTGTACTCTTACAGAATAGGTACAGAAAAGGTAAACCTTGAGATCGATGTCGACGAGATATATCTGGACATAGATAAGATCATACCACTGGGCCTTATAGTAAACGAACTTATTACAAATTCTCTGAAATATGCTTTTGACCCAGGTAAGGAAGGTCTGGTCAGTTTGTCCCTTAAGGGCCGGGGCAGTTCACTCGTGCTTACTATCAGCGACAATGGGAATGGAATTCCTGAAAACGTGGATATATTCAGCACCGGTTCTCTGGGGATGCAGCTGGTCACTACTCTGATAGAGCAACTGAAAGGAAAATTGGAGATCGACAGATGTGCAGGGACAACATTCATCATGACCTTCGAGGATCTCGATCGATATTGCGTGCGAGCTGAGGTTCTGTAACCATGTGTATAACTATTAACAGTGAAACGGCCATCATAGCCGCACAAACATAGAAAGGCATTGCAAAAGATACATAGCCTCCCAGAAGACCTCCTATCAAGGGTCCAAAAGCTGTACCTGCTGCCTGTGCGCTGGTAATGGAGCTCACCCGTGCACTCACCGACGCACCACCTGCAAGATCCACTGCAAGCGCCATGACCGGAGTTTCCACCGAGGCCATGCAAAGTCCCTGCAAGGCACGCAGCACAATGAGCTCCTCCACTCTGGTGACATAACCCAATCCAAGCACTACCGGTATATTAAGCAGTAAACCGTATAATATCAGCCTTTTACGCCCGTACCTGTCCGATAGCATACCCATGGGGGTTTGCAGTGTCACTCTGGATATGACATATGCGGACACTGCGATACTTAGAGAAAGTTGCGAGGATTGCAGGCGGACCTCGTATTCAGGAAGAAAAGCGAATATGATCATAATCCCGACCATCATTATGAACATTGCAAAGGCGAGAGCATGAAATTGTAATGATCCACTATTGTTCAGATATGTTATTTGTTTTTCATGCCTGTCGTGTGTCTCGCCAACAAAGAACTGCACAAGCAGCAAACTTATCAACCCCAGAAAAGCGCATAAATAAAACCCTGCGGTAAACCCATAATATGTAGCTACTATGCCACCGACCATTGCACCTATGCCATAACCAAATCCCCTCATGCTTGAATATATGCCGATGGCTCTGCCTCTGGTACTGGAAGTAGAGAAATGGGTCACCATTGCTATAATAGCTGGTACTGCTGCACCTACCGTTATACCCTGTATAGCTCTCAGAAGCACTACGTGTTCAAAAACATAAACATAAGAATAAAGCACTGAAGCCGCTATGAAGCCAGCAAGTCCGAATATGACAAAAGGCTTCCTTTTATCCAGCCGGTCTGACAACCTGCCTGAAATAGGCTGGGAAAATGCATTGAAAAGACCAAAGACCGTGGTGACAATGCCTGCTTTTACAACATCGGGGATCTCAGGAACAAAGACACTGTGGGTCTGTACTATATAAAGAGGTATTAGAAAAGCGAGTATACCCGTACCGAGGTCTTTGAAGAACTTGGAAACGGAAAGAATGTAAAGCTTGGGATCGAGCCTCTGTGCAACATGGTCGGTTTCTACCATCGAATGTTCTCTCCACCTGAGTTTCACATCATATAGGACCACAAGTTATTCAATTCTTCCCGCACAAGGAAACTATATGAAAGAACCTGTTTTCCTGCGCAGGTATCAGCAAGTAGAGAAGAATGAATTGCCTCCTAGGTACAGTATATGCCGTTTGGTCCCGGTATCTTTTGAAAAGGCAGCTTCTCTGGAGGAACTGTGGACCATGCATCAATTAAAGATGCAGGATTATAGAAAACTGCTGGCATCGATCGATAATGATGAATATGATCCAGACCTCAGCATGCCAAGATCTTCTCTTCTTGACCTGAAGATCGTGATCGTACAAAAGATGCTCGAGAATTGTCACTTCTGCGAACACAGGTGTGGTGTTAACAGGAAAGAGAACCAAAAGGGTCACTGCAGGGTAGGAGCTGTTTCAGGATATGCATCTGAGTTCCTGCATACAGGAGAAGAGCCCGAACTTGTGCCTTCGCACACAATATTCTTTACAGGTTGTGTTTTTTCATGTATCTACTGCCAGAACTGGGATATAGCTACCCATCCGGAAACAGGTAAGATCGCTGATCCTGTGGAACTCGCGAAATTGATAGAAAAGCGTCGCATGCAAGGAGCAAGGAATGTGAACTTCGTCACTCCTACCCCACATCCGCATGCGGTACTAAGGATCATCAGCAATTTGTCAGTTAATGTGCCTGTGATCTGGAACTCTAACATGTATCATTCAAAGGAAGTGGGTGAACTACTTGAAGGTGTTGTTGACGTGTATCTTGCAGACCTCAGATACGGTAACGACGAGTGTGCCGAAAAATACTCGAAAGTTAACAATTATATCAAAGTTGTCACTGATAATCTGACCCGTGCATACTCAGATGCCGAGATACTCCTGCGCCATCTGGTCTTACCGGAACATGTAGATTGCTGTACGCGACCTGCAGTAAAGTGGGTAAAAGAAAATATTCCTCATGTCCGTTTCAATCCCATGTTCCAATATGCTCCTCATTATCTTGCTTACAGGTATCCTGAGATGAACAGGCATCTTAGAGCACAGGAAATCGAAAGAGCTGTGGAGATAGTGCTCTCTTCTGGTCTTGAAGATGTACTGTTATAGTCTTATTCCACCACTATCATCCCGCTTTTTGTATACGGATGTGTAGCAAGATAGTAATTGTATGTTCTTCTTTCATTGAAAGTGTAGGTAAAGGTCATGCCCTTGGTCAGCGTGGGAGACTGGAATGCGCTGCTTTTAACAATGTATGCCACTGAATCATTATTAGTCCACCTTACTGTATCTCCCCGGGAAATGGTCAGTGATTGAGGATGAAAGGCATAATCATCAATGTAAATCTCTATATATTTTATATCTTCAGCAGATGCATTACTGTCAGTATCCTGCACTATCTCTTTATCCGTACAGCCTGAAAGTGCCAGAAAAGCTATCAGCAATATAATTACAAGCAACTCACTTTTCATATGGTGGCGAGTTATGGTCTAATAGGTATAATACCTTTTGAAGCAAAAAAGACACAATTGACCTTATAAACGTTTCATTTACGCTGGGTCCTGTACATGTCCTCAAGACGCTCCAGTGTGTCGGCTTCTTCCAGTGATTTATCATCCCTTACACGCACAAGCCGTGGAAAACGCAATGCATAACCGGATCCATAGTTTGTGCTCTTTTGTATTTCTTCAAAAGCCACTTCAAAGAGTATGTGTGGTCTGATCTCAACGCTGGTTCCTGATTCTGAAATTATATGCTCCCTGAAAAGTTCTGTGAGCTCGGCCAGTTGCTCATCCGATATTCCTGTAGCCACTTTACCTACAGACAGGAATCTGCCTGTTTCAGGGTCATGGCAGGCCAATGCGAAAGAACCAAGGAAACTTGTCCTTCTGCCATAACCCCATTCAGCTCCTATTACCACAAGGTCCAGGGTTTCCATAACTGGCTTCTTTTTAAGCCAGTTCTTTCCTCGCTTGCCTGGTGAATATGGCGATCCGGGGTTCTTTATCATGATCCCTTCATGGCCTGCCTGCAGTGCCTGTTCATACATACAGTTTATCTGAGAGATGTCTGAAGTGATCAGCTGGTTATCCACGTGTACAAGATCACTGTCCCCTATAGAGGAAACCAGAAACTCCCTACGCTTTTGCAGTGGAAGCTCTATCAGGCTATCACCATTGAGGTACATGATATCAAAGAGGTTAAGGGTAAGCGGAATATGGCGTACCTTATTCTGCACATCGTATTTACGTCTGAAACGTTTGAGGATCTCCTGGAAAGGTTTTGGTCTTCCATCTTCGTCAATGGCCACCGCCTCACCGTCAAGTATGGCAGAATCAGCCTTAACGGCCGTCTTAACTGCAGATACGATGTCAGGAAGTGAGCCAGTGATGTTCTCAAGACGGCGGGAATAGAGGGTAACAGTATCTCCTTTTTTATGTATCTGCACCCTTGCACCATCGAATTTCCATTCTGCTGCAACAACGCCCAGTTCCCTGATGGCAGTTTCGATATCAGGTGTTACCTGGGCAAGCATCAGCTTTATAGGTCTGCCTACCTGCAGTCCCAGGTTCAAAAGAGCTTCATTTCCTCCTTCTTTTGCAGTGACAGCCACAAGTCCCATGTCGTTTGTGAGCATGTAGCCTCTTTCGACAGAGGCCACAGGCACGTTAAAAGCCTTTGCGATGGCATCCCTGACAATGCCTTCCCCCACACCTATCCTCATATCCTCTATGGCAAGCCTGGCGATATAGCTAACCTCTTCAACGGATGCCGAGTTAAAAAGATATTGCAGATGCTTGATCTTGGATGTCTGGGACCCCTTGCCTGTTGCATGGGCTATATCCCTGAATCTTTCAAAGACCTCCATGATACTCAGTTCCGCAGGGGAGTCTAAAAAAGAAGAGAATGTAACCTGTCCCTTGGATACTTTCCCCAGGGCTTTCACTGTAGTTTTACCGATGTCTCCTGTTTCCCTTACTATATCCTCTATTTCCTTGATAGACAAGCCTGATGATCTGGAAAGGGCATTTATAAGAATGCCTGTACCCAGGCCTACTTCTTTGTCGGTCCATGCTGGGAAAACCTCACCCATAACAAAATGGGTTACGATCGGCAACTCTTCACTGGTCACAAGAGAGAACAGCTCCGAAACAAGTCCTGTCATATCCAGAGATCCGGCTGTCTCTTCTATGATCTTGCATATCCTGCAGAACTCCCTGAAGCTTGTCATTGCGATCAGCTTGCTTAATCCTTATAGACGGAAACGATATCGCTCAGAATGGCACTTGCTGTCTCGATGGACCCGGCTCCTCTGCCAACAACTATGACAGGCCCGGCAAGATCTGTTTGCAGCGAGGCTACATTCAGGGTTCCTCCTACCGCCAGCGGATGGCCGATAGGCACGAGCCGTGGAGCCACTTGTATCCTGTTCTTACTGACCTCTCCAATGAGCTTTATAACATAACCGTCTGTTTCGGCAAGCATCAGAGCTTCGGGGGTGATACGAGAGATACCTGTGACGTGCACATCTTTATAAGTGGCGTCCATTCCGAATATGGCATTTGCAAGGATCACGAGCTTGCATGCTGCATCTATACCTTCTACATCATAGATAGGATCCTTTTCAGCTATACCCAGTTCCTGTGCCTCTGCGAGCATCAGCTCATAGGTTGCATGCTCTTCCATCATACGGGTAAGTATATAGTTGCAGGTACCATTGAATATACCTTCTATGCTGATCACATCGTTACCTGCCAGCGTATCCTTTATAAGATTAATCAAGGGCATTGCACCCCCTACAGTGGCCTCGAACCTGAAGGCACAACCTGATCGTTCTGCCAGTGCCGCAAGTTCCCTGTATTTTAGGGCAAGAGGACCTTTGTTGGATGTTACAACATGCCTCTTTTTATTGAAAGCAGTAAGCATGTTCTGCAAACCCACACCACCCGTGTCGATATTAGTAGGAGTCGTCTCTATGACCAGATCGTGTTCTATATCACGGATAATATCATGGCCTGTAATGTGTTCATCACCTACGATACCTTCTGAGGCCTTGCGCTCAAGGACCATGGCAAGGTCCACACCTTGCTGATCAATTACAGCTGTCTTGGAATCTGCTACAGCCACAACTGCGATGTCAAGGCCCATGGAGCTGAGTTCTTCTTTCTTACGGAGCAATACCCTTGCCACTCCCTGACCAACAGAACCAAAACCAATGATAGAAGCCTTTATTCTCTTCATATTACAACCTCACAGGATCTCGCTCTCAATGGGCTCTATCAACACAAGGTCTTTCTTATTAGCAATTGACCTGAGCAATGATATGGCATCCCTCAATTCTTTCTTTCCCACTGCATCAAGCTTGAAAGAGGCAGAGGATGATTTGTTTATACTGGGCATAGAAAGGTGAAGTTCAACTACTTCTGCATATCCTGTTTTATCAATTGTATCGATAGTATCTTCCAGGTCCGTGTGTACTATATGACCGATAAGTACAACTGTCCCTCTTTCGAGATATTTTTCTTCGTTGACCCGGATGACTCCCACACCAAGCTCTTCCAACTTCTTTATAAGGGGAGATATGCTCAAGGACTCGGTCTCGAATACCACTTGTACAGGAATAGTGCCACGAGGAGTTCTTTTCTCATGATGATGTACCACAGAGACAAGGTTACCCTTGAACTCAGATATTGGTTTTAATGCATGCACCAGTTGTCCTGGGGCATCCTGTAATTCTATGTCCATAGAAACTCGCATGTGCCGCCTCGTTTTCTTTGAAATGATGATATATAATGGAAAGCATAGGTACTTAACACAATTATATATTTTGGTGATCTTCCTGTTTAAGTACTATAACGTTCCCTCTGCCCTTTTTAAATTTCTCGATGATGCCCCTGTTCTCAAGATCAGAGACCATAAGGCTCACTTTGGCTTCTGAATAACTTAACTTGCTGCGAAGGTCTCTTTGAGTGATCCTTCCCCCATTAGCTTTTATTAGGGCAACTACCTGTTGAAGGTCCTGAGGCAGCGATACACCATCATCAGTTGTATTCTCCGAACCTGAGTATTCGGCTTCATATAAACTGGTTTCCAGATAGGCGTTCTGAGAACTTTGTTTCTTTTTAAGTACCAAGAATACAATGGCACCTGCAATGAGCAACGAGCCAGCCACTATTAAGAAAATGGTGCTTTTAGAGCTATTATTATCCTGAAGGAGATTTTCTTCTTCTACCAGTGCCGGGATCTCCGGAAGGTCACTATCATTCAAATTGCTTTCAGGATAAGCCGGTAGAAGCAGCATATCCAGCAGATAGTCTCCTTCATCTGTAATATTGAGCGTTTCTTCTCTGTATGAAACAAGTTCACCCTTCTCATAATAACTTGCTTTGAGGATGTATATGCCCATCGGCAGATCAAAGGAGTAGAGACCATATTTGGCTACCTGTGACTGCGGAGGCGTGGAGTTCACTTCAACAATTGTGTTCTCCAGAAGCTTGAAGGTCTCCCAATCGTATACTGCACCATGGACTGTTGCAACTTCCGCAGCCTCTGTCAGGGGGAGGAAGAACGAACATAAGAATATAAGTACCAGCAAATGATATGCTCTGGTTTTAGTTTTTTTGGAAGGCACAATTTTATATTAACCGACAAGATATGTAAATCTTTTCCATCATCTGTCATCTGAGCATTGATAAAGTTTATTCAAGTAAAATAAAGCAGATTAACCCTTATATCACTCTTCATATGAAAGAAAAACAACCATAAAGTAAAGTATGTATTTATTTGAATATCCTAACATGGCAATTGACGAAAAACATCTGATCAAGAACAAAGGAGAAATGGAAATGAGAACTATAAGAACAATCGCTTATATTTCCGTTGCACTCCTGATCGTGAGCATGCTGGCAATCGGAGCAGTATCTGCAAAAGCAGGCGGAAATGGAGAAAAGATGGCGAATAATGGGGATGGGGATGGCATATGTGATGGCAACTGTCTCAATGATGGAGTTTGCCCTTATAATGGCAAGTGCGTAAACGCAGGAGATTGCACACCTAACGATTATAAATATGATGGTAAAAGAGCACATCATAACTTCTAAGTTATGACTGCTTAGGCTTCGTGGAAACCTATATTTTATAATAGGTTTCTGCGGAACCACTTCCATTAAATAAATGTACAAGGAGAGATAAAAACGAAAGTCATGAAATTATTTACTTACGTTACTATTGTACTGATGTTGATGAGCGTTTTCTCAACTGGTGCCTTTGCTGCCTCCTCAGGAGGTAATGGCAACAATGGGATGGGAGGCCAGGTTAATGAAGTAAAGAACCAGGAAGGGGAAGAGAACCGTATATCTGTAAGTGGCAATGATGATCCGAATGACAAAGGTGCTACTGAAAGACGGCAGAAGAACAGAGATGATTATTTTGCTGCAAAGAAAAAGCTACAGCAAGTAAATGCCAACATGAACAGTGGCAAGATCAATGCTTCTTCAAAGGAGGTATTTGATGTCAGGAAGGAATACTTGCTTGAAACCATCAATTATACAATATCCAATTTAGAGGAACTGAAAGAGAAAGTGGATGACTCGCAGAGAGAAGATGCTGATGTGATCATCGCTGAGATCGATGAGTATATCTCTGAACTTGATACTGAAAAGGACAATGTTGAGAATTCCACTACAACCAAGGAGCTTGCTAAGTCTGCCAGGAATATACGCGATATATGGAGAGACGCAGTAAAGGATGCCTACAAGACTAGGACAACATTTGTAGATGAGAAGGTAGGCACATATCTGAATAGATCTGTGTCTCTTTCAGAACGTCTTTCTAAGGAGATAGAAACACTCCAGCAACAGGGTAAGGATACTACAGAACTTGAGGAATTGCTCCAGGGATACAATGGCCTCATAGAACAAGCCCGGCAGAACAGGGAACGTGCAAGAGAGGCATATCAGAATGGTGATGACACATCACGTGAATATTGGAGCGCTTCAGCAGAGAACCTCAAAGATGCAAATGCTGTGCTCGCCAGGATATCCCAGATCCTTAAAACTTACAGGCAGGGAGTAGTTTCCCTCAACGGTGATGGCACACTTCTGGCCGAAGGCAATGGTACTGCTGTACTTTCAGGAGACATAACCGCAGAGATGACAATAGATGATGCGCAGCTTGTGATCAAAGACCATGCCGGAGATGCAAAGATTAAGATCAGCAATGGTTCTGAGATCTTCCTGGAACTGGATAATTCCCTTGCAGCTGAGCAAAAGAGAGCACTGGTATATTCCGACCTTACAGCCAATGTGAGCATTTCTGGTAGCAGGCTTACGATTATGGTGAAGGGTACAGAAGTTGATCTGAAGGTCGAAGGGATTGGAAGTGCTGTACTTTCAGGAGAAGGCACATATACAGCAGGTACTGGCGAAGAAAGCAAACATTGGGCTTCCCAATTTGAGAGTGATCCTGAAGAAGGTAGTTCACAGGAGGAGTGAAAGATGAAATATGCTACTATTTGCGTTCTGTTCGTGTTTGTCTGTGCCCTTGCAATATCCGGATGTGCAGATAAAAAGGATAATGCCTCTGAACTGACATCATCATCGATATCGTCTGGTAATGGTACTGCAGCTGCCGATGCAATACTTGCAGAAGGCAATGTAAGTATAACCGACACTGAGATACAGGATATGGATCAGGAAATGAAAGAGTTGGAAGCTCTTATTCTTGAGATGGAAAAAGAGGAGAACATTACTATCGAAGATATCTGATGGCTTCACCTCTTTTCTCCGTTTAATTTTTATATTTAGTATCTAGAACTATCTTTTTATAGATGAACATACATATAGGATATGAAAACTTATGAGAACTTATCCAATGAGGTCTGTTGAGGTAAATACAATATGGGAAACATGCTGAAAACAACTTTGTTATTGGCATCCTTGACCGGTTTACTGGTCATGGTCGGAAATCACTTAGGTGGGTCTTTGGGAATGATCATAGCGTTCGTATTCGCTATAATCATGAACTTCGGCACCTACTGGTACAGTGATAAGATAGTATTGCGCATGTACAGGGCACAAGAGGTCACTGCTTCTGAGCATCCGCAATTGTATGGCATAGTGAAGAAACTTGCAACCCTTGCAGACATGCCTATGCCCAGGGTCTATATCGTCCACACAGCCATGCCTAATGCCTTTGCAACGGGACGGGATCCCAAGCATGCGGCTGTTGCTGCCACCACAGGCATATTGGATCTTCTGACAACTGAGGAACTGGAAGGCGTGCTCGCTCATGAAATGGCCCATGTGAAGAACAGGGACACACTGATCAGTGCCATCGCAGCGACCATTGCCGGTGTCATATCCATGATAGCCACCTGGGCACAGTGGGCGGCCATATTCGGCGGATTCGGAGGCCGCGACGAGGAAGGAGGCAACAATATCCTGGGTTTCCTTGCATTAGCCATAGTGGCTCCACTCGCAGCTACCATTATACAGCTTGCCATTTCCAGATCACGGGAATTTGCTGCCGATGAGGAAGGAGCAAGGATCTGTAAGAAACCATGGGCTCTTGCAAACGCCCTGGAGAAACTGGAATATGGTTCTGCTCTTTACCGCCCGAGAAGGGGAGATGTACAGGCTTCAGACAGCACAGCACACATGTTCATAGTCAATCCTCTTAAGGGAGGCGGTTTCAGCAACCTGTTCAGAACACATCCCGCCACAGAAGAGAGGATAGCTCGTCTTAGGGCTATGTAAATATCAAGAGAAAGAAGAGAAGTCTATCTGACCGGGCTCGGTCAGATGTATAACTTTTATTCCTAACTGTTCCAGATGTTGCGCAAGATAACGCCTGTGGCAGTCCTTTGGATTTTTTTCCGCACACATTAGCACCGGATTTCCGTCAATGCCGTTCACTTCCATTATGAAGTCTATAAGCCTGGAAAAACTGTTATTGAACTCTTCTGTTCCCATGTATTCGCTGTAGGAACTCTCCCGCATACCACCCACACCGGTGCAGTGCACATACGAGATCCCGTTCTTTGGGAGTATTGACCGTAATGGCTCCTTATCAAAATGCTCCATCCATGAATGCGGATACCGCCTTATATCTACAAGGTGGGTGATCTTGTTGTTCTGCAGCATGGATATGAACTCTTCAAGAGTACGATCCCCATATCCTATAGTGTAACAGATGGGTCCTTTGGACATCAATAAGGTTAATAGGGATCATTATATACTAATTTACCGCCAGAGTTTATTTACTGATATTGATTATTTTTATTGTAAATATATACCAGCCAGCCGATGAAGCATTTCATGCAATTCTTCATGTTTGCCCATTCCGATCTTTTCCTTTTCCACGATCTCAAACCTTTCAAATAATTCCTGATCCTGCTTTCCTGAAAGCTTTTTTTCGGCCATCGTGAAAAGAACATTGTTTTCTTTATCAATGTGTTGCACCAGGAGCTTGATATAATACTTCCCATTTTTAGTTATCTTTGAACGGTCCATGAGATCCATATTCTGCTTATCAGAAATAGCTTCACCTATAGCATGCGCATATTTACGTCCTGCTTCATGCTCCTGTATAAGCACGTCTATTAGTTTTTTTGATTCGCCTCCGTTTATACTCTCCAGCGTAGGGAACAGCAATTCTTCTTCTTTTGAATGATGACATTGGTCTACAAAAACAACCATGAAATCATGTAACTGTTTTAGGTGTTCAGGGTCGACTTCCTCCCCAGAATCAAGCAATTCACATATCTTTCCCAGAATACCGAGCATTAGAGTTATTTCAGTATGCTCATGTCTCAAATCCTCAACACCCATCATTCTTGATCGCTCCTTATATATTCAATATACTCATTCAGGACAACTGCATTGTTGAAATTCTCATCATTTGCCGAGTAAAGAAGGGTAACATCATTATTTTCTGCTCTTTCTATGATCTGGTAAACATATTCTTTTTTTTCATGCAGCTGTTTGAAATAACGTTCTTTGAATCCTTCCCACTTGTCCGGATCATGAGAATACCATTTTCTCAGGTCATCACTGGGAGCTACTTCTTTTAACCACATGTCGAATTTTGCTGTTTGTTTGCTAAGACCTCTAGGCCAAAGCCTATCGACCAGTATTCTTATGCCATCTTTCTCTGAGGGTTGATCGTAAATCCTTTTTAATCGAATCATTATTCGATCCCTTCAATTTACATAAATGGATAATTGTTTCCGGGCAAACATAAATGAAATATTTAAGTATGTTTCATTAACTTATTTCAGTTCTGCATGCAACTAGTACAAAGAATTGAGATCATTGGGCACTTCTCATAGGTCGCAGGCAGAGCATCCAGAACCATCTCTTTGGCAAGCTTAGCATGGGATGTAAAAGCTGGTTCATCAAGATTTAGTATTATAATCCTTTATAAAGGGTCATGGACATCTTATTTATACTTTTTCTAAAAAGGAGTGGTATAGATCCTGTAAACAGGATATTCAAAAGATATTCAAATGCAGTATTTTAAAATGTACTGCAAGACATTGATAGAACGAGTAGGCTTAGTTCGTTGATCGCTGATCATGATCGTTTTCACAGCGCCCATTTTTCTTTATCTGCTACACAGATAAAGACGATTTTTGTTTCCAGTGGAAAAGTATCATTCTCATTAATTTTAATATCCTTTCTTATATATCCAATTTTGAAATCCTCTGCGGGAAGGCCGGAATTGTTTAAGTATTGAAGGAGAAGTTGTCTGCGCAATAGCAATATCTATTTAAATCGACATGCTTATACAAGATTTTACTTGAAACATATAGATATATAACAAAGTATTAACGAAATCCTTAATTCGCATTGTGCAGTATTACCCTTGCGATTGGAACGCTTGGGACGTTGTTAGTTTCCATGAGCAGAAATTTTGCAAGACGAGGTTGTACACAAATGAGGTTTTCAGTTGATGTCTCAAAGGTCCAGGGAGAGTTGTATGCACCTACATCAAAGAGCTATACTCATCGGGCTATTGCCATAGGCGCCCTTTCCAGTGAATGTATCGTCAGAAAACCCTTGCTGTCAGCAGATACTCTGGCAACTGTAGCAGCCTGTGAAAAATTAGGGGCTAAGATAGAACTCATCAATGGTGACCTGCATATAACAGGCATAAAAGGAAAACCCGGCGTACCTGATGATGTAATAGATGTGAAGAACTCCGGTACTACTCTGCGCCTTATGACCGCCATATCTTCACTGGCAAATGGCGCGACGGTGCTTACAGGCGACAGTTCAATAAGAGGCAGGCCGAATCAGCCACTTCTGGATGTGCTCAACAAGATGGGTGTGGAAGTTTTTTCCACAAGGAACAACGGCTGTGCCCCTATTGTGGTAAGAGGGGGACTTAAAGGCTCTGCTGCCGAGATAGATGGTTCCATGAGTTCGCAGTTCATTTCCGCATTACTGATCGCATGCCCGCTTGCTGAGGAAGATACGATCCTCTCCGTGAAAGGACAGATGAAATCCAGGCCTTATGTGGATATCACTATAGAAATGTTAGCAGAAGCCGGTGTAAGGATATTGGTAGATGAAAACAATGGAATTAGATTAATTATTCCGGCAAACCAGAAGTACGATCTTAAAGAATACACCGTCCCCGGGGATTTCTCTTCAGCCTCCTATCTGCTTGCAGCCGCAGCGATGCTGGGTCCATGCATCAGTGTCCATAATCTTTTCCCTTCGAAACAGGGAGATTCCGAAATCATCAATGTGCTCAGGCAAATGGGGGCAGACGTGCACTGGGATACGGAAAAGGGTATTGTTACCGTTAAACGGAAAACTCTTAAAGGGATCATGTTCGATGCCGGAGCAACACCAGATCTTGTACCTACCGTGGCAGTGCTTGCTGCTGTTGCAGATGGTGTGACGGTTATAGATAATGCAAAGCACGTGCGTTACAAAGAAACAGACAGGCTGCATGCTATGGCATTGGAGCTTTCAAAGATGGGTATCATGGTCAAAGAGGAGCCGGATAGCCTTACTATCACTGGCGGCAAGCTCATAGGTGCAGCTGTGCACGGATGGCACGATCACAGGATAGTGATGGCATTGACCCTGGCAGGAATGGTTGCAGGGAACACTACGATCGATACTGCCGAATCAGTATCCATTTCCTATCCGGATTTCTTTGAAGAAATGAAGTCCATCGGAGCAAAAATAGAAACACTTGACGGATGATCATCTTCCGGAATATGATCCATCAAGCGCTTTGCTGAAACTGAATGCTTTTTTGCGCATATAGTCGGGGATACAGTTCTTATCCATCACTATACGGGAAGTTCCCACACCCAATACTATGATCTTGGATTCCATGGGCATTTCCCCTTCGGTTATCACCATGTCCTTCCTGGTGACAGTGATTTCAACTTCATTGTTACAATAACCTGCGCCTATCATGTAGTCCATTACTATCTTTTTGCCGATATTGGTCGCGAATGCTATGGCTTCAACATGGTCACCAAAGACCTTTCTTCCTTCAGGAGTGAACACGAAGTATTCCACAACCTCTTTTGCCTCTTTGAGCTCCTCATTAGAGACACCTTCTCCTGTAATGGGGGCAAAGTGTTTCTTTATAAGGATCTCCACTCTTTTTATGCCTTTGCCTACCAGTGCACCTGCCGCATTGCCCACTTCTGCATTTTCAGGTACGATGAACTGTGCATCAATGAGTTTTTCCATCTCTTCCTTGAACGCCCACACCGGTCCGCCCAGCAGTACAACAGGAGTTTCGACCTTAAAACGGGTAAAATTCTCGCCTGACAGGATACGCTGCACAATATCGGCCGGTATACCTTCTATGAGGTAAGCTATCAGGTCTGCCGCCATGTTTCTTGCGACCTTTCTTTTAACTTGCCGGCAGAATTCTTCTTTATCTATCTGCAGTAATTTTGCCAGCTTTTCTGCACCTGCAACAGAGGCTTCAGTGTCCCATTTCTGTAGTTCCCCAAGTACATGGAGCGTATCCGTCGGAGTGAAACCAATAGGCTGTATCAGGCGCTTCTTTATGAGATTATCAATAGCATAGGTGCTCGGCTGTTTTTTCATTTTCTGGAAGAGATCAACATAGGATACAGGCGTATGCAGGATATAATCATATATCTCTTCCTCGCTTTTTGTAAGGCCTATAGGTTTGAATCCTGTGCGCACAAAATATTTTGTGGATTGCACGTTCTCATCAAGGATCTTCTTGGACGGGCTCTTGCCCTCCTGCAGCTGCTTCAGGAAACCCGGATACTGCTGTGCTGCACGGCAGAGAGGAATGACCCTGCGAGGCCCCACATGGAATTTGTGGTCGCTGATCCATACATGACTGTCACCACCAGTAGCTGAGGTTTCCATGCGGACAGCTTTCACCATGGTCTTCCAGCCTCCTACAATGGCACCATGTTCACTGAGTTCAGGCACCCCGTTCTTGATAAGGGCGACATCGGTACTGGTACCCCCTACGTCTATCATGGCGCAAGTGTCCAGTTTTGCAAGATATGAAGCACCTACAAGACTTGCGGCAGGACCCGAGAAGATAGATTCTATCGGACGTTCCAGCGCCTCTTCCATACCTACCACAGAACCGTCACACTTAAGCATAAGCAGGTTTGCATCGATCCCCCTTGCACGAATATCTTTAAGTATGGACTGTATGAACTGGTGTGTGATCGGGAGCAGCTGGGCATTTAGATATGCGGTTATCGCACGATCATATGCTCCTACTTCCTGGGACAGTTCATGACCACATACCACAGGCAGCCCTGTTAGTTCTGTAATTATCTTCTTTACCCTTAGCTCGTGGTCCGAATTCCTATTGCTGAAGAAGGCAGAAACCGCAAAGGCAGCTACCTTGTCCTTTACCTCCAGAGCGAACGTCCTTACTTTTTCCTCATCCAGGGGAGCAGCCTCTTCACCATTGCTTGTATGACCGCCGTTCACCATTATATAGTCAGGAGTGGGGAACCCTTCCTGTGGTATGGCATAATCCCCAACGAGGATAGCAGCCACAGGAAATCCGGTGTCCTCAAGAATAGTATTGGTGGAAAGTGTGGTGGAAACCGATACCAGTTTGACATTGCGGACATATTCCTTATCGAGTTCATCGATGGCCCTGCTTATCCCGTCCAATGGATCAGGATATGTGGTTATTACCTTTGTTTTCTGCACTATCACCCCATCCGTATCACGAATGAGGACAGCATCTGTAAAAGTTCCGCCGGCATCTATTCCCAGACTATATTGCATAGGTGACACTCCATGAAAACGGGCAGTATAAGCCTAAATGTACTATATGGAGAGGAATTGCATGATATATAATACTTAGGAAAGACAGCAGAATAAGCCGCTGAAATACGGATCTGTAGTAATGGAAAAAGAGAAAAAAGTAGGCATAAAGCCTACCTGTGTCTTATCTTTGGATTTACTTTGCCGGGATGATGAGTGATCTCTCACCAGCAGGCATGAACTCACGCAGTGCGCCCCTACCGAATTCCTTCCTTGGAGCCGTAAAGTCAAAGGGCAGGAGGCTGTCTGCGAAACAGACCTTGATGAGTGGGTTCACTGCATATGCGTCGCCGCGGCCTGCGTGTGCTGCAGATGCTATTGCAGCATATCCACCCTGGTGACCTACGTTCATGGCGTAGTTGGGGTAGTTCGGTCCACGCAGCTCAACAGGCAGACCCTCGTCGGACTGGTAGGACAACACATTGGTTGCACCACACTGGTCCTGCAGGTCGAAACCGAAGAATCCGAGACGGCCATGTGCTTCCTTGTGCAGGTACATGCAGAGGTACCATCCGGAAAGACCGGCGTTCCCGTTACCAGTTGCGATAGCTGTTGCGGCACCTGCTGCTGCGGAAAGCACGGTTGCCCTCTGGGAACCTCCAAAGTGGTCCTCAAGTGCAGTCGGGTATTTCTCGTAGTTCTCAAGACCATACAGAGTGGACTCTGTGGCGATGTCCTTGACAACTTGCAGAGTTGCCTTTACCTTGTTGTCTGTACCCTTCTTGGCTGCGCCGTTGTACTTGTCGTTGATGTAGTCTACATCGTAGTACAGGTTGTCATCCAGGATATTGTTGGTGTATGCAGCGGTTGCGTACTGTGTGAAACCGACACCACCGGACATGTATGAACCGAGCCAGATCTGGTCGTAGAGCATACAGCCTGCACCGACTACCTCAAGGGCTACGTGTGCTGGGTCTTCTGGGTCTATACGGCTGGTCTGCACGATATCTGCGAGGTGACCGAAGGAGATACCTCCTGGCTCGTTTGGACCACGTGCACGCCTTGCTGGAAGCATTTCACCCATGGAGATGACACCAGCATGCTTTGCTGCGTATGAAAGGTCAGCGACCGCTGCCTCACCGGCACACATGCTGTATGCGGAGATGAAGGACATACCGACCTGCATGGCCATCCATCTGCTGGTCTGGGCACCATCTGTTACCCTGCTGACCACGGTTGGAATGTGAGCTGCCTGCCAGGTTGTCTTTCCGATAGCTGCCTTAAGCTGCTCTGCCTGTTCTGCTGGGAATTCCTTGTTGATGTCGATGAGGAACTGCTTGTCTATTTCGTCTGCAAGCTCATCGTCACCGGTAAAGATCTTACAGTAACAGTCGTCCACAAGTGCGGGGTGGGTCTCGACCATGTGTTCCTGGACCACTGCACCGCCTGGGAGGGCGTGGTTGAGGGTCTCAAGGTAGAAGTTGATGGTCTCTGGTGTAACTTCGATACCCAGTCTCTTCTCAAGGGTCTCGTGTGCAAGGTCGATACCGACAATTACAGTTCTCCTGATGTCGTCCCACATCTGCTGCATTGCTGCGTTGTTCACGTAGTGCAGATCGTCGATCTCCACCATCATGTCAGTGCCTGATATGAAGGATGGGGTAAGAGCTCTCTGACCGAGTGGTATACCACCGCAGTGCATCATTGGGTTGTATCCGACAAGTCCCCTCTTCTTCGCGAGTTCCTGACCTGCCTTCTTCATTTCAAGTTTCCTTGGGTTCTGCTCAACACCGAGCCTGTAGTACTTACCAACCATGTCAGTGATCTTGCCACCTTCCATCTTGTTGGCACCGTGCTCTTTTGTGAACTTGATCTCCAAGTGTTTTGCGAACATCTTCTTGTCTGCTGCCATTTATGTCACCTCGATTATTCCGGCTTGAATCCGTATTTTGTTCTCTGGTCGAAAACCCTGTGAACCCATTCAAGAACCTCTTTATCGCTCCTGTAAGCAACATTGTCCACGCGGTAGATGGTTGTCCTCTTTGCTGCTTCTTTCGGGGACATTGGTTTTCCGAGTTCGACCTTCTTGTCGATAGGTCTGCCTACCTGGTCCTTGTGCATCTTTACGATACCGTCGCTCTCGAGCCTTGCCCTGTCCAGCATGTCGAACATTACGCCGTCTTCCTGGAGCCTCAGGGAGTGACCGTGCACAGTTGCACCTCTCAGGCTTGAAAGTGCCGGGTCGAACATTTCGGTCTCGATCTGGAACTTGGCAACCTCTTCCATGTCCCTCTCACGGGCCTCTACGACCTGACGGCCGGAAAGAGTACCTGGGTCCACGCCTCTGAACTTAATGGCTGCATTGTAGGACCTGAAGTATGGTACTGAGGTACCGTTGTACATTGAATCTACGAACTGTACATACCTTACCCTGTCACCGGCCTTGGCGCCTGGGGTTGGTTCTACAGTCTGTCTGATAGAACACTCTGGCTCACCCATCTCTGCAAGTGGTGGGTGGGTGCTGCGGTAGTCGCTGCCTGGTGGGCGGTGTCCGAGGATCATTACAAGATCGTCATCGGATATCTCCCTGAGCTTCTCCACATCGCCAGACATGTGTTTCCTTCTGTTTGCTGCAACAGATGTTGCACCTGGGTAGTACTGTGGTTTATATGCCATAATCATACACTCCTAACATCTAATGATTTCATTGTGGTTTTCACGGCTTTCACGAGTTCGTTCAACTTTTCCCTTGAACATGATTCGCCTCGTGTGATTCCCGTCACAATTTCCATTACTTTTCCTTTTGTCACAATATCGTTATCTTTTGGTTTCACGAGTCTTGTCTTCACTCCTGCCATTGCAAGGTCCTCAAAATCCACAGGGGTCTGACACACTATAATGGCAGGAACATTCACTTGCTCAAGTATGTTCCTTACTTTCTTGATCACGTGGTCCCTTACATTGCCCGTATGGATGACCGCAAGTTTATGTCTTGAGATCTGGGCTACTTCCTCGGGTGATATTCCGAAGGTACCGGAACCCATGTTTGTATCAGGTATGCCTGATCCTGTATTAAGTACCAGGACACTCACCTGTATCTCTTCGCGACGCATACCGTATGTAAGCTCGCATACAGGTTTTGTGATATGTCTTCTTCCGGGACTCATTGCTATTGCTATGACATCGGATCTTCCGGTTTCAGAGAGCGTACCTCTTTGTGCGAGACCGCCTCCTCTTCCAAGACCCATGCCATGTCTGCAGTCAACAACTTGCGTTTCCCGGTCGAACATAAGATCACTCATCTTTGATGAAACATACCTGGTCTTTCAGTTTGCCTTTCGGGTCAGTGATACCCACCATAAGGGGATCCTGATCGGGCCCAAACCTTGCATAACCTGAAACGGTTTGCCTTCTGAGCATGAAATTACCCTCTCTGAACTCAAAGGGGAACGGAAGGATCTTCTCGCATATCTCATGCACCTGTTCTTTCACATTGGCGTCCGTCACTTCCAGACGAATGCTGCCCACACTGACCATTAATTCCACAGTCTTGCCTTCTATTTCTATAAGGCGCCTGGAATCATGTACTAGAGGGATCCCTTTTGCCGGACCGTAAGGTACAGTGCCGGGCAATCTGGGACCGTGAACGAACAGCCTGACAACTCCGTCCAGATCAAGGATCTCATTAAGGAGAGCCTGAGCGGTTTCGGGCCTGAGCAGACGCTGAGGAACTATTTCAAGCTGCAAATGCTTTGTTGTGTCTGAGGACGTATCTGACATCTGTGATTACCTTTGATACCATGACATAGGACATTAATGGATTTAGAGGGCTCCTGCAACTGCCTTGATCGGTTCCTTGAATTCTGGTATTGAACCGAACACGTTGCCCACAAGTGAGGATGTCTTCTCTATGGAGAACATCTGGGTGCCTGCGTCAAGTGAACATGCTGCACAAACACAAGGAATTGCGAATCCTCTGGAGTGCCTGGTAACTACGTGGTTACCGTTGAAGATACCTGGTCCGCCTCCACCATAGATTGAGTGGCTGAAGAAGGAGAATCCGACCGCTGTACCCTGGGCCCTTCCCATGTCACAGCCTGGAAGTCCTGTTTCTTTCTCCAGGATGTCGTTGAAGTACAGGATGGTTGAAGAAACGTTCTGTGCTGCTCTTCCTGCACCACAGTTCACCATGGTCGCTGCGAGCAGACCTGCTGCTGCATATGCGTTCCACTTGGAGACATCATTTGCCTTGTAGAAGTTGTATCCGGATGGTGCCTTCTTGTCGACTGCTATAACGCCGTCCTCGATAGCTCTCTCAACTGTGGACTGTACCACTGTACCGAGAGTACCGGTCTTGTTCTTGGTGACAAGGTCACATACCATGTTGTTGGCGTTCAGGCCCTGGTATGCAAGACCCAGGAGCTGGTGCCTCTCGAACAGGCCCACTGCGTTACCCATCTCGTACATACTTACCTGCTCGAAGATGGATGAGAGTGCTGCTGAGTTCATAGCTTTCTTGCCGGTGATGGCTGCAATGTGGTTGGTGGTGATGTTCCTCAGAGAGTAACCCAGACCTTCGTTGTTCTGTGGGATACTGAGGATGGATGCAACGTTGCTGCCCATCATGTCCATTGTCTGTGGGTAGCTTCCCCAGACCGCTCCCTTAACGATAGGTGCGTCGAACATGTCTACTTTGTACATATCAACAATCGTCTGCACCACAGCTGCTGCACCCACTGTGCTTGCTGAAACGTAGTCTGCACCTATTGCGGTCCTAATGGATGGGACCTGCACAAGTAACTGTTTTCCGCCTGCAAGTACCTTTACATTGGTGTCATCGTCTTTGTTGACCTGGATCAATTTTGCAACGGAGTCCTGTATGGCACTGGCGTTTGCAACGATGTCGTACTTAAGTCCTCTGCCAAGGATACGGCGGCCTGCGCCACCCATTTTACCACTGGCAAGAGCATTCTCGATACCTGCAAGGTTAACTGCAACAGTCCTCTTGGTGTCTTTGACGATTTTCTGTATGGCTGCATTCCTTGTTGGCGCAATGTCCATAAGATCGACGCCGCTTTCCAGCAGCTTACCTTTGTCGTCGTAAATGTCTATTTTATCAGACACGTATGTTTCCTCCTATTTGTTAAGATCCATTATGGAAAATGTACAGACAAGGCGTTAAGAAAAAATCTGTACCATCGTTAAAGCATACGATATTTTCCATCGGGATTACCCGCTAATTAAGATTAATTAGGTTTTAAACCTTTTGCACCAATATTCTCTCTGCATTCAATTTCAGGGCAAACGATATATATTAAAAGTATTATATTAGTTGGACTTACCGGATGCCACATAGCATGTACTGGGAAGAATAATTTGTGCACTATATGACTTATATTTTTCATACAAAATAATATCAATTAAATTTTTATTATATATTTAATTTTATAAATAATACTGTTCGATAGAGAGGGCCGGGCATTACAAAGATTTAAGTAATACATATTGCATCACACGATACAAATGGAGATAGTAGCCGATGTTGGTGGCAGTCCGGGCATAGACTGCAATGGGTTCTGCACATATTGTTACTTTAAAAAAGTAAAAGAGGTGCCACCCTTCGGGTGCAAATATTGTTTTCCTTTTCAAAAAGGATGTAATTACTGCAGCAGGGGTGTGAGAGAAGCATATACTGGTTTTAAGCCCATGCAGCTTGTCCTTCACAGCCTTTCAGACAGTATCAGGTTCAGGTCAAATGAGATCGATAAGATCACCATTAGTGGCGGAGGCGATATTAGTTGCTATCCGCAATTAAGAGAACTTGTATCCGTTCTTTCCCAGCTTGGAAAACCCATCCATTTAGGATACACCAGCGGCAAAGGCTTCAATTCCCTGGATGATGCAGAGTTCTTTATAGAGCATGGGGTTACAGAGGTATCTTTCACTGTATTTTCCACAGACCCACAACTTCGGGCAGATCACATGCGTGATCCCAATCCCCAGGCATCCCTGCAGGTGCTGAAAGATTTCAGCAAGCATTGTGATGTTTATGCTGCCATTGTGCTCATACCCGGCGTAAATGACGGCGAAGAGTTGTGGAAAACCCTTACAGACCTGCAGGACATGGGAACAAAAGGTGCAATACTCATGCGTTTTGCAAACTGCAGGGAAGAGGGCCTGATCCTGGAGAATGGTCCGATCCTCCAAGATGTGACGACACATACAATACACGAGTTCCTAAGCATAGTAAGGGAAGCTGCTTCGCGCTACAAGATAAGGATAACAGGCACCCCCCTTGAAGACCCGCTCATAGGCTGTCCCTTTGCACTGCGCAATGATGAGCAAGCTCTGGGCCAGCTTCCTATAATAAGAAAGCAGGCAACGCTCCTCACCAGTAGAGCAGCTGCTTCAAGACTTGCAGATATCTTTGCTAAATTAGGAGGCACTGTGAACGTAGTGCCCGTAGACAAGGACATCGGCTGCCTGATCACTATAGAAGACCTGAAAAACCTCGAACTTACCGATGTCAAAGAAACAGTGTTGATCCCCGGGCGCGCATTCGTCCATGATCCGGAAGCAAAAGCAGCCTTATCCAGGGACGGCGTGGACAGGTTCGTTCGCCGCGGCCCTGAGATGCTCAGCTATGATGGGGAAATGTCCATAGGTATGACCCGGGAAGCAGTGATCGCCTTTGAGGTAGAACAGTTCACCGAGCTGATCAACCAGATCAATGCCTTTGGCCTGCCGACCAAATGATCCATCACATGAACTCTGAAAGGCCTGTCTGCTTTGATCTATCATTGTCAAAAAGGGACTTGATATCAAGCCCTATAAGTTCAATACGCTGTTTTGTATAAGCCGAAACATTGTAATCGGCAGCTACCTTTCTTGACACTTCCAGATATTTCTTTACAGAGCCTTCATGCACTGTTAATATTACACGACCTCCGCATTTAGGGCATACGCCTGTAAGAGGAGGTCTGCGGAACTTCTCATCACATTTGATACAACGCGTGCTCTGCCTAGAGAATGCCCTCAGGTTGCCGAACAGGTCCGGCAGGAAGTGCGAGACCAGAACCCTTTCAGCAACATCCGAAGCATCAACAGCCCTGATCTTATCTGCCAGAGCAAGCTGAGCATCCATTTTTTCCACCATGCTGCCAAGGGTCTTGTAAGCACTGACAGGGGGACCTCGTGCTATATCAGAAGTATCATGGGTGAACATGAAGTGATCATACTGCAGGGGAGTACCCAGTCGGCTGCTCACAAGGTCCATTTTACTTTCAAGTTCCTTTGGGTTCGTGTACTTTAGTGTAGCTTCGTAGAACTCAAGTGGATAATATGCACACACATCTATATTGTGAGCTTCCTTATCCACCTCGCTCGGGTCCAGGCGAGTGGTAAGCACAAGGGGTGCATCCATTTTCCCCCCCCTTCTGTCCGGCAGGTATTCTCTTGAGAAATTGATAAGCCCGTCCATAAGCAGCATTACGCAATCTTCATCGCCGTCACAGTTGCGCCGTTTGGCAGCGTGGAAAAAAGGATGAGCATAACCCACCGCTGCTCTGGTGAAACCTACAAGCCTTCCCAGCACACCCGCCGATGTGTGAGGTGCAAGACCCATTACAAGCGTTCCCACAAGATCCTCGATGCCCTGAGCATTGTAATAAGGCTCAAGATGATAATACCGGGATAAAAGATCATCTATATATCGTGTAGTTTTTAAAAGATATGTAGCACAGTCGTATGAAACGACGATATCCTGAACTTTAAGGCACACCACCTGATTCCCGCTGGTGAGAGGCTTTCCATAAATGTCTTCGGAATAACCTATTTCCAGCAGTTTTCCTACTTGTATGCCCAGCTCATCGGCTCTTATATGTGTAAGAGGTATATCCGACATGTCATACCGTACGGTGCCGTCCTTGAAGGTATACAGTTCATGCTTGGCACGCAAAATGCCTTTTTCAAGTGGTTCAGGGGTCATGTTGCGTGACATCATCCTTTTGACACCTTTGATGGCATCCAGGTTCGATTCACGTTCACCCAGCTTCTCAAAGGCCCGCTGATATATGTTCTTGAAATCAAGGCTCTGCATGCGGGCACATGTAGTGTTCACACCACATTTGGGGCACGTTTCCTTGTTGACCGAAAGGCCACATCTCGGACAGGATAGCTTAGGAATGGTGAATTCTCCACATTCACATCTGAACTCGTATGATTCCATTCCACATGCAGGACATATCCGTGAGCCGATCTCCACTTTTATAAGCCCGACTTTGCCATTTACAGATTCTTTGTAACTGGCAGCGTCTTCAAGTTTGCGGGTATTTCCACCCGTTTCACCTATAGGGAACAGTGCATGAGGTGCAGGTGACATCATTCTTCGATCTGATTTTTCAGGTCTTCCCATGCGTGCTCCTATCCTTGAAGGGGCACGCGCCCTTACGAGCAGTCCACTGACCTTGTTGACTGCGTCAAGACCGGTTTCTGCATCAATATCTGTCCAATTTCTGTGAAGGTCCGTTCCTATGCCCAGACATCTGAGCAGCGGAAGAGGCTGCAAGATCAATATATTGTCGCCAGATACTTTATGCAACACCAACATGTTTTCAAGCAGTATCTTGATACCGCTATCAGCACTTAATTTCCGAGGCAACGATAATACCGAGTGCTTTTCGTCCAAAGACCCATGTTCCTCGATGAACTCTGCCAGTCTTATAAGATCATTTGTCGTTATATCATGCCACAGATAAGTAAAATCCGGATGAAGAGGAACATTATGCTTCTCACATATCTCCAGGGCAAGTTCCTGGGAAGGATGCTTAAGTTCAGGCTTAGCTGACCCATCTTCACCGGTGGCAAAAGAGTATTCCTGTATCCACCATTCAAAGCAATATGATGAAGGGACCAATACATGATTGTTCTCAAGGAAGTCACCATAATTGATCAGGATCTCCCCGATATCTATGATATATCCAACTTCCGGGTGCAGCCTACGAGCTTCCTCTGCATCATCGATCCTGACAACATCACCGGACCTTAGCCTTACTGTAGGGCCTTCTATGGAATCCACAGGAGCCATGCCTGCAGCTTTACCAGGCCTTTCCACTTTAAGCTGAGTGCCCGGAGCAATGAAATCATCCAGGATCACCATGCTGGCCGGATTGATGCCAGCTGCGGCAAAAGAAGTATTACGGGACCTGCCATACCTTAGCCTGAACCCTCCGGGCCTTGAAGGATGGGAGAAGACCGGTCTTCCGGCTATAAGATCTCTCAGGTATTTATCCTTGGGCTTTACACCCGCAGTTTGCTCCTCTTCACTTCCACTGCTCTTTGTACCTGCTATGAGGGTTTCCAGCCAGTCCCATCCGTCCATCTGTAGCTTTTTTACATGTTTCAGAACCTTTGGGGCTTTCAGAGCAAGACCTTCGGCCAGTACAAGTGCCATACCACCTCTTATACGGTTCGTCTCTATTCTCTCTAGGTTCCTGTGACCTTCCACTTCCTCCTCTTCAGTGGGTTCACCGTCTATGCAGATGGGGCAGTTCTCTACTATCAGCTTGATCTCGGATTCGGAAGGCGTGTACTGCAGATTTGCCACCCTTCTGTAAAGCAGTATCTCCTCCACATACCTTTCCACTTCTTCCTTACGCGGTTTATATCGATCGATGCCTATTCCTCTGCGCACGTAATCTCCCACGAGCACAGAAAGGGCCTGGGCAGTGCCACCTGCACTACGTATGGGACCGGCATACAGGATGCGGATATACTCCGTACCATCATCATTCTTTCCAAGGTCGACCCTGTCAATACCTTCAATGGGTGCTGCCACCACACCTTCTGTAAGCATTGCCATAGATACACGGATAGCAGCTTCTATGGCTTTTTTCCGGTCATCGAAATTTCCGACAGTACCCACAGCCACATCCCTGCCAAGGGCAAGGGCAGCTTCCTCACGGGACATGGTTGTTTCAAGTTCCCTGATATGTTGAGCTACGCCCTGTACACCGATGAGGTTCTCTACCCGGTCAGCCAGATCTTTGGCAAGCGGTATCTCTACAAAGGGTTTTGGATCACGACCCCTTTTTCTGGCTTCGTTGGCTATGTCCATCTCTTGTTTCAGCCTTGCATCAAGCCAGCGGAAGTACTCCCACATAGAGTCACTTGCAATTATCTCTCCCATTCCGGAAAACCTCAAATTGTGCATGTAAAGCAAAATGATAAGGATAGTTTACAGCAATACTCTTAATCACACTACGATATAAAAAGCAATCTGTAGCCAAGTATATTCTGCATATTCCTGAAAGGGTCCGAGATTGTTCTTTATAAGACGAACAAGGTTATATAGCAGAAAAATTAAAACAAGGTATACGGAAAAACTCCTATCCTAAGAACAAAAAAGAGGTTTGGTATGAAAAAGACCTTATGCATGTTAATTATCCTGTTCTTCATCACAATGAATACTGCCAGTGCAGAACTTTTCAATGACCTGGATAGAGCTGTTACGGAGTACAATGCGTACTACGAAGAACTTCCAAGTTCCATACAAATACTCCTGGGTAACGAAGAGATCCTGGCAGGCATTATGATGAACGATGGAGGTGAGCTGAATGTATGGCTGGTCACAGAGAACGGCAGAGTGGCCGAATTTGAAAAGGTAGAGGATGTAGAGGATTACGATCCTACTGTAATAATAGCCACTGATGAAGCTACGGTCCGAAGCCTTATAAATACAACAGATCCGCTTTCTGTGTATGAAGGAGCCCGTTCGAACGGAACCCTTACCATTGATCCGGTAGGCATTGTCAGCAGTGCCAAATTCGTAGTTGCGGATTTGGCATCCAAGCTTTTTAAGACAGTAGGCTTTATCTGAAGATCTTATTTTTTCCCCATACTGTTTCATTTCAAATTCTTCAGTGAACGGCGGGCCATGAAGTTAGACGACATCGTATAGAGGAAAATGATGATCCCTGTCCAAAGTAAGGGTGTCCCTATTGTGTCTTTTCCCAGATATGATAATGCCAGGCCAAGGGACAGGATAATGACATTTATCCTGGCAAGCTGCTTATTTGTTTTCAGTATCGCAATGTATCGCTGTTTTGCCTTTAATTGGTCCTTTTTATATCCCTTCATAAATACACCTATACTTTGATTATCATTTCCGAGGCTTTCCTTAGCCTGTTCATCACAGCCGCACCTACACCTTCGTGAGTGAAAGAGCCGTCTGCAAGTATGATGTTAACTCCCCTCTCATCCAAAGAACGCAAACCTAGGAACAGGTTTCTGGCTACTTCTTCAGGTTCATCTTTTCTTCCAAGATAGACCATATCGTTCGTCAGGGAAAAAAGATCACTGCTCGTGACAAGCAAGCCCACTCTTGCTCCCCTGCACGTAAAATCTGCATACATTTCACGGATCTTATCCAAAACAAGATCATGCGATCCTTCCAGAAGCAGCACGGTAGCACTGGGAGAATAATGAGTATATTTCATACCAGGTGACCTTACAACACCCTCTGTTTCTGTCACATGGTCGCTGTAGCCGATCTCTACTTCTCCTATAACCTCTTCGATTTGTGTTGCGGATATATAGCCAGGTCTTAAAACAGCAGGTTTTTCTCCGCTCATATCGATAACTGTGGATTCCACTCCTATACATGTATTTCCTGCATCTATTACTGCATCGATCTTTCCTTCCAGGTCATGGAGCACATGGAACGCAGTGGTCGGACTTGGCCTGCCTGAAATGTTAGCACTGGGTGCAGCAAGGGGTTTACCGGATGAGCGTATCAGTTCCTGTGCTATTATGTCGGCAGGCATCCTTACAGCAACCGTGTTCAGCCCGCCTGTAGTGATATCTGGAACAATACGGGTCCTTTTGAGGATAAGTGTCAGTGGCCCTGGCCAGAAGATCTCGATAAGAGATAAAGCCTTGGGAGGGATCTCTGACACCAATTGCTCCAATTGCTCTATGGATGCCACATGCACGATAAGCGGATTGTCTGCAGGGCGGCCTTTTGCGTGGAATATCCTGTTAACAGCTATTGGATCAAGCGCATTGGCCGCCAGTCCATATACTGTTTCCGTAGGGATGGCAACAGTGCCACCCCTCTGAATAATTTCTGCACACTCCCTGATAATTTTTGATAAGTTATTTGGAGTCACTTTGAATACTTTTGTTTGTTTGCTCATTGCTCATCATATTATTAAATGCCATTTTTCAAGGCAGTTTGCAGTTCTGCATGGTTCTTTCCGTATTCTTCCAGAGATATACCGGAAAGTGTCGCATCAATAGCCTGTCGGCAGGCTTTTGCGCCGGCAGAGGTGCCCATTGGATGTGAATGCATACCAATGCTACAGTCCATAATAACATCTTTGCCGAAGATATTCATAAGTTCTGGTATCGATGAAACTCCTGACCCAGCTGAAACAACAGGGAACATGGCCTTTATCCCATCCCAGTTCTGAGGAAGGATATGCATTTTTTCATTTCCTTTTGATCTGTCCATTATGCAGCAATCATACAGTGCCATTAATTCTTTTGTATTTTCATGAAATCTGTTATCAATAGTACCGATGTGCAACTGATCAAGTCCTACAAGACGCGCAAGCTTTGTCATAAGATACAGGCTGATACCGTGTTCTTCCAGACGGGTAAAGGCAGTATGGCCCATAATATGAGCATGTATCACAAGTCCAAGTTCTTCAGTGACATCGCGCAGTGTTTGCAGAGAGCTCCATCCAGTGGGGACCGTGTCGATCATTACATAATGGCCACCTATATTGCTTATAAAATTTGCTCTCCGTATTATCTCTTCACATGTGGGAGCAGTGATATTGCACATATACATCCTTCGCTCACCTGTTTCCTCTTCTGCATCGTCCCGGGCCTTGAATGTGAGTTCAGCACGTTTTTCGAACCTGTTAAACTTCTGATCTGTCAGGTTCTCATCGTCCTTCACCAGGTCACATCCTCCGACAAAAGAATTATATGCTACCTTTGCATGTGTTGCCGGATCAAGTCCCACCTTTGGCTTTACCGTAGCGCTCACTAAAGGACGGTCATAGACACCGGTGAGTTCCCTTATTCCTCCCATACCATACTTAGGTCCCCATAGTTCACTCAGCGGATCTGTCGGAAAAGTTATGTCATGAAGCTTGAGCCTGCTCATCATTTTATGATCCAGCATTCTGCCTGCAACAGTAATGATGATCTGGGCTACAGAGCAAAATTCGAAAAGGTCCTGTGGATAGGAAATTCTTACAGTATGCTTTTTTTTATCAATGTAGAACACGTGAGGTTTTAACTTCTCTGCCATTTTTGGGCTTAAGAGAGAAATGTCGTTCCATATACCAAAGGAGCATTCTCCAGCCAGATGGCTGCACGCTTCCTCAAAACTGATTCCGGACGCTGTTTCCAGCTGATACTCACATACAAGATCAGTTTCTTCCGGAATATATCCAATATCAATGTACTCTTTCAACATGCCTGTCTTCCCTTCATATAATGAACGATAAAAATAATGGATAATACAAGTACCACTGAGGTATGGCATCGTGCCCATCGCATGATATAGGAAAGGTTATCAAATAAGCATTGTGTTAGATCATTAGCATGTAACTTAAGAATTATTGTGGAAACTGATTTTTCGTTTTAGAGCGCAAAGTGTACGGTAAAATGAATAGTTTTCTGCAAAGAGAAAGTATATATATCATTAATTCATATCAAAGGGCAAGTGAGCGGGTACAACATTTTTAACCCCACTCCCACACTAACCCCCACTCCCCAACCCGCTCACATGATCCTAATGCAGGGGGTTCTAAACCGGTGTGGCCAGTTAAATGAACTTTATTTTATATTCTGTTGTGATCCGGCTCAAGATCAATTATCATGATGAATGATGTAAATATCCCATCAAATGTGCATATTCTTTGGAGGGGTGATCAAAAGGATAACTTAAGCAATGACTAAAGGCAAAGAGGTGCTTATTTTTTACACCTCTCGCATGCTTTTCCGTACTCATCTATTACTGATTCTTTGCACAGACCTACTCCATGCCTGTGAGCTGCCCTTGTGATCATGTGAGCTGCTATAGGGGCAGTAAGAAGTAAGAACAGACCCACGGCTATAGCTTTGACGCCTATAGGTGTGAAACCAGCTCTCATGAGAATGCTCAACATTACACCGAAGGCTCCAACTGTACCTATCTTGGCAGTTGTATGCAGACGGTTGTACACATCCGGCAAGCGTATAAGACCCAGCATGCCAAGGAACACGAAGGTCAAGCCTATTAACAGCACTATATCGCTCAGGAGGTTCATGATCATGCTGAATATACTTACTTCGCTCACAACACCACCCCTTCATCAAGGTATTTTGAAATGGTCACAGTACCCACGAAAGAGATCACTGCCAGCACCAGCGCCACATCCATGAAGAAGGCAGAACCTTTATCGTATGAATATGCTCCGAGCATCACTATGATCACAGTTGTCATGGCATCCAGGGCCACTACCCTGTCGGGGATAGTGGGGCCCATGATAACACGATATATACATGGTATAAATGCCAGGACCATGAATATCAGCGAAAAATCCAGTAAACTAATCATTCGAAAGCCTCCAGTACATATTTTTCAAGATCATCACGTATAGATGCGCATACTGCTGCAGGATCGGATGCATCGATACAATGCACATAGAGCACTGAATGGTCATCTGATATATCCACCGTGATGGTACCCGGGGTAAGAGTAATGGTATTTGCGATCCCCGTAATACCCAGATCGGTCTTGCATCTGATGGGTACGGCAATGATCCCGGGATTAATATTTATCTTCGGTCTTGTCACTATCTTGGCCACTACAATGTTGGCCTTGATGATCTCCTTTATAAGCACCATGAAATACCTTATAATTGAAATTATACGGTTTGACGGAGAGAACAACCTGAAGTTCGTTTCTGGTCTGTAAAGGAACCTGAATGGTCTTATGGTCAACAGGCCAAGAAGTAGGCCGAATATAAAACTATTCAGGCTGAAAGTACCATGCACAAAGCACCATATGACTCCAAATATAGCTGCCAGGGGAATATATCGTTTCATCTTACCACCCTCGTCAGGACGGCGTCTATGTAAGCCTGCGGATCAAGTATCTGCGCTGCTGTTGCCTGGGCCAGGGACAGTAATGGTTCAGAATACACACCCAAAGCCAGCACCATAAGGGCCAGGAAAGCAATTGGTAAGTATATCATGGGTGAAGAACCATGTTCTGAGTATTCTCCATGTGCTTTTACATCTCTTTTTTCACCCCAGAACATGAGCAGCCATGCCCTGAACATGTAGAAAAGGGAAAATATAGCAAACAAAAGGGCAATAGATATTTCTGTGTAATATTTTCCTATAATACCGGCATCAAAGAGAACGAACTTTGAAATGAAACCACCCATCGGAGGCAGTCCTGCTATGGACATGGCGCCTATAAGGAAAGCAACGGCCATGAAAGGAGAACTGTTCACCATCCCTCCCATCTTGTTCATATCACGTGTTCCTGCATGATGTATGATGCCACCTGAAGTAAGGAACAATAGTGACTTTGCAATTGCATGATTGACCAAATACACGAGGGATGCTGCAACAGCTCCCAGACTTCCAAAACCAATACCCAGGAATACATAGCCTATCTGGCTCACACTGGAATAAGCAAGCAACCTTTTTACATCTGTCTGGGCAACTGCCGATGCAGCCCCTATACCTATTGTGAACAATGCAAGCACTATGATAATGGGCTGGAACATGCCCAGTACGTCCGTGAATATGAAGAAAAATACCCTGAGCATACCATAAACACCCACCTTTATAAGTACACCACTCAGCATGGCACTTATGGGAGAAGGAGCAGTCGGATGCACATCCGGAAGCCAGTAATGTAATGGGAATATGGCCGCTTTGTTACCAAAGATCACGATGAACATAAGGCCAATAGCAAACACATGCCAGGGAAGCGTGCCTGCAGCCTGCATGGCACTGAGCTTCACAGAGATATCCGCCATGTTCAGGGTCCCTGTAGTAGCATACAGTGCAGAAACAGCTATCAGCATAAGAATAGAGCCCAGCATGTTCAAAACAAGGTATTTGAACGTCGCCTCCAGCTTGTCCGAACTTTTTGTAACTCCATCCTTTTCGAGTGCCACTACCAGACCACATGATGAAAGTAAGAGCACTTCAAAGAACACGAAGAGATTGAATATATCTCCCGTGAGGAAGGAGCCATGCAGGCCCGCCACCAGCAGGTTGAACAGGGGATGATATGTGGATAGTGAACGCTTCTCAATGTAATCCAGGGAATATATGAGCGAAAGGAAAGACACACCTGAGCTCAGCATCACAATACCTGCACTGAGCAGATCTGCTACTAGCATGATACCATATTTTCCCCATTCTCCTACCTCATAGACCTGTATCCCTGAATTCCACACCTGCATCAGTAACATGGAACTAATCAATACGAGTGAAAAGGAGGCAAGCACACTCAATCCTGCCTGCAACTTTGGTTTTGAGCGCAACATCATAGTCAAAGCTGCAACAAGTATGGGTATTGCTATCAGCAGGATCGGAAAGTGATGGACCAATGAGCTCATCCCCACAACCTCTTAAGTTTTTGTATATCAGTAGTACCATACTCTTCATGAATGCGATAAGCAAGTATAATGATCACTGCTGTAGTTGCAAGGCTGATGACGATGGCTGTCAATACCAGGGCCTGCACCAGCGGATCAACGAATTGTGTGGGTTCTGTTCCGTTCAATAAAGGAGCAAGCACACTATTCTGCAGAGAGTCACTGAAAATTGTGTTTGTGGGAACCACTTCATCATGGGTAAGTATTGGTACATCTTTACCACTGAATACGCCCACAGATACTATCAGCAGGTTTACAGCATGAGATAGTACGCTCAAACCTATGATCACCCTAACAATGTCCCTGCGCAGGATCAGGAAAGTTCCTATCCCGAACAGCACAGCTATAGTAAAGGATAGCACTGTGTTATTCATTTGTCCTCACCAACCATCTGGAATATACTAAGTAAAGAACCTATGACCACAAAATACACCCCTGTGTCAAATAAAGCAGCAGAAACAAGCTCGATCTCTCCTATCAGGGGAATATGTAAGAACTCTACTGCACTCCTGAAGAAGTTATGGCCGAAAGGCAGAGCTGCAAAAGCCGTGAATGCCGCCAGGACCAATCCGAAACCGAACCATTTGCCCCAATCAGGACTGAATGAACTTTTAATTGTTTCAAGCCCGTACACTACATAAGAAAGGGCTATGATGGAGGCGAACATGACGCCTCCGATAAACCCTCCGCCCGGGTTGTTATGTCCTGCAAGCAAAAGTGATATGGAAAACAGTACCACCAGTGGCAAGCATATCCTTGTGATCATTTTTGTAATAACTGTAGTCATTCGCTCTCACCTCTGCTGTGTATAAGATTGTATACCCCAAGCGCTGCAAGACACATCACAGATATTTCGCCCAACGTATCATATCCTCTGAAATCCACGATGATCACGTTGACAATATTATGCCCGCCTGCAAGAGGCCAAGCCTTTTCTATGAAATAGTATGAAAGTGATTCAAAGGGAGGTATGATCCCCTGAGTTGCATTTACTAATAATATGAATACCACAGAAGCTACTGATACTGCTATCAGAGCATCCCTCGTGAACAGGGAAGGAGTGATATGTTCTTTAAAGGTCTGAGGGATCTTCACAATGGCAAGCAGGAAGATGATGGTGGAAAGGGTTTCCACAAGTACCTGAGTAAGTGCAAGGTCCGGGGCTGACAGGTATATGAAAAGTAAGCTTACCAGGTACCCAAGAGCTGAAAGGGAGATCACTGCCGGCAGATATTTTGGCAACACTGCCGCTCCTACAGCAGCCACTATCATGAAGAAGAAAACCAGGAACTCATATGGCTCCACATTAAAGTTCAGAGTTTGTATGAAACCTGTTGAAAGCTTCAGGAAAGGTATAGCGAATAGTATGATCATCAAAACAAGGAGTGCAAGCACATAGCCCTTTACCGGGCCAGGCTGCATGAAAGATGAGAATCTTTTCAAAGTGCCTTTTGCGTTGTTCACCAGGCCATCGTATATGTAATTAATACTGATGAAAGGATACTTCCGGTTAAAGCTGTTCTGCCATTCAGCTATGGAGTCATAACGCGTATATACTGCAATACCCAGCAGAAATGTGATTAAAGTCATTACCAGAGAACCTGTCAATCCATGCCAGAGCTTTACATGAAGGTGCTGGGCTTCCATCATTATTGAGGAAGCTGTAGGTTCGACGAGATTTTGCACAGCTATAGAGGGCACAAGCCCGAACAGTATGATCAATCCAGCAAGGAAAGCTGCAGGGATGATCATAACAAAAGAAGGATCGTGGATATGGGAAGGCAACCCTTTCTCGGGGCGCTTGCCCAGGAAAATGGCAGCTATGAACTTAATGGAATAGGCAAATGTGAACACACCGCCTGCCACCGCCAATGCCGGAATGATGAACGTAAAAGGACTTCCCAGTGCGTGTCCCATCTCAATGGAAGACTCGTAGAACATTTCCTTGCTCAAAAAACCATTGAGTGGAGGCACTCCGGCCATGGAAAGAGCCCCAATTGTTGCAATAATGAATGTGATGGGCATTTCATGTCGTAAACCACCTAGCCGTGTAATATCACGGGTAGCGGCTTCATGTGCCACGATACCGGCCACAAGGAAAAGACATGCTTTGAATGTTGCATGATTAAGCAGGTGGAAGGTTGCAGCAGCAACTCCAATTCCCGGTTCCTGATATGTAGTATAGCCGTACATCGTCATTATGTATGCCAGCTGGCTGATCGTCGAGTACGCAAGCAGGGCTTTTATATCGATCTGCCTGAAAGCCAGGAAACCTGCAACCAGCATTGTGATGATTCCGGTTCCGCTGACCAGTATGAACCAGGCTTCTGTGCCTGAGAATATAGGATGGACCCTGGCAACGAGGTATATTCCAGCTTTCACCATGGTAGCTGAGTGCAGGAATGCACTGACCGGAGTGGGTGCTTCCATTGCATTGGGAAGCCATATATAGAAAGGACCCTGGGCGGATTTTGATGCCGCTCCGATGAATATCAATATAAGAGCTGCCAGGAACAATTTATGGCCTTGCACAGTTTGTATGAGCGTTTCATTCTGCAGGATGGCGGGTATATCGAAAGTGCCCGTAATAGAACGCAACACGATGAAACCTGCAAGCATGAAAAGCCCGCCTGCTGCTGTCACCAGCAGAGATTTAGTGGCACCATAAACTGATTCTGGCTTGTTCCTCCAGTAACCGATAAGCATGAAAGAAGTGATACTGGTGAGTTCCCAGAAGATAAAGAGCATTATGGTATTGGCAGCGAATACCATTCCCAGCATGGAGCCCATGAACAGGAGAAGCCATTGATAATACCGGGGCAGATCTTCCTTAAGGCCCATGTACCCATTAGAGTAAGACATAATGATTATGCCTATACCTGTGATAATGATCCCGAATAGGATGCTCAGTCCATCCACATATATGCTGTATTCAATACCCATTGATGGAATCCACTCCACAGATGCCTGGAAGTGTTCACCATGTATTACAAGAGGAACGAGACTGATAACCAGCAAAAAGCTAATTAAAGCAATGAACGAAGCAAACCAGCCAATTCTGTGTTTTATCAACTTCTCTACTGCTGGCACGGCAAGAGCCAGCAAGAAGGGTAGGAATACCGCCAAGGTTACTGAGATGAATGGGTCCATGCCTACCCCCATTATTCTACCCATATATAATTGTTTTTAATGAAGGATTTGGACCTTATATACCAAAGAATTTCTACTGGTTGCATGCTGGAAAAAATATGTCTGTTAAGTATCAATATACCTGTAAAGGTAGAATAGAACATGATACGAACTAAACGATCTATTCGATATGCACGAGCACTGTCTTATCAGAGTTGAACATCTTTAGTACAACTTCCAGTACTCCATTGCGGTAAGTTGCTGTTGTGCTTTCAGGATCAACTTTTGACGAAAGTGATATTTGTTCTGAGTACTTACATCCGCCGTGAGATGCCTTAAGATCAAGGGAACTGTCTGTGGCTTTGAGAATGATCTCACCCGTGGATATTCCCGGAATTTCGGCAGTAACGTATATTTTATCATCGCTTTCTACTACATCTATCAAAGGTTTGCGTTTCTGGACAAAGGAATTCTTTTCTTCAAATACCTCTGTTCCAGATTCTACCGATAAGCTGCCGAACTCTCTTATCAAGGTATCACCCTCGGAACGACCTATGACAGAAAAACCGTAGACCAGAGGTCCCGGCAGCTTTTTAAAGCCTGGCCCCAGATTTTCTATCATTTTTTCTACCAGATCCTCTATATGAACAAAATAACCTGGGCCAAAGACCTCTTCGAAGGAACCTTTACTTTTTACTTTATCTTTTTTTTTCCTCTTATCCGCCATAACATAACACCAGGTTTGAAAAGTCCTATAACACTTTACTATATAAGCATAACCTATGGAGTTGTAGAAATTTCAATATCTATTGACATTATCAATCAATTATGAGGTCGTAAAAGTATTATTGTCAAGAACATAATATATAGAGATAAATAAGATCGATATCATACTAAACCAGCAGGTTAAAGATGGAAAGGAAGACATAAAATGCCCAGAGACCTATCACAAAAAGATATTGACCTATTAAAGCAGGTAGCTCCTGAGTGTAAAGGCCTGGATTGTGCAGGTTCAGGTGCTCCATACAGATCTATCCTTCCGCCTCTTGCCAATCATTTTGCCACCGATGAAAATGATTTCAGGAAAAGGCTGGAAAAGCTTGGTACGGAAGACTTGCATTATTTGCTGTCACTTACAGAGAATGGAAGTGAGAGCCTTAATTGTGTGCCTCCCCGATACCTGCAGGTATTCATTGATCTGGTTAATGAACGTTTGAAGTTATCATTAACAAAAGAATCATTTTATAATTTCATGGAGGAGTGTTGACACATTTACCTTGAGAACATGTTGCATTAGATTGATAGCGGGATTCATGCAATTCTCAGCATGCTCAGGAAAAAGAGGATCATCTTCATTGATAGAGCCTCTTGAGATATTTTTTGATCATTGGCAATATAAGCAACCATTTTCGAACATGCTCCAATATGTACCTCATATTGTTCGCATGGTATTTTAGAAAAAGAAATAGCAGGAGTCCTGAAAAAGAACTCCTTGCCATCTTTGTGATATCAGGCTTTTGCCTGTACTTCCTTGGCAAATGCCTTGGCTTTCTTTACCCTGGACTCATCAGGCTGTCCTTTTGTGGATGGTCCCATCTCACCAAATGCTTTCATCTGCGGATCATCGGCCTTTAACAGCATGTCAATTATAGGCTGGGCAAGCTCGCCCTGACAATCAAATGCACCGAGGATCTTTGCTCCAGCTGCGGCCTGCTCGTAGGAACCGGTCCATGAATGGATGGCTTCAAATCCTTCAGGAACAGCGTGTGTCATGAATATTGCAATTTTTTTACCTTTAGTACTGGCTGATAAAAAATTCTTTACCACTGGCGGAATATCGAACTGCAATATAGGGAAGCCGATGAAAGCAAGATCATATCCTTCAAGGTCCTTGACCTCAGATATGGGCTTGATCGCCTTTTCCCCTTCAAGTTCGCCATAAATGGCTTCCGCTATCTTCTTTGTGTTTCCGGTCTGGCTCATATACGTAACAAGTGTTTTCATATTGCATCTCCCCATATTTTGATAATTAGTAAGTATCTGCTGGACATATATATAAGTTTCGTAAAGTATGCATTATTTGTATGAAAATATTAGCAAAAAGAAATACAATGTTTTGAAGCTAGCTTTGACATCTACTTTCCGTGTAAAAGGATCACATTTCATAAGAACTAAAACTTCAATAATTCAATTTGTTCCACTTGCATTGTTACAATACACTTCTTTCCCAGATATTCGGCTCCCCAGTCCAGCAATGTTTGTAAGACCGGCAGAACAGTTCTCCCAATATCTGTTATTGAATATTCGACCTTCGGCGGGATCTCCGGGTACATCTTTCTTGCCACCAGCCCATCATCTTCAAGTTCTCTCAGCTGTTTTGTGAGCATCTTTGGAGATACTTCAGGAATAAGCTGCTGGATCTTATTATAACGTAAGGTATCGTTGGCCAGCAGGCACAGTATCATGGGTTTCCATTTGCCTCCGATCACGTTCAAAGTTGCCTCGATGGGACAATTACAATGGTTTAGAGTGCAATGATCATTTTCTATTTTTTGCATTATATCACATGGGTAAGTTACTACCCTAAATGATTGTATGGTATATAAATATAGTTAATCTAAATAGAATAGAAGAATACCCTTGATGGGTAGCACATTTCAATATGATCAAGAGGCGAACATATGAAGGTAATAGGTATTATCGGAAGCCCGCGCATGAACGGAAACACAGCAACGCTTGTCAGACAGACCCTTGAATCAGCAGCAGAGGCAGGAGCCGAAACAGAGATATTCCATCTCAATGAACTGGAGTTCAAAGGCTGTCAGGGATGCGGCTATTGTAAGATACACGATAAATGCAAGTTACAGGATGATCTGACCAGGGTCCTGAACTCGATCATAAAAGCAGATGCCGTTGTACTGGGCTCCCCCATATACTTCAGCCAGTTCACAGGCCAGATGCGCCTGTTCCTGGACAGGTGCTATTCCCTCATCAATCCGGATTTCTCTCCCCGTGTGTCACCCGGGAAAAAAGCTGTACTCGTTGGTTCACATGGTGCACCTGACGCGGGTATATATGCAGCGGTATTCAATGAGTTTGCAGGGAACATCAAGAATTTCATGGGTATAGAGACCATCGATACTATCATAGCTGCAGGGTATAGCGAGCCAGGTTCAGTGAAAAGTAACGCAGAACTGATGGGCAGAGCAAAAGCAGCAGGATCAAAACTGATAAATTAAAATGTTTTGTAAGTGTTAAAGCAGCGGAGGATCCTGATAAACCCCTGACATCCACAGGTTCGTATAAAAAGTATATTTTATACGTAGGGAAAAGCAGTTTATCGCAATCCTCCCGAAGCATTTCCCAGGAAGTCGTAATATGGCAGTCAATGACAAACCACCGGTATTCTGTGAAAAGTATTGTATCGTCTGTAAAGGAGCAAGAGCAGGCAATAGTATCTGTAAGGCTATACAGGACATTGAACTGAAGATTTGCGGCAAAAATGGCTGTATCTGGGGTAAGGCAAGGACTAAGTTCTATGGGGTCACACCTGACCAGAAAATACCGGAAAAATACGGAAAGCAATGAGCCGCCAGACCTCTACATAGCTTGCAGGGACCAGAGAGGTTATTTTGTATATCAAATTTTATTTTTTATGAGTAATAAGCCATCAATGCTAATTTCAAGTTCTGAAGAATTATGTGTGTACACAGGAACATAAGTTCTATATCTGAAATAGCATAAATGCATATTTATGGATCCGGATATTGGAATCATCTTGTACCTGATACTGCTTTTAGCAGTGGGATTTATGTTAGCAGGTTTTCTAATAATCCTTATCTAATGAACTACTCTTTCCTGCAAGTATTCGGCTGTGGAGTAGTCACAGATTTCTTGCATTTAAGTATCTTTTTCCAGAACTGTCAATTTGAACTCCGATACGTCAAATAAACCTTTGTTACTTATCTTTAATTTTGGTATTACCAATAATGCCATGAACGACATTGTCATAAAAGCTGAGCTTAAGTTACAGCCTATTTGGCGGATCTTTTCGTTCAGCTTTTCATAGGTTTCAATAACAATACCCGCTTGTTCATCAGAGATCAGTCCGGCTATCGACAGAGGAAGATGATATGTATTCACTCCTTCTGACAGAGCCAGACCACCCCTTGATCCGATAAGTCTGTTGATGACCCTGGCCAGATCCACATCATCCGCCCCTATAGCTATAATGTTATGGGAATCATGGGCAACCGTGGAAGCTATTGCTCCTTTTTTAATATCGAAACCCTTAATGAAACCTATGGAAGGCACCGGATCTTCCGTATAACGGTTAATTACTGCTATCTTATTGATCCCGTTCGCCGGATCCGCAAATACTTTTCCATTTTTCTTCGGGAGCCGGTGTTCCAGAATATCTGTGAAAAGGGAACCATCAAAGGCCTGTATGATCTTAAAGAGATCAGCTTTGGAGTATACTTCCAGTTGTTCAGGTTTGATTTTTTTCTTTAATTTGAAATTATTGATCGGTTTTGACATAGATCCCTGAAAAAGTACATTACCATTTTCAAACACAGGTTTTCCGCCTATATAGGTTGCAACGACATCCATTTTATCCAGGGAATTGACAATTATGAGATCTGCCGGATCTCCAGGCTGTAGCATTCCGGTATTGATCTTATAGTGTTTTGATGCGTTGCAGGAAGAGACCCGTAATACATCGAAGAGATCGTGACCTGCAGCTATGGCTCTTGACACAAGCCTGTTTATATGCCCCTTCTCAAGATGATCAGGATGACAGTCATCTGTGCAGAACATACAAGAGCCAGGGTACCTCGCGATAAGAGGATGAAGAGTATCGAAGTTTTGTGCAGCAGAGCCTTCCCTGATCAGGATATGCATACCATTCTCTATTTTTTCCACGGCTTCTTCCAGCCGGGTACATTCGTGGTCCGTACTTATCCCTGCACGGATGTATTTTTTAAGGTCTTCCCCTCCAAGCTCAGGTGCATGACCGTCAACCGGTTTACCTGCATCAAAGGCAGCTTTGATCTTAGCATATACTTCAGTGTCATCGTTCAGTACACCAGGATAGTTCATCATTTCTCCCAGTGCAACTATTTTTGGCTCTTGCATCAGTATTCCTATTTCCTTTGCTGACAACCTATGGCCAGTGTTTTCAAATTCTGTTGCAGGTACACAACTTGGAGCAGTAAAATGTATTTTTACAGGTACGTTTTCAGATTCTCTTATCATGTAAAAGATACCTTCAAGACCACACACATTAGCTATTTCGTGTGGGTCGGATACCGTAGCAACAGTACCATGTCTGACAGCCATTGCGGCAAATTCAGAAGGTTTTAGCATTGAACTTTCGATGTGGACATGAGCATCTATGAATCCGGGCAGTAAATATCTATCAAACTCCTCTTCCGTCCTTTGGACATTTTGGATCTTCCCGTCCTCAACAATGACGATTGCATTGTAAATATCCCGTTGGATAACATCTACCAGTTTTCCTTTGATCCTTTGCATAGAATCTGTTTTGGTTTGGGAGTTTTTATTTATTTTGTAAGCCCGGAAAACGGGCAATTTTGCTGTATATATTCTACACTCAGTTTGTTCTTATTATTCTATAAAAATAAAATTCCGCTTATTTTCATATCAGCACATCTAATGTATATTAAAAAATATACATATAATACATTTAAATAAATCCTAGGGTAATAAAAGTGTCAATGATCGCTAAATCAAAGTTATATAAAGATATCCATTCAAAGTGTTCGTTTAAAAACTGCTGCTTTTCTTGATTTTTGCCTTAAATGACGAGTAATGAAAGCCTGATGTACAATGATTTTGTTTCGCCAATCTTTGGTAAACCAGTACCAAACTGAGTTTTGAATCCAATTCATTGCATATTTTATCCCTTTTGCTATAATATTTGCGACATGTATCATCAGAGACATCATTCCAATACCTTTTGCTTACTTTTTTGCAAAAGAACCTTAGTACTCAATATGCCATGTTATTTCTATTCTTATCCGTTTACTTTTTATGCTGAAGCTGAATATCAGGTCTCTGCAATAGGTGAGCAGATGGCAAGAAAACTTACACTTGAAGACCTTAAGCCCAAAAAAGAGATCGAAGAAGAACAGCTTGAAGACCTTTATGATCTGATAATCCCGCCGGGAACTCCCTCTTATATCATATACGATATGGTAGAAGAATTCGACCTTGAACCTGTAGAAAGAAAGATATCAGTGAACATAATAGAATGTGACCAGAGAGAACTGCTGGTACTGCGCGGTAAACTCGAAGTGGTGCAAGCTGCCGAAAAGTTCCTGTATGATGAACTGGCTGCATGGGTCAACGATGCGGATTGATGCAAGTTATGCTTTTTTGAAAAAGAGGCTCTGTAGAAATGCTCATTTGAGCAACCTTGACATATCTGTCAAGGTTATGTATTAATAATTTGATTTTGACTTCTTTTAGTTGATCCCAGTATTGGCTTGCCTTTATTTCTTCATCATACTTTCTTTTAAGGCATTGTTAACTAAACATAGCTAATTCCTTATGTATGTATTTCATTAATAGAAGAACAGAGTACTTCAACATTTCAAGACTCTTGGTATAACACTTTGTCTTTCGTCTCAACCTTGCCAGAAAGTGCCTCTATATGCTGCTATATCCTTCAACAGTATATGTTTCAGCTTTGGATCGCGTATGGATCGTATCCGGAAGGAACTCTGCATATGCCTTCCAGTGATCGGTCATCACTCTTTAAATCTCTTTCCCCTCTAAATGTCCCCAGAGTTTTTGTCCGGTTTCTGTTCCTCTATTACCAAAAGAGCAGTTGATGAATTTGTTCCTAACCCCATCAACAGCAATCCAGATCCAGCAATATTTTTTTTGTTCCCGATGTAAGTGTGCACCTCATCCAGTTCAACGACAGAAATCTCATTTTCGCTTTTTAGTTCCCCTAATTCGTGGCATTTGTATCGTTGACATCCATTGACTATACCATTCTTTCTGTGACTGGAACTCTTACATGTGGATTCTGTGACTCACCTCGCTTTACAATAAAGGTGAGGCTTGTATTTTTTTTCTTTGCTTTAATTAAAGGGGTTATGAATGATCAAGAGAAGCAAGTAAATGCTATAAGTGAAATGCTGTTGATCCAAAACTATCTTAAAGCGAAAAGAGATCTATTTAGAAAGAAAATAAATACGATACCAATATTGAAGAAAATGCCCGAATAAAAAATTAAAGGTGAGAATACTCACCTTATGGATACAGAACAACCGTTTCCTTGGTACCATAGGAAGAAGGTGTTACGAAATCAGCATTTGTCACCACACCTGATTCGGGCGTGAGCACAATACTGATAGTTGTTCTGGGCCCTACTTCCAGCCCTGAATCTTTCTGGGCCTTATTGACATTAGTAGTACCAATGTGGTCAAAAGTCATGTCTCCTGAACATACGGTTGAAATATAAAAAATAGCCAGGTCACCTGTGTTCATTACCGGCTTTCCCTGAGTGAAAGACCCATCTTCGTCACGGACCTTGTCCACAGTGAAGTAATATTTTGCATTTGCGCCTGGCGTGGCCTGCGTGCCTGTAAGCAGATCATGCAGATTGTCAGCTGCGGTTGCAGAAGCATTGAAATCCTTCATGGCATACCCATATGTCTTATCATTGTTGGCATAGATCAGGTTATTCGTGCCAGTACCATCAGTGATAGAAATGACCAACTGGTTGACATCCACTGAAGAACTGCCAACATTAAGGCCTACCTTCAACTTGAGCAGAGAAATATTTCCTGCCAGATCGACAGCAGAATTCTTGGCCCTGATACCGTCTATGCCTTTCACGATCAGGTTGGACGAAACTTCCTGAGTGGCCTCCTTGCCCGTGGATTGGGCTTTCTGCTGCAGTGTACCAGATGTCTGGATGAGCACAGCAGCAGCAACCGCCGCCACGAGTACCATGGCAATGAAAATGATAAGGGTACCAATGCCCACCTGAGCACTACTGTTTCTGTATAAATTATATTTTCTGTTAGATTTCATAAGATCGCCTCCTTTAACAAATTACTGAAGATTTTATGGATAAAGCTGTACAGCCTCTTTCACACCATATGATGAAGGCGTCACGAAATCAGCGTTCGTTACTACACCTGATTCCGGAGTGAGAATGATGTTAACAACGCTTCTTGGCACCAGATTAAGGCCCGAATTCTTAAGACCTGCTGAAGTATCGATGGTACTTACAAGGCTATAGCCAGTTGCGCTGGAGGAAGTTGTGGCTATGTATACATTGATAAGATCACCAGTGTTCATCACAGGGTTAGACTGGGAGAATGACGCATCTTCATCACGTATACGCTCTACTGTAAAATAGTGATCACAGTTGTTAAACGTGGTGATTGCAGTAGTTTGCTGTGTAAGAAGAGTTTGAAGATTAGTTGTAGCATTGGAAGAGTTAAAATTGTCCATTTCTCCATCTGATGCGCCAATGTTTGCATAGGATTTATGATTGCCTGCATATACGAGGTTATTGGCAGTGGTACCATCAGTAATAGAGACAACCACCTGGTTCACATCCACTGAGTGACTACCTACGTTCAGACCAACCTTCAATTTCAGCAGATCAATGGTAGAGGACATATCAGTAGCACTGTTCTTTGCACGCACACCTTCAATGTTCTTCACTATAAGGTTGGAAGATACTTCCTGAGTTGCCTGTTTACCTGTTGACTGCGCCTTCTGCTGCAATGTACCCGATGTCTGGATAAGTACAGCCGCAGCCACGGCTGCAACCAGTACCATTGCAATGAAGATAATAAGAGTGCCTATACCCACCTGGGCACCTGTGTTCCTGAATAATGTTTTTCTTCTGTTTGCTTTCATGTGTATTCTCCTTTCAACATCCATAATATAAGGATGATATTATATTATTATTTAATATATAAAAAAGATATGGTTGCAAATCTCAAACATTAAACATCCTGAACTTGTGTTTTGTTAATAATTGAAGCGTAATTCGATCCATGAATGAACAAAAGTATACAAAAAGAATTCATCGTGAAAAGAAGTGGTGTCACGACATGGATATTATTACCATCCTCTGGCAAAATCTTTAAGTATAAAGTATTGTATGTACATAGTTATACACCAATGTAGATAAAGAGGATATAATGCACGATGTTGTTAATCAGATCCTTAATGAAACGGCTAAAAGGGTAGCTGCTATAGAAATTCCTTATCAGGATGAACATGAAATAGAAAAGGACAAGAAAAGAGATATAGTGGCTGCTATACGGAAAAAACAAATAGAAGGTTATATACCCGTTATCTCAGAAGTGAAGCCTGCATCACCCTCACAAAAATATATGGATATACCGCCGGAAAAAGCAGCCACCATCGCAACTCAAATGGAAAAAGCGGGAGCTGTTGCTATTTCAGTACTGACTGAACCAAAATTCTTTCACGGGTCGCTTGCTAACTTAGAAAATGTCAGAAGGGAAGTGGATGTTCCGGTGCTCAGGAAGGACTTCATCATTCATGAAAAACAGCTTGGAGAAACATCCTGCGACATTATATTGTTAATAACAGGAGTGCTTGGAGCCAGATTAGGAGAATTTGTAGACCTTGCTATTGCAAAGGGCATGGAGCCACTGGCAGAAACACAAAACGAAGAAGAACTACACATAGCCCTTGCAACAAATGCAAAACTAATAGGCATCAATAACAGGAATTTCCATACCATGGAAGTGAGCCTCAACAATACCATAGTGCTGGCTCCGCTTGTAAGGAAATACGATGCAGAACATGGCACCGATCACGTTATCATCAGCGAAAGTGGGATACATTCATGTGCAGATGCAAGAACAGTGATAGAAGCTGGTGCCGATGCTCTTCTCATAGGGACCGCTATAATTAAAAGCGATGATATATACCATAAGACAAAGGAGCTAGTGGAGGCACAAAAATGTACAAAAAACTTTGCAGGTCCAAAAGTGAAAGAATCATTGCGGGCGTATGTGGAGGGATCGGAGCATATCTGAATATCGACCCGACCCTGGTAAGGCTCCTGTGGATATTTCTGATATTCCTGGGTGGAGGAGGTATCCCGGCGTATTTTATCGCCTGGCTGATAATTCCTGAAGAATATTAAACTGATCAAGACAATTAAAAACGGCCTATTGCTAAATTAGTATCAATACAGATAACCGGAGTGTAAACTATGCAAAAGCCTACTTATGGGAGGTTCGGTGGCCAGTTCGTGCCCGAAGTGCTGATGCCGGCATTGAATGAACTGGAAGAGGAATACGAGCGATACAAGGAGGATCCCGAGTTTCTCCGGGAGCTGAACTACTATCTTACGGAGTTCGCAGGGCGCAGCACACCTCTGTACCATGCAAGGAACCTTAGCAAGAAATATGGTACAAAGATATACCTCAAACGTGAGGATCTGGTGCACGGCGGTGCTCACAAACTTAACAACACCATTGGGCAGGCACTGCTTGCCAAATACATGGGCAAGAAAAGGATCATCGCTGAAACTGGAGCCGGACAGCATGGCACTGCAACTGCTATGGCAGGGGCTAATCTTGGATTTGAGACTGTTGTATATATGGGTGCAAAGGATGTGGAAAGGCAGAGAATGAATGTGTATCGCATGGAACTTATGGGTACAAAGGTGCATCCTGTGAGGTCCGGATCCATGACCCTGAAAGATGCGATAAATGAGGCTCTGAGAGATTGGGTGACGAATGTGGAAAATACACACTATCTTATCGGCTCCGTCGTGGGGCCCCACCCTTATCCGATGATCGTGAGGGACTTCCAGAGCGTGATCGGCACGGAAGTCAAACAGCAGATCATGGAAAAGGAAGGAAGGCTTCCTGACTCCATTGTTGCCTGTGCAGGCGGGGGAAGCAACGCCATGGGTATATTCCATCCCTTCATAGAAGATACTGATGTGAAGCTCTTACCGGTGGAGGCGGGAGGTTGCGGCATGCAGGTGCAGGGGAAGACCGCAATGCATTCTGCTTCCCTTGGAGCGGGCGAGGAGGGGATCCTGCAGGGTGCAAGAACGCTTATCCTGCAGGATAAGTACGGACAGATCCTTGAATCTACATCTGTATCCGCAGGACTGGATTACTCCGGGGTGGGACCTGAGCTTGCTCATCTGGCAGAGACAGGCAGAATTCAGCCCGGCAGTGTCAATGATAAAGAAGCTCTGGATGCGTTCCATGAGCTTTGCAGGCTTGAGGGTATAATCCCGGCGCTGGAATCATCTCATGCACTGGCTTACATAAAGAAAATGGCAGATACCGGTGAACTTGGGGATCTGGTGGTGGTGAGCCTGTCCGGAAGAGGGGACAAAGACCTTGAGACCGTATTGAAGGTAAAAACAACTGCCAGCGAGGAGAAATTATGAGAATAGCAGATAAGTTCCGTGAACTGAAAGCAAAGAATGAGAAAGCCCTCATTGTTTATGTCTGTGCAGGAGATCCCAGTTCAGAAGACACTGGAAAATATGTGCACGCACTTGTAAAGGGTGGAGCTGACATAGTGGAACTGGGCTTGCCTTTCTCAGACCCTGTGGCAGACGGACCTACGATCCAGGCTGCATCTGACAGGTCTCTGGAAGCCGGTATGAACCCGGACGTCTATTTTGAACTTGCTGCATCCATTAAAGAGCAAGTGCCACTGGTATGCATGACATACTATAACCTCATCTTCAGAAGAGGTGTGGAAACATTCGTGAAGGACTGTGCTGCATCAGGCATCACCGGCATAATAGTGCCTGATCTGCCCATAGAGGAAGCCGAAGATATCCTCAAAGCCTGTAAAGCACATGGTGTTGACATGATATTCATGGTAACTCCTGTAACGGACAGGGACAGGATGCAGAAGATATTCAGTAAAGGTTCAGGATTCTTATATATAGTATCCCGCCTGGGAGTCACAGGAGCCCGTGCTGATGTGGCAAGGTCCACAAAGGAGATCCTGGAGAAAGTTAACACAACCCTTCCCAGGGCAGTTGGGTTTGGTATCTCCAATGGAAAGCAGGCTGCAGAGGTGATAGCAGCAGGTGCTGATGCCGTAATAGTGGGATCGGCCTTTGTGAACATCATAGCTTCCCAGGACAATGTGGAAGAAAGATTGGAACAATTATCCAGGGAACTGAAGACCGGATGCAGTGGCCAATAGGCTGCTGCACCATTTTAAAAAATCATATAAAATAAGATCATATCACTCAAAGATCTGATCCACGAACCACTTAGGATCGAACTTCTTCAGATCATCGTAACCCTGACCCATGCCTAAGAACAGGATAGGTTTGCCCGTGATATATGCAATGGATATAGCAGCGCCTCCTTTGGCGTCTGCATCCGTCTTGGTTAAAATGGAACCGTTTATGGGCACGGCTTCGTTGAACTGGGCTGCCCTCTCTACGGCATCGTTGCCTGCTACGGCCTCGTCCACGAAAATAATAAGATCTGGAGCACTTACCCTGCAGACCTTCTTGAGCTGTTCCATGAGATTGAGGTTGGTGTGCATACGGCCTGCAGTATCTGAAAGCACTATATCGGCCTTATGGGCTTTAGCATATTGCATCGCATCGTAAACAACTGCTGCGGGGTCGCCGCCTTCCTGATGCCGGATCACTTTTACGCCTACCCTGTCACCATGTATCTGCAGCTGGTCGATGGCACCTGCCCTGAAGGTGTCACCTGCTGCAAGGACTACGGAATATCCCATGTCCTTGAAACGTTTTGCGGCCTTAGCGATGCTGGTGGTCTTTCCGGTGCCGTTGATGCCAACAAAGACAATGTGCACTGGCTTCCTGGCATTTCTGACATAATCATCAAGGTCAAAGATATTTGCACTCATCACATCATATAAAGCATTGCGTAAAGCCTGCTCAACAATATCAGTGGTATCCTTACCGATCTTCCTGCGGGAGCCTACAAGCTCGGATCTCACAGCCTCCGTAATAGCTTCCGCAACAGTAAGAGCAATATCGCTTTCTAGCAAGGCGATCTGGAGATCCCACAGAGGTTCTTCCAGGTCCTTCTCGTCCAGAATGAACTCGCGCTCAAAGACCAGAGCCTTTGCCTTGCTTATAAGGCCGGTCTTCTTTTGCTCCTGGGATCTGGAAGCTTTTGTATCTAAATTCTGATCTGATACAAAAGCCTTCTGCGGTTCTACCTCATCGATAGTAATTTCGCTTGCAGTATCAACTAGAGGCTGCTGCTCTGTTTCTGAGGGAGAAACAAAAGGTATTTCCGCTACTTCTTCCTGAACAGGCTCCACAGGAACGGCCTTTTCATCGATCTGCTTGCCGAGACTTTTTGTAAAGCCGCTGAGCTTTTCTTTTAGTTTATTGAACATACGATCAACTCTGCGGAAATGACAGAAAAAAAATCACTGGGTGCCTGACTGTACACCCTGCTGCAGTGCGGCTACCTGAGCTTCGATGGACTGCATACCCTGAGCCAATTGTCCGAGAGTGGTATTCATCTTTTCCAGTATCTTATCAAGCTCGCTCTTACGTCTCTGAAGAATTTCCTTTGCTTCAGGAACGGATTTCTCGATACTGATACCAGCCCCAACATTGACCACTACTTTATCGATCATATCGAGGTTAGCATAGACGAATGAACCGGACCCAATAGGAACCATGGTCTGAGCACCTGCCCTCTCTTTTTCCAGCTCCTCAATGGTAGCGATGGCCCGCTGGCAGTCCTGTGCAGACAGACTTACCATGCTAATCTGCTGCTGTAAAGCTTCTGCTCTGCGCTGATACTCACGGTGCTGCATCAAGAGGCTGCGGGGGTCCGTGTCATTCATCTCTGCCATGGATCATGCCTCAGCAATACTTTCTATCTTTACAAACATCCTTTTAATGCCATGCTTGCTGCCAAAGAGAGAATATACCTTATCCTCTGCATTTTTCTCATTCTGGCTAACAACTTGCTTGGTGAATTTTTCCCATTCACATCCGGCTTTGAACTTCCCTTTAACAACAAAGTCCTTCATATCGATCACCCATATATAGATTGAAATATTCTTACTCTTTCGCAATAAAACCCAGAGCACCCTCGATCCTGCCCAGCTCATAGCCGGTGGTCTTTGAACCTGCCACATACCCTTTGGAATTTGCCAGCAGGCCTGAGCCTACCATCGGAGTGCCGTAATTGGTAGTTCCCACATCCACAGGCAGTTCAAATATATCTTCAAGGAATGCCAGCTCCTGCGCAGTGGCCCTGGGATGCACAAGCAGTCCCTTGTTTGTTGCCGTCCCGGCCATACCTACTGTTTTCAGACCTGCGATAGTACCCCTGTGCACATCCACTTTCAAGGTTTGCGCAATGATATCTATAGATTTGTCAGACAGATCCGGGTGGACAAGAGCAGCTGAATCGTTGGATAGAACAATATTTCCAACTGCATTCAACTTATCAGGAAGACCCGATATAGTAAGACCTATACCTTCCAAGCCCTCAACAAAACCACCTCTGGGAACAATAAATCCATTTGAATTGCCCCTTATCATAGAGCCGACCACACTGCTCTGGCTCATTATGACCTCAAGTACCTGAACATGTAAATTGTCAGCTATAAAGTCCTTGGCATTTGCTTTTGTGCCACACGGCACCAGAGCAACATCTTCCGTACAAGTTGCGAAAACCCCGATCACAGGGGTATCCATTATATCCAGAGTAGGGATCATCATTCCAATGTACTTCGCTTTCTGAAATAAGATAGGGTAGCAGTTTCAGGCAAGTTCTGCCTCTACCACTCCATCTTCAAACTTCGCAGCACGTACCCTTATAAAGGATGGGGGCTTCTGCATACCTCTTTCCCACACTTTCTCATTAATGGTCGCGTGCAACTTTACCTGATCGGATCCTACCTTCATGTGTTTTGTAAGGTAATTCCTTATGAGCGTCATAGCCTTATCCGCCCTTCTGTACCTGGGTAGTTCTTTTATTGAACGCAGGGGGATCGTATAGACCTGCTCTTTAACTGCATCTTCTGCCATCATCATCACCTACTTACTTCGCATCCAGATCGCTTCTTCTCCAGCTTCTCCTCTTTGGATGACCTACAACCTTTCTGGAGGTCTTGATAATCACCCAAGTTGGAACCCTGTGGTTCTGCCTGTGTGCTTTTGCAAGCCTAATTTTTTGTCCTTTAGTATTCTGGCTCACTTGTCTCACCTATCTATGGAATCATAAATCGAATAAGATGTATATCAAAGTTTGGCTTTATTGTAGATTTTGCTGTGTTTATAGATATCCGTTTAAGATATGTATTGGATATGTATTGTTCACTCGCGATAATATATTAGCTCTTACGGCCAATGACATGAGACTGAACATGAGAGGGAAAAAGCTTCCCGATCATATTTTCACCATGCCTTTGACGTATGATCTCACGCAATTCCGTTTCATAATCTGCTTTTAGGACCTCTGAACTTTGGCCTTCCTCTATTATCAGATGTTTATTTACCAGAAGATCAACAGCAGATCTGCCGTATCCCTTTAGCGGACATATATACATTATACCTGACCTGTCCTCTATGCTGCGGGACTGACCAATGGTCAATACGGGAACACGGTCATCCCTGCGCACTCCATCAATAACTGCTGAAACATCCTTCTCGTAAGCAAGCCGTTCCACAGCCATGTAATGGATATGGTTTATGGCGCTTCTGGGGAAACCATCCCTTAGAAGGAAACCATAGGCCTCTTCCAGCACCTGCCTGTCAAGTTCAAGGGTCCGGTGGGGAAAACCGAGCCTTTCAGCCGCTTTTCTGGCAACCTCGCCCACAGGGAGCACACCGAAGGTACAGGTCACCAATTCTATTTCAAAGAACGGCTCAAGCAGTATAGCCGACAGAGAACTGTCCTTTCCACCGCTGAAAAGAACTGATGCTTTCATGACCTATTATTATACCCTCGTGATAGTGGTCTTACGCTTCTTGGGCTGCATTTGGGCCAACAGAGCTTTCAATTTCTCATCTGTTATCTGAGACTGCAGACGCCCATTCTGTGCAAGCATTATTAACTGGGACTCCAGCTGTTCCACTAGTTCGGGCCTGGACATTTTCAGTGTAGTCAGACGTTCTCTTGCCTCTGGAGTGAGGATCTGCCGAAGGATAGATTGCTTCTTAGCCTCCAGTTCGGCTTGCATCTGTTCCTGCTGATAAGCAGCCTGGATGTCAGGATGCATTTGGGCAGCCTGCTGGTGCTGTAACTGTTCAAGTCTCTTTCTGCGGATATCCTCAAGTTCACCTGCCATGCAATCACCCGTGAATATACTATCAGTTTACAGGAATGTACTAATTCGATCTGCCACCGACTGTTATCTTAGTATTTGGCAAGTCCTGGGATCTTCTCTAATAGTGCCTGCTTGACCTCATATGCAGTATTGTCCAGCATGGATTGACCAGCTGGGGACACTATACGACCACTTTTCAGTGAGCGAACAAAGCCTGCTGCTTCGAGCTGTTGTGCAGCTTCTCTGGCAATGGAGCCGCTTCCCTTAGCCTTTCTGTGGGGTTGGGAACCCATGTCTTTTTTACCTCCGTAGACAGACCGCAGCCTCTCTACGCCGATAGGACCATCGGTATAAATAGTCCTTAACACAGCAGCACAGCGAATGTACCACCAGTCACTATTCGTTGGAGCAAGCTCCTTGTGAGCACCGGTCTTAACATAGGCCGCCCATTCAGGAGGTTTTACATGCTCGTTCTCCTTCAACTTTTCTGCTACCTTAGAGATCAGGTCACTTGCAGGAACATCATATAACGTAGTCATTCTATTCTCCCTGGATTAGATAATAAATTTTCAGATAATTGGACTCAGCATCTGGAAACTTAGATACGGTGGAGTATTGGTTTTAAACTCTCAGTTAGTATATACGCTTTTCGGCAGAAAGGAAAGGAAACAGTTATTTTTTGAAGGTCTGTTCCCTTCCCGGACCCACTGAGATATATTCTATGGGAATTCCTATCTTTTCCTCAAGATATGCCACATACCTGCGGGCAGCACCCGGCAGGTCGGAGAACTGGCGCACATGAGTAAGATCACCGGACCACCCTGGCAATTCCTCATAAATAGGAACACACCGGGCAAGTTCACCAGTGAGCTCAGGAGGATAGTCCATGAACTTACCATTAAGTTCATATCCGACACAGATCTTCAGCGGATCAATATCAGAAAGCACATCAAGCTTTGTAAGAGCAAGTTCCGTATAACCATTGAGAAAAACAGCCTTCTTTACCAGAGGCAGGTCAAACCAGCCGCAACGTCTTGCCCGGCCAGTGGTGGTACCGAACTCCCTTCCAACTTGCTGGAGCTGTTTTCCCACATCATCCTTCAGTTCAGTTGGCAGCGGACCTTCACCTACACGAGTGATGTATGCCTTGACTATGCCCAGCACATTATCCACCTTTGTGGGCCCAACTCCCAGATTAGCACATGCAGAGCCGGCAATAGTACTGGAAGAAGTGACAAATTTCTGAGTCCCATGAGTCACATCGAGATGTGTTCCCTGTGCACCTTCAGCCAGCACATTTTTGCCTTCTTCCAATGCTTTGTTGATCTCCAGAGATACATCCGTTACGTAAGGTGCAAACTTTTGACCCAGTGAAACATAGAGATCTATTGATCTACTATCCATGACAACGGAGGGATCTCCTCCAAGCTCCCGAATAGAACTTTCCTTCTGGGAAGCCAGTTCCCCGATCCTTGCAAGGAACTTTGCCTTGTCTGCAAGGTCAGCTAATCTTATCTCATCTCTTGCAACCTTGTCTATATATGCAAAGCCTATACCTTTTTTAGTGGTTCCTATCTTCTCAGAGCGACTCGACTCTTTCAGACCGTCGAGTTCAATGTGATATGGCATGATAATACTGGTCTTAGCATCTATACCAAGCTTTTCAGGACCAATATGGATCCCCCCCTTGGCGAGCATTTCCAACTCCTGTGCCAGAGACAGAGGATTCAGGACCGTACCAGGACCTATGAGCACTCTGGAATCAAGCAAAAAACCTGAGGGTATCAGATGCAGTTTGTAGATAACGTCTCCCACTTTAACAGTGTGGCCTGCATTATCCCCTCCCTGGAATCTGACCACAAGGTCGTACTTATCAGAAATCAGATCAACGATCTTCCCTTTGCCTTCATCACCAAACTGAGCACCTGTAATGATTGTGAACATAGGATGCAGATGAACGTCGATACATAATAATTTTGTGATGCAGATTTATATTTCCTCGTCGAATACTAGCATCCGCGTACCTTCGTCAAAAGGATCATTATCACTCTTACTGCAGCGCAAAGTACGTGCATTGCCCATATCAAGCAAAGTATCAATAAGTTTTTCAGCCAGATTAAGTGTTACATTGAACTCTGACTCCAGCATGTAAATTGCATCCTGTCTTTTGATCGAGAAATTACAGGAATTGGATCTGCGAGGAGATGTACATGAACTATAGAACTCACACCTTTGGACCCTGGAACTGTTCTTAAAGTGTACAGCAAGGCCATGCCATGAATAAACGTTGTGCATGCCTTTGATACCATACAGATTCGATTTGCTCTTATCCTGTACATCGGGCATAATAAAGAATATATAAATTAACTATAAATAATTGTGTATAGATATTGAATCTGGTACAAAAAGAATTACAAAAATTACTATAATGCCATCGGATACTAGAAAAGGTATATATACTGATAAGGAATATGGACAGGACAATATGTTGATATCTATAGCATCTGCAGCGTTAGTTAGCGCAGTGGCGTCCGTCACCACAAATGGTGCAGCCGCTTCGATGACTACAGCAATGGGATTACCCGAATATGGAGCTCTTGCAGTCCTTGCATTGGTTGTGCTACTCTGTGCAAAGCTAATGCTATCCGCATCCACAAGATGGAACAATATTATCAAGTGCTCACTGGATATGAGCATCATACCACTGCTGATCTCTTTTGCCGCTATAGTGATTTACAAGATCATAACAATAATCTGAAGAACATTGTCAATGAAATAGTGCTGCTGATACAGAATATTAAACGGGATAGTAGATCTCTTTGCAGCACCCTGCTTTTACTAAGTATTATAATTGTATTTGATACCCAGCTGCTCACTAAATTATATTATAATATGGTGAACAGCAGAGATCCATTTATCAGAGTATTCCAATCCCCGGCCCTAACAGGGGTATGAGGCTGAAAAGGAAGACGTTGACAAGACCATGGGTAAGAGCAACAAAAGGCAGGCTTCGGGTTTTAATGAACATATAACCCAGTATAAGACCTACCAGTGATGCAAAAAGGACACCAGAAACTGTACCATAAGCAGAACCCATAAGACCGAAAAGCAAGCTGGTAGCAATAAGCCCCACCGTGGTACCAAATAAGCCTTCAAGTCTGGTTTGAATAAGCGATCTGAACACGAGCTCCTCCACCAAACCTACACAAAAGACCATGATCAGGAAAATGTCCACCATATTATAGAACGACATGTTTGGCACAAGAGGAACAACAGGAACAATAAAGAACTCCGCTTCTGCTATCAGCAAACCGATCACAAATGAAAGAGGCAGGTAAAGAACAAATTTCTTGAAAGACAGACCAAGCTGTACCGGGGAAAAGCTCTGATGTCTTATTATAAGGAATATGGGTATAAACAAAGGTATATAGATATAGAAATATCGATATAAGACCATATCAGAGAATACTGGCATGGAGAAATTTATCAGCCTTAATAAAGGCAAGAGCATAAGAGCCTGCAGAGCCCACGCCACATATTTATCCTTTTGACTTACGGTGCTTATAGATACAGCGATAAGAACAAAAGTATGAAGTATGATCGCTTCCCGTCGCATTCCTGAGAACATGAGGAGTTCTGCAAACGCTATGAGTAAGATAGTAGCCAGAACAGGGCGTACCGACCTGGTGGCCAGATTGGAGGATCCAAGATCCTGCCGTTCTCCATTAAAGTTATCGTCATTAGGCTGCATTATACCCCTCGCGTTACATTGACCCATAGATGAAGGTCCCTATAAGGAACAGTTAGGTCATCGTTCTTGAAGAGCAGGAACTCTAATTTCATGTTATCTCCAACAGAATTTGGGGTGAAAGCCACTGGCCTCTCCCAAGTAGCATTGTGTTCCAGAGTAAAACTCTGCACATTGGATGGAATTGAAAGCGAATCATTGTTTAGCCTGATATCCATTGTATATTTAACACGCTCATATTCGTGATTGACCACACCTATGATCACCTCGCCATTATCGCCCATAGTATACTGAGTTGTATAATTGTCCGCCTTGCCATCCATACCAAGTATATAGAATTCGGTGAACTTTTCACCCTGTTTAGGAGTAATTACAACATATGTAAGTGCCACCACTGATGCCAGTACCGAGATCACAAGAATGATAGTAAGAATACGGTCCAACCGGGATTCTGGTTGCTCGCTCAGAGGGGCTTTTAAAGATCCATACACCTCACCTGAAGACACTGAAAATGCCTTGTCCGAAGGAAGATGAGCTCTCCTGTAAACAGCAACTGCACACATAAAGAGAGTAAAGACCGATAAAGAGATCAATATTGGAATAAGCCTTATACCCCAGGGTGTGTAGTTTAGCCCAAGACCTATCAGCGGTACTACGGCAATACTCAGACCGAAACCCAGCGCGAGACGTTCAATGCCATCGAGATCATCCTTTGCCGGAAAAAGAGCGGCTATTAAAGCATATCCTGGCAGGAATAGCACCATAGGCAGACCCAGCACCGTACGGATAGGAGTGGATGCCAGCTCCGGTATTAATATGAATAGGTCCGTAAGCAATACAAGAGCGACAACAATAGGAATGTCAATAGAATTTTTCCTTTTATTTGGCATGGCTATCCCTGTGATGTAATTCATAGTAATTGAATGTTTCTAACAGAGTTTTAATAAAGATATCTAAATGGTTGCATAGAGAGGACTATTTACTCATTAGACTTATTATATTATTTGAATTTGCTCTTCCTTGAACAATGGACAAAATTGAAACGTAATATAACTAAGGATCGTTTTGCTTCTAAACATTCCATTATATTTATATGAGAATTAAACCTATTCTTATCTAAATGGAAATACAAACTTGAGTTACTAAAATGGTTACAGATTTGTCCTATATGGATACGTTTCCATTTATGACGGTGTAGTTCTGGCATGGCCTGAACAGTGAACCTGAGTTTTTCTGAAATATAGAAGGGGTTTCATACATGGATAAAATAACAAAAGTTGGTATCCTTGGTGCAGCTGCCCTCATAGGTGCAGGATTGGCAGCATTGTCTGAAGAGAGAATAAGAGAGTTCGTTAAGGAAAAGGTTGATACCGGTGCCCTGAGCAAAGAGGAGGGAAAGATGCTGGTGGAAGACCTGGTCAAAGAAACAAAAAAACAGAGGCTTGACCTGGAAAAGAACATTGTCGAAAAGATCCGGGCTACTGTCCTGAAAGCCGACAAAGAGCTCGCGAACCTGGAGGACAGGATTGCCGAAACAAAGATCCAGGAACTTGAAGCGGAACTTGAAAGGATGAAAAGCCTTCGCAAAACTGAAAAATAAGGATTGATGCCTTGCAAAAAGGCAATTATTACCTTCCCTTTTTTAAAGTATCGGGAAGATCTCATTTTTCATTAGTATTCTTATCACTATAATTGCATGTGCTTCAAGATAATGTTCCATTCCTTGCTTTTTAGACAGTAAATAGGGTCCTTTTGAAATAACATTCAAATGGAGGATTTACTGAGGCTATTTTTAGCTGTAAGCAGTCAATAAAACCTCCCCCATAAAAAGTACATCTTAATAATTGATTAATTACGCAAATCAGGATCTATTTAACTCTAATACGCGAATAAAGTATTAAGAATCCTTTAATGGCTACCTATTGATATACAGGCTAATGTTACTGTTTTTTTAAATATCTAAGTCTAAATAAATAGAGGATGAATGTACTACTAAAAGAGAAATAAGACAATAATTGAGAGTAAAATGAAAAATAAACTTGTTTTGTGATGTACATTTGAAGGGGGAATATGGATTGGTACTAAGATAGAGAAAATAAGTTCTATTTATCCTAGAAATGAGTTCTATTTTCAAAGGGCCCTAACAGTAAAGTAAGTTTAAAAAAGGTCGGTATCAGGTAGCAAACCAACCTTTTGTCCTCAGGCATATCTTTACCAGCATCAACATCACAGGCACTTCTATAAGCACACCCACTACAGTTGCAAGCGCAGCACCTGATGAAAGACCGAATAGGATCGTTGCGGTTGCAATTGCGACCTCAAAATGATTTGATGCTCCGATCATAGCCGAAGGAGCAGCATCTTCGTAGCTCAGATGCAGACCCTTGGAGAGCACATATCCCAGCAGAAAGATGAATGTCGTCTGGATGAACAGCGGAATAGCTATCCAGAGGATGGTAAGCGGTTGTACGAGAATGGTCTCTCCCTTGAAGCTGAACAACAGGATGAGTGTGATCAACAGAGCTATGATGGTCACAGGGGTAAGAAGGTGAACAAAACTTGTGTTGAACCATGCTTCGCCTTTGCTCCGTATGATGATTTTTCTGGAGATATAGCCAGCTGCAAGTGGCAGAGCTACATATACACCTATGGAAAGAACCAATGCCTGCCACGGCACCGGAAGTTTTCCCACTCCAAGCAGGAAGCCTCCCAAGGGACCGTATAGGAACAGCATTGTAAGAGAATTGATCGCTACCATCACAAGAGTGTGAGCATCATTGCCCCTCGCAAGAAAACCCCATACTAGCACCATGGCAGTACACGGAGCGATACCCAGAAGGATACAACCTGCCAGATAACTGCGCCACAGAGGTATTTCAAGCATTTTCACACCATCCGCCATCACTACAGTACCTTCACCATAGGTTGCGCCTACTGGCAGATCAAGACCAAAAGGCATTTTAACAAGGTCTGTTGCCTCCGGCCCGATAAAACCCAAAAAAAGCGTGCCCAGGAAAAAGACTGAGATGATATACATCGTAAAAGGCTTTATTGCCCAGTTGATGAACAGAGTAAGACCCACGGGTTTGAAGTGCTTCCCGGCTTTAAGCACCTCTCCAAAATCGATCTTCACCATGATGGGATACATCATGAAGAACAAACAGATGGCTATAGGTATCGAAACTACAGGCGCTTCACCGACATAGATGGACAGGCTGTCCAGATATAAAGCTACACCAGGAGCAAATCTCCCAAGTAGTATACCTGCAATGATACAAAGAACTACCCATATAGTAAGATACTTTTCAAAAAAACCGAGACCTTTGGGCTCTTTGGTAATGCATGCTTCTGTTACCATATCTAAGCCTCCTTTTTCTGATGAACATTTGGTTATATTTTGCTCAGGATTTCAAGTGAAACTAAAAATCTCCAACATTTATTATGTAATCTGCAGATATAACAATACAACTTCGATATCAAAACATGTTGATATGAACGCTTATATAGAATTCGGTTTTCTCTACAATATTATGAAATGTTGCCCTGTTGACAAAAACCTCAAGAAAGAATGGGAGCATGAATTGGAAAGTGAAGCAAGCATAGATGAAAATGAGATCAATGAACTATGTAATGTATTCAAAGTACTAAGCAGTCCCATCAGATTGAAGATCGCTTATCACCTTATGAAACAAGATTACTGTGTTGCAGCATTAGTTTATGTGTTAGGGGAAAAGCAGAACCTTGTTTCTCACCACCTGGGTATAATGAAAGAGAATGGGGTTGTTGATTCCTATAAAAGTTCCAGGTACACATATTACAGATTAAAACCTGAAGTATGCCTCATGCTGAGCAGCCTGAGAGATTAACAAGAAAAATGAAAAATTGCTAAGACCAGTAAATGGATCAGTCAGACTTTTCATCGCTCTGCGAAAAGCCAGTTCGAAGCTTACGGTCCCAGTTCTTTGTTCTTCTGAGAGGTGCAGGGATCCATGACCTTCTTTTCGGACCATGATCAAGGGATACAGCACAAGACTCCAGCAATTTACAGATAGCCTTTGCGCCATTCAGCTGTTCTGACAACTGTCGCATAAATCGTGCCTTCTCTACAAATTTCCCATTGTACACTATATCTTTGATATACATGAGTATTTCATCAGGAGAAGCAGAATAATCAAGACAGTACCCCAGTTCGTTTTCCGCTATTACTGAGGCATTGTTCTGCTGCTCTGTATGGTCCTTGTCAGGAAAGGAGAGCACAGGAATACCAAAGCTCAGGGTTTCCATCAAAGTGCTGTGACCTCCCGGAGCAATAATGACCTGAGAACTTTTAATATATGGGAACTGATCACTGATGAACTTCAGTATACGTACATTAGGGGGTAATTGCGTAAATTTAGCAGGGTCCACGCTCGGACCTGCAAGCAAAGTATAGTGGATCCTGGGATCCATCTCAGCTGCATTGATGACTTTTTGAAAAAGGGGTTCCCTGTAACCAAAACCACCTATTGTTGAAAGCACATGCGGATGTTGCACCTGTGCAGGCTCAACATCCTCAGAGGACTTGCCCACAGCAGGACCGCTATAAAAAACTTTTTTCATCAACTTATTATCAAAACTTATATTTTTTCTGCATATAGTATAGGGCATGGGATAATCCGGAATGATCATACCATCAACGATCCTGAAAACCCCCTGATAGAATTGCTTTACCAGTTCGCCAAGAAGTCTGCCGGAAACACCTTTGTTAATAAAGAATTCTTCCATATTGGACTGGTTCAGCAGGATATAAGATGGTACATGTATAGATTTTGAAGCCAGTATCCCGGTAAAATAGCTATCAGATAGCACAACATCAGGCTTGAGGCTTCTGATGAGATCTTTAAGGAGCAGAATACCCCTAAATCTACCTTTTTTCACTGTTTCAAAGATAGAAGCTTTTAGATCAAGTTTTCCAGCCTCACCCACGAGAGTGATCTCTGAAGGAATGGTACTGACCATATATCCTTTTCTTTCGATCAGCTCCTGGGAATATCCATACGCACCAAAATGAACTACATGCCCTGCAGCTACAAGCTCTTTGGCAATGGCGATGCAACGGCTTGTATGCCCAAGACCTTCCCCGCAAACAAGTATCAATATTCTCATAAAAAGAACCCTTTGAAATATACTTATGTAAATGAGCAGTTCCAGGATCTTTTTTAGTGGCCCTGTATATAAGACTCACCTCAGTGAAAGGAAAAGAAGATATTTATTTATTCTGGCAGATGTCACCGATCAAAAACATAAGCATGCTGCATGAGGGTTAGTAAAGATGCTCATTATACTTTCAACCTCAGAGATGTGTGATCTTTGGCAGAAGATACAGAATGGAAGATATAAAAGTGCTGGAAATTCATATCCAGCATAAACTGCAGTTTAACTAAAACTATTTATACTATCCATATCCAGCGTCGCAAAATAGTCATCCACAGTTTCAGCCCTGCGGATCTGCACGAAGCTGCCATCTTGTCTTAACAGGATCTCTGCGGACCGGAGTTTACCATTGTAGTTGAAACCCATAGCATAACCATGAGCTCCGGTGTCATGGATGACCAGGATATCACCGCGCTTCACTTGCGGAAGCATCCTGTCGATGGCAAACTTGTCATTGTTCTCACACAGAGAACCCGTGACATCGTACTTGAACCGTGGCTCCTCGTTCTCCTTACCAAGAACGGTGATATGATGATATGCACCATATATCCCCGGCCTCATGAGATTTGCCATGGAAGCATCAGTACCTACATAGTCTTTATAGATGTGCTTCAGATGCCTGACTGTTGTGATAAGGTAGCCATAAGGTCCGGTAATTACACGCCCGCATTCAAGATATATCTTAAGAGGAGCCAAACCGCTCGCCTCAATGATCTTTGCATACTCCTCCCTGACACCTCTTGCAATGACATCATAAGGCACAGGCTCCTGCTCGGGACGGTATGGTATGCCAATACCTCCTCCCAGGTTCACGAACTCGAACCTTATGCAAAGCTCCCTGGAAATATCAGCTATGAGTTCAAAGAGTATCTTTGCGGTTTCTACAAAGTACTGTGGGTTCAACTCGTTGGATGCCACCATGGTATGCAGACCAAACCTCTTCACACCTTTATCCCTCATGTACCTGTAGCCCTCAAAGAGCTGCTCACGGGTAAAGCCATACTTGGCTTCCTCCGGTGTGCCGATTATTGCATTGCCTTCCTTAAGAGGGCCCGGATTATACCTGCAGCATACGAGCTCCGGCAGACCTGCCTCATCTTCCAGGAATTTGATGTGGCTGATATCATCGAGGTTTATTATGGCACCCAGTTCCTTTGCCTTTCTGAACTCCTCTGCCGGAGTATCATTGGAACTGAACATGATGTGTTCTCCCATGATCCCGGTCTTCTCTGCAAGCAATAACTCCGGCAAAGAACTGCAATCGGCCCCAAAACCCTCTTTCTTGAGGATCTTCATGATATAGGGGTTTGGAAGAGCTTTCACAGCAAAGAATTCCTGGAATCCCTCCAATATGCCGAAGGCTTCCTTGAGCCTGCGGGCGTTCTCCCGAATCCCTTGCTCATCATACAGGTGGAAAGGCGTGGGGTATTGTGCAACTATCTCCGAGATCGTTTCTTTTGTGAAAGGCAGTACTTTTGATACCATTTTCTACCCTCTAAGCCAAAAAGGCTGTATATGTATCGTCATATAGTGATAAACGGAATAAACTATACCTGCTTGGATAAATACTCATTGGAAAATCCATGATCAGTTCCTAATTATAAATAAAATAAGACCATATACAATGGAAGATACAATGTCTGAGAACTCGCTGTCAGAAGGCCAACAAGCTCCTTTGTTCTGTCTGCCCGACCAAGATGGAAAAGAGATATGTCTGAAAGACCTTAAGGGAAAATGGATCGTACTGTATTTTTATCCCCGCGACAATACAGCAGGATGTACTAAGGAGGCTCAAGACTTCACTTCCCTTAAAGCCGCATTTGAAGATGAAGGGGCAATGATCCTAGGCGTGAGCCGGGACAGTATGGCATCGCATCAGAAGTTCATTGAGAAAAAAGAACTTACAATCACATTGCTCTCTGACATGGAAATCACTGTGCATAAGCTGTATGATGTATGGCGCCTGAAAAAGTTCATGGGTAAGGAATCCATGGGTACTGTAAGAACAACATTCCTCATTGACACGGAAGGTAATATTACGAACATCTGGGATAATGTAAAGACAAAAGACCATGCTCAGAACGTATTAGAAAAATTAAGATCTATGAAAAAGTAGGAAAATTATCATCGAAGATCTAGTCTGCCCGTGAGATGTAAAAATATGAGGATATAACCCATAACCAATATAAACAGTGAGATGAACCAGGCCCACCTTAAAATCCGTGCCCGGTTATGGGGTTTCCCAAGTTCTGTAAAAAAACGATCGACCAAGTTGGGCCGATCATCTTCAGATTTTCCAGATCCCATATATGAGAATCTTATCCTTTGATCTTCTTGAGCCTGAAAGTGTTCTCTCTTTCCATCTCTTCAAGACGTAGTCTTATGAAGTCCATAGATTCCTGCAGTTCAGGAATTACCTTGAACTCAAGAGCATTTACACGGCGCTTGGTCTTTTCTATATCATCGAGCAGTTTCTTCATAGTGGTTTCGATCTCTGCTGCAACGATGATGTTCTCCACCAGTTTCTCATAGGCATCTGCGGCTTCATCGGTATAGGAACTGGTTCCCAATATACCATAGCCGCGTTCCTCTATGGATTTACGCACACTGGAAGACTCGATCTTAGGGACCACGACACCCATTATGTTCCGGCTTTCAAGTTCGATCTGGGGAATGTTCTGCAGGGCGAAAGCTGTGGATTTGACGGTAATTATACCGTCAACAGCATTTGCGAGACCTATCTTCTTATTGGCCACCTCATAGGCTTTGTCCAGCTCAGACCTGACATCCTTTGCTTTGCTCAAGATATCGAAGAACTCAAGGATCAAACCGTCCCTCTTCATTTTGAGCAGCTTGTGACCACTCTGAGATAGCTTGATCTTCTTTTTGAGCTCTATAAGCTCGGACCGCGTTGGTTTAATATCCTTTGCGCCCATGTTCTTTCACCAAGTTCCCTTTAGTTGCTCTTCTTGTGAGCGGGATGGTACTTGTCTATGAACTTGTTGTCTACTCTTGTGAGCAGCGCTTCAGGAAGCTCTGAAAGAATAGACCATGCAACGTTCAGAGTATCTTCGATTGATCTGTCCTCGTTCCTTCCCTGACGCACGAATCTGTCCTCGAAAAGATCTGCGAATTCAAGGATCCTCTGGTCCCTCTCAGACAATGCTTCCTTACCTACGATAGCCACCAGACCTCTCAGATCACGACCTTCTGCGTATGCTGCATACATCTGGTCTGAAACTGCCTTGTGATCATCCCTGGTCTTACCTGCACCGATACCGGAGTTCATAAGACGGGACAGAGAGGGCAGCACATTGATAGGGGGGTAGATACCTTTTCTGTGCAATTCTCTTGAAACCACTATCTGACCTTCGGTGATGTAACCGGAAAGGTCAGGAATGGGGTGAGTAATATCGTCACCGGGCATTGTAAGAATTGAGAACTGTGTGACAGACCCTTTCGTGCCTTTTATGACACCTGCACGCTCATAGAGGGATGCCAGATCGGTGTACATGTAACCAGGATAACCTCTACGTCCAGGCACTTCTTCACGGGCTGCACCCATCTGACGCAATGCCTCACAATAGTTGGTGATGTCCGTGAGGATAACAAGCACGTGCATATCATGTTGATATGCAAGATACTCAGCTGCTGTAAGAGCCATCCTTGGAGTAATGATACGCTCGACCGCAGGGTCATCTGCAAGGTTCAGGAACACCACTGCTCTTTCCAGTGCACCGGTCTTTTCGAAATCCTCCATGAAGTACTGCGCTTCCTCGTTGGTAATGCCCATTGCAGCAAACACTACTGCAAAAGCTTCTTCTGAGCCTGGCACCTTTGCCTGTCTTGCGATCTGCAGAGCGATCTCGTTGTGCGGAAGACCGGAACCTGAGAAGATAGGCAGTTTCTGGCCTCTTACGAGCGTGTTAGTTCCATCGATCGTGGAGATACCCGTCTGGATGAACTCCTCGGGGGGCATCCTTGAATACGGGTTCATTGAAGCACCGTTCACATCTATCCTGTCTTCCGGAACTATGCGAGGCCCGCCATCAAGAGGCTCACCGGAGCCTGAAAGGATACGACCCAGCATGTCCTTTGAAACAGGCAGCTTAATGGTCTCGCCGGTAAATACAACCCCTGATTCCTCATTAAGTCCGCCGGTACCTTCGAAGACCTGTACAGCTACTATGTCAGCTGATGTATCGAGTACCTGACCTCTTTTGGTGCTGCCATCCGGCAGGTTGATATTCACAAGTTCACCGTAACCCACTGGTTCGGTTTTCTCGATGAATATGAGAGGACCTGATATCTCTACTATAGTCTTATATTCCTTGGTCATTTTAATTGCCTCCGAGATCTGCGAACTCAGAATCCATCTTTTTCAGGACCGCATCAAGTGCTTTGTCGAAGTCTTCTTCGAATTTGACCTTTGCTAGTTCGTCCTTGGACTGAAGGGACAGAATATCCTTCATTGGAACACCTGCCGTAAGAGCAGTTGTTGCCATGTCACTGTACTTTGAAATTGCCTTCAGCAACTTGTACTGCTTATCGAATGAACAGTAAGTGTCCACAGGATGGTATGCATTCTGCTGCAGGAAGTATTCACGGATCATGCGGCATATTTCCAGGACCAGCTGCTGGTCCTCAGGAAGAGCATCCGAACCCACGAGCTGCACAATTTCCTGCAGCTCGGATTCGCGCTGCAACAGGTCCATTGCATTATCTCTGAGAGCGGTCCAGTCTGGAGCTACATTTTCAGCGAACCATCCTGATAGTGAGTTGCTGTAAAGACTGTAACTTGTCAGCCAGTTAATGGATGGGAAGTGCCTTCTTTGTGCAAGCTTAGCATCAAGAGCCCAGAAAACCTTCACGATACGTAAAGTGTTCTGTGTGACCGGTTCGGAGAAGTCGCCACCAGGTGGGGAAACTGCACCGATAACTGTAATGGAACCATTTACTCCTGCAAGGGATTTCACATAACCTGCCCTTTCATAGAATTCAGATAGCCTTGCTGACAGATACGCAGGATAACCTTCCTCACCAGGCATTTCTTCAAGCCTTGAGGAAATTTCTCTCATAGCCTCTGCCCATCTGGAAGAGGAGTCTGCCATAAGGGACACATCATATCCCATGTCACGGTAGTATTCAGCAATGGTGATACCAGTATACACAGATGCCTCACGGGCAGCCACCGGCATGTTCGAAGTATTTGCGATGAGCACAGTACGCTCCATCAGCGGACGGCCGGTCTTAGGGTCCTGCAGTTCAGGGAACTCATTAAGTACATCAGCCATCTCGTTCCCACGCTCTCCGCAACCTATGTAGACCACAATGTCCGTATCACTCCACTTAGCAAGCTGTTGCTGAGTAACTGTCTTTCCTGAACCGAATGGTCCTGGGATCGCAGCAGTACCGCCTTTTGCAACCGGGAAAAGTCCGTCGAGAATTCTCTGACCTGTGATAAGGGGAGTCTTAGGTAAGAGCTTCTTGCTTACTGGCCTTGGTGCTCTGACAGGCCACTTCTGCATCATCTGCAGTTCAGTGCCGTCTGCAAGAACACAAATAGTCTCATCAACAGTGAACTTACCGCTTTTTATTTCAGACACTGTACCTGATACTTTGGGAGGGACCATGATCTTGTGCTCGATGTTCTCGGTTTCCTGTACAAGACCGATAACTTCTCCACCTTTTACCTTATCCCCTATACTGACAACTGGTTTGAAATCCCATTTCTTGTCCCTGTCAAGTCCGTTGGCAGTTACACCCCTCTGAATGAAATCTCCCATTTTCTCCTGGAGAACCTTTAAAGGTCTCTGAATACCATCATAAATACTTTCAAGCAGACCAGGACCGAGTTCCACTGAAAGGGACATACCAGTATTCTCCACAGGCTCACCCGGCTTGATGCCAGATGTATCCTCGTATACCTGAACTGTGGCCTTGTCACCTTCGATCCTGATGACCTCGCCCATCAATCCTTCGTGACCAACCTTGACCACATCATACATCTTTGGCTTGATACCGATAATAGTAACGACTGGTCCAGCCACACGATAAATTTCACCTTTTATTTCCACAGATCTACACCTACCGATTGTTTTATCTTTTCCCTTAAATTCGAACTTTGACCACTACCTCCCAGAGTAACAACAGTCGGTTCAACAGATTCATTGATCGTGTTCCTCAACATCTCCGGTAGTTTGGACAGGTCATCTCCATGTAACACAAGTATTCCGATATCCCTATCCTCTAGCACCTTTTTTACAGTAGGTTCAAGTTCTACATGGTTATTAACTTCAAAGATCTTCTTAATTCCAGCCAGTCTGAATCCAGTGACAAACTCGCTGCTACCTACCACTGCAAGCTCCATCAGATCACCAACTGACTCTTTATTTCTTCATCACTTAGACCAACTGCCTTCCCACGAATGATTATACGCAGGTTGTTAACCTCATTCTCCTTACTCAGGATGTAATCCATGATAGGTACGATTGAAAGAGGATATACATGAGAAAAGCTTGCTGCTGTTTTCAGCCTAAGTTTCTTTAGCTTTGTTTCTACATCTGTAAGAGAATCCATGTTGGGCCCACAACAGTCAGATAATTCTTCCCAGTACGAGGTATTCTCCAGTTCCGTAAGGAAATCTTCAAAGGCAAGAGGCATCATTTTCTCGACTTCCTTATATTTCAGTCTGAGTCCGCCATCTAGGATCAGATCTGCCGTTTCCGGATCATTGACCTTGTATTTTTTAAGCCTGAACAATGTGATCAGGTTCTTCATGTCGATGTCAGTTCTGATGAATTTACTGAAAAGTTTTCTGTCTTTGGATTTTGGGTCCCCGATGGCTGTGAATAGGTCTTGATAATACTTCTTATCAAGGCGGTTCTCTATCACCGACAGGTTCGTACCATCATAATCCTTCAGAATAGATGCATATTCACTTGTCGACAGAGATGCGATGACATCCTCATAAGTGGGCTTTGCAGCCAATTCCGAAGTAAAAGTATAAGTAAGGCGACCTGCTGCAACAACTGCTTCAAGAATCTCATCGGTTGATGCACCACAATATTTTCCACGAAGGATTGTCTTGATGTTCCATATATCATATTTCTTTAAATATTCGGAGATAAGGAAATTAAGTTCACCTTCAGAAATACTGATAAGTTTGGTGAAGGTCACAGCAAGATTCCTGTTCAATGCATGTTCGATGAGGTCAACACCCTCATAAAACCTTGCAAGATAATCAACATCCTCTTTATATTCCAGCTCTCCGACAAATCTGGTGATCTCATCGATCTGCATATTTATGAGCCTAGGGTATGTTTCCTTGGGAAGTAACTTGCTTTTCATTGCACGGACACGTGCCGTGGTATATGCATAGTTGGAATTCCCTTGAGGCCGTGATTTCTGGGTACTCATTCCCCGCTTCAATCTCTGCAACAACCGCATTTAAGGATCACCCGAATAAGATGTCAGATGTCTGTTTCAAAAACTGCTCATTCACGCTTTTCAGGATCACATCATAAGTATAATCAAGACGGATAGTTCCATCTTCGTTCTCGATGACCACGCCGCCTGCACAGTTAATGTTACCAGCATATTCCAGTGAAGACAATTCCCGTACAAGTTTTTCCGATTTTGCATTGGAATAAATTCTCTTACCATTGGCTTCATTGTTTTTAAGGATAACTGTTAACAGTTCTTTGTCCTTGGCCTCAGGTAATGAAGATATTGCTTCAAAGGCACGGTCATACACTTCTTCGAGTATTCCCTTGCGTGCATTGAGCAAAGTGCGTTTCACTTCAAGATTGGCACTGGATATCTCTTGCTGCTTCATCATTTTGATATCATCTTCGGCTTTAGCAAGACTTTCGCCCATAATGCGCTTAGCTTCGTCTTTAGCGTCTACGACAATCTGTAAAACTTCTGAATCTGTTTCAGCTTTTATTCTGGACACTTCAGCATTAGCAGCATCCATGATATCTTTAACAACAGTTTCAAGTCCCATGCTCAACACCTTTTAAAAATTTAAGAGCAAATATGCTCTTAAATCGGCTTAGCTGATCAGCAGTGCAACTACCAGACCAAAGATAACGATGGTTTCTGGGATAACGGTCAATATAAGACCTTTACCAAAGAGAGCCTCGTTCTCTGCCATCGCACCCACTGCTGCACTACCAATATCCTTTTCTGCAAGACCTGATCCTATTCCGGTTAGTCCTACTGCAAGTCCTGCACCAATTGCCTTCAACCCTGCTGGGTCCATTACTGCTGCTGCTGTTTCTACTGCCATTTAATTATTCCTCCGTGTATTTTCTTATATATCCAAATGGATCATATTTACGTCCGCCACCCTCGTAGAACTTTCCGAAGAACTCTACGTACTGCAACCTCAAAGCGTGCAGTCCGGGGGCAATAATACTCAGGACAGTGTTTAAAGCATGCCCGAATATGAATACAAGTATTGCAAATACTGTCATAGGGCCGAATTTCTCAGGCCAGATCATCTCGAATGCGATCATATTGACAGTAGATGCAATATAGATAGAAGATAATCCTACAGCTATCAAACGAGTGTAGGATAAAGAGTTGCTTAGTAAAGAAGGTAATTCTACAGGCCCTTTGATGCCTTCGCCCTTAAGCAGCATCACAAAACCTGCTAGAAATACGATCACACCTGCGTATAGCATTATTGTAGGTAAAACTGCTATATAACCGAGAACTGTCAGAAGTATTCCAACTTCAATTATCATCCAGCTTCCTTTCTCAAAGAGCGCTGCAGAAAAACCATGTTTCTTGTTCTCGTTTATGAATCCTAGGATGTAACCAAAGTTAATATGGATCACGCCGATCAATACAGTCAGCACGATTAATGTCATAACGAGGTGCGTCCTGTGTATTGGATATGTGACCATCTCTCCGCCTATGGGGGAGGCAAAAAGATCGATGGTATTAAAACCTGGAATTAAACCAGCAACTACCTCTCCATGAGATGCGATACCTGCCAGCGGGAACCCGAAGAACTCTCCATAAAGGACACCAAAGATCAAAGTAGATATCTGACAATAGATAAGTATATCCATAAGAGGCTTTACTGCATCAGATCTTACTTTTTTCTTGATAAAGAAAGCAAGTGCCATAAGAATTAAAGCATAGCCAATATCACCAAGGATCATTCCATAGAACAGCGGAAAAGTGATGAATATAAGGCTTGTAGGGTCTATCTCCTTGTATCTGGGACGTGCATACAGATTCATGATCTCCTGCAAAGGCCTGACGATCTTGGGGTTGTCATACTCTACGGGAACTATTGGTTCCTGCTTATGCTCTATTTCCTGCTGTGTTACGAACACACGATCCTGGGTTGCTTTGGAAATAGCTCTTTCAAGCTTATTGTAACTATCTGAAGGAACCCATCCCTCAATGATGAAAGCGCTTTCAGAGGTTGCAATATGCAGGGGAGCTTCGGATTTATCGGTTTCTATGGAAAGCAGCTCATTGCTTGCCAGGATGAAATCCTTATATTTATCCTTAAGTGCTGTGATATCTGTATCTACAGCTTCTATCTGCTTGAGAAGGTCTGTCCTTTCTGCATCGATCATTGAAATGATTCCTGCAGGCATACCGTTCTGATCAGGGACTTTAAGTTCCCGGTACTCAAGATCAGAAAGAGCTTTAGAAACATCTTCTGCATACCTTTTGGGCACGAAAAGCACGATAGTTCCTGATTTAGGATCCGAGAACAACTCGTACGACCCCGTTATGCCGGATATCTCATTCTCAATATTCCCCTTTGCAACACCGGGAAATACGGCCAGACTTTCATACCCATGGTACAGGTCAAGATCAAGAGGAATATCTACAAAGGGCAACAAGTCTTTTTTTATGGATTCGATCTCCTTAACACGGGTCTCCAGTGCATTCTTCCTATCGATACTTGTGGACACTTCCTTGTCCAGTAGTTCAAGAGTCGAATCCAGATTATCAGAAAGAGCCACAACTTTTTGTTTTCCGATAGATTCGTTCTTAACTTCCAAAAAACTGGCTATTGACCTGATCTTGATCAACGTCTTTGAAACATAATCTACATCACCAAATGGCTTGCCGATCTTAAGGCCAGAATCGTCCTCAATATAATCCTCTATCTGAAATAGGTTTACCTTGTGAAGAGCATCGATAGTTTCTTCAAGGAGAGCTTTGTGGCCTACTATTAAAGCACGACTCATTTGTCTTGGCTTAAGCATGGACCGCCCTCTCAAATTCTTTAATGAGATTCTCTACTGCCCTATCGACTTTCGCCTTTGCATCCTTAGCAATAATGTTTGCTTCCTCTTTACCTTGTTCGACAATTTTTTGCTTTTCGGAAGCAAGCTCATGTTCTGCAGATCTGAGAGTGCTCTGAGCCGACTTATGAGCATCCACCTCAGCCTGTTTTATTATCTCTCTGGCCTCAACACGGGCTTTGGAAATGCGATCATTCTTCTCCTTAATGGCGTCTTCCACCATATCCCGCGCATTGGTTTCTGCTTGTTTGATTTCTGATAAGATTTTATCTTTGGCCATGCATAATCCTCATGCAAAGGTGATTACTAATTCGTTTAATGTGATAAGATACCCACTGTAATTATAACTTTGAATATAAAGTATTCGGTTTCATGAGCCCTCCCCGACGTGAATATTATATAATTAGAATTATGAATGATTTGCGGTATTCAAGTGAAAAGGGTATCAGAGGATGATATCCCAATATAAAGGATAACATCCTTTTTCTTTTAAGGCCTATCAAGCCTTAATGGCAAAGTGGCATCTTTGGGGATAACATGAATGTATTTTTGCCTGAATCTCTGGTCCCGCATCCTGCAAAAATCTGCATTCTTCCTGTACGCTTCATGTTGCCCCATCCGCTTCCAGATTGCATCCAGCCCTTCCTCCGTTATGTTCCCAAAAGAGAAAGGCGTATAAGCACAGGGAAGAACATCTCCTCCCGCTGTGACATGCATCCATCTTCTGCCAGCGAAACAACCGAACTGATCAGGTCCCATGAAATATGGAAGAGCTGTCACCCTTGGACCGCTTGGCTTTGTGTTCTTTTCCTTCTGGAACCTTCCCAGCATCTTCACGTCTGAGTCTGAAATTACCTCATCCTCGTGTTCCAGCCAGCGCCCAACTGCAACGATCTCATAGATGGACAATTCATGCATGCCCAGGTTTTCAGCAAGCCCGTAGAAATCCTCAAGTTCATCAATATTATGAGGTGAAACAACTACGAACATATCAGCTAACATGCCAGCTCCCAAAGTGCTCTTGATACCCTGTAGACTGTCCTTAAAAGCCCCCTCACGCCCTCGAACCCGGTCATGTTCCTCTTCCCGGGGACTATCAATACTTATATGGGTGGCATAAAGACCTGCAGCCTTCAGATCCTTCGCCCTTTCTTCTGTAAGCCTGAAACCGGAAGTAAAGCAGGTAACAATAGCTTTGTTCTTGTCCACGGCCTTTACCATTTCAGGGAGATCATTACGCATCATGGTCTCGCCACCATCAATGGAAATATGGTATGAACCAAGTTCAATCGCCTGCGATACTGTACTGTTGATCTGCTCAATGGTAAGCTCGGTCTTTGTAACAATATCAGCAGCTCCACAGTGTATGCAATTATTAGGGCACCTGGAAGTCACGCCAATGGAAAACTGGTCAGGAACCCTTTTTTTGAGTATCGAGCTTATTTCTGCACTGATTAACCTGTTGAACACATCACCCGGTATAGGAGGTACCCACGTTGAAAAAACAATGTTCTGCTCATCGGCACATATAGGCTTCTCTTCCTGAAAGATACCATTGATCCTGCTGATAATTGGTTTAGCAATAGGATTTAATGGCCCTTCACTTTCAAGCACTACTTTTCCATTCTCGATACCAGCATCTATTCTGATAACCGATCTATCGTATACTCGCATCCGTTCACCTGAAATTGAAATTAATAGAAGGATTCATATCGTGCCCGGGAGCAGGTCAACCGTTATATAATCAGTGATCTGCAGCAATTTTTCCCTTGCAGCGCATGGCCTGAACGTGCTCAGCAGGTCTTTGGCAAAGCCCACATATCTGTGAACCTCTGCAATGGTCCTTTTTACTGCCTCTTCACGTCCCAGAGCACGATTGAATATTTGAGGCAATGTAACTGATTCTTGTGTGGACTTCTTGTCTTCAAGTTCTTCAAGGAACTCCAGAAGATCATCAACTACCTGGTATGCTATGCCCACATTCTCCCCGAATGCATGGAATCTCAAAGCCTCATCCTTACTGCATCCTGCGATATATGCTCCTATCGCTGCACTGGATGCAAAAAGGGAAGCTGTTTTTTTATTAATGCAATCGAAATAGTTCTTCTGCCTGAATTCCTCGTTCACACTTTTTATATCTATCGTTTCCCCTTCAGCCATGTACATTCCTGCACTTCCGAACTCATAGACTGCATCATGCCCATATGACGAGATGAGCGTTATCGCCTTAGAGATGAGAAAATCACCACAAAGAAGTGCCGCTGCAACTCCATATTTCTCATGGGCCGAAGGCATTCCCCTTCTTAGGATGCCACCATCAAGAAGATCATCGTGGATAAGAGAAGCTGAGTGTATCAGCTCAATAGCCAGTGCAGCATCGATGCTCTTATTCATATCTCCGCCACATACTTCTGTGGAAAGCATCAGGATGAGAGGTCTTATTTTTTTCCCACCAGAACTGCACACATGATTTAACATCTTCTTCATCTGAGAAGACCCATCCATCTTGTGGATAAGACCTGCAAGTGCTAGATTGATCTGCCTGTACTCCTCAAAATCCTCGACTCTCATCATAATTTGACCATATCCGCTATCTTGCTTTACCCATTCAAATAACATTACTCAGTATATTTAGATGGGCATCCCATCACTATCTGGTGCGCTTCTATCTTCTGAGCAGAAACCATGGTCCCGCTCAGACTTATGCCCTGCCCTTCAGCAAAGTTTGCAGGCAGATCACCGGTATACTCTACCTGGATCTCAGAAACATGATCCTCCACATCTACCAGCAAAAAAGTAATAATGCCTGGTGCTACCTGTAAAGTCCCGTTCTTTATGTTGCCCATGGTATTGACCTCATCCCCTATATGTGATTGGGGATCATTTGTCAATTCGGATACCATTGAGTAACCCTGGGAAAGATCAATCCCCCACAGACCAATTACCGCAACCAATGTCACGAACAGGATAGCTGCAATGGTTTTTTGCTGTTTTTCCATACCTAACTCAATTCCTGCCCACTTTCTTAAGTATGTTTATCTCACGTTGCAAATGGGAATAAGTCCTAATCATGCGAAGGATATATAAAAGTATAACTATCCAGGTTATAAAGAAGGCAACAACGAAAGCTTCCACATTACCACCTTTATTGCATACTGATCATCTGTGAACAAATGCCCATATTTCATAGTTACACGTCCGCATCTTTAAACAACACAACTAATTATTAATATGGGTTAGTGAGTATAGACACATCCTATTTAAGCCGATTGACACAATATATCAAATATTTACTGTAAATACTAAATTTATGATAGTAAATACCAAAAATAACTGTAACCTTTGAGATCAATATGGAACAAAATATTGAGCCTTCTTTCAAACCTCCCAGATTAATTGCGTGGGAACTGACCGCTGGCTGCAACCTTTCTTGTAAACACTGCAGAGGAGCCTCTACTTCACAGATACCTGAAGGAGAGCTTGACGCTAAGGAAGCGAAACATTTCATCGATGAGATAGCGGAAATGGGCAATCCCATTTTGATCCTTAGCGGTGGTGAACCTCTTGTAAGAGGAGATGTATACGAACTAGCACGTTATGGTACCGAAAAAGGGCTAAGGGTTGTGCTTGCCACAAATGGTACACTTGTCACCGAAGAGGTCACGAAGCAGCTTCTTGAAGCAGGTATCAAAAGGGTGAGCGTAAGTCTCGATGGGGCTACTGCAAGTTCACATGACGATTTTCGCTGTGTTCCGGGTGCTTTTGAAGGTTCCATGAGAGGTATAGAAGCACTTAAAAAAGCAGGCATAGAGTTCCAAATAAATACTACTGTTACAAAAAGGAATGTTGATGAGATACCCCATATTCTCAGAATGGCAGAAGATATCGGCGCAGAGGCTTTACATATATTTTTGCTTGTACCCACAGGCAGGGGTAAAGAAATGGAAAATGAAGAGATACCGCCTGTTGAGTATGAGCGTGTCCTTAACTGGTTCTATGAACAGCAAAAAACAACACCTATCCAGTTGAAGGCAACATGTGCACCCCATTATTTCCGTATAATGCGCCAGCGTGCCAAGAAAGAGGGTATTGAGGTCTCGGTCAAAACTCACGGATACGAGGCAATGACAAAAGGTTGTCTTGGAGGCACAGGTTTTTGCTTTGTTTCCAGTACAGGTGATGTGTATCCCTGCGGATACCTGCCAGTGCGTGCAGGTAACATAAGGCAGCTGCCCTTCAGGGAAATCTGGACTGATGCACAGGTATTCAAAGACCTGAGAGATACTTCAAAATTGAAAGGCAAATGTGGCAGGTGCGAATTCAAGAATGTATGCTCCGGATGCAGGGCACGAGCTTATGCAGCGACTGGAGACTACCTCGCCGAAGAACCATACTGTATTTACATACCTAAAAACGAGGGCTCACATGATCCTGCTAGATGAAACAGATAAGAAACTCCTCAATCTTGTACAACTGGATTTCCCACTTGATGCACATCCTTTCAGGATACTGGCAGATAAGACAGGGATCTCTGAGGACGAAGTGATCAAACGCATGCAACGCCTTCTGGACGAAGGAGCTGTAAGGCGTATAGGACCTATTATAAACAGTAAAGAGACCGGTCGTGTAGGTACGCTTGTTGCTTTGAAAGCCCCGGAAGAGAAGATAGAACAGATCGCAGAACTAATAAACTCCTATCCTGAAGTATCACACAACTATCTGCGTCCCGGAGATTATAATGTATGGTTCACCCTCTCCGCATCCAGCAACGAACGCCTGCAGGAAATACTTGAGGAACTGAGGCAGGAGATCCAATGTCCAATGATGGACCTGCCAACCACCCAGCTGTTCAAGATAGGGGTCAAGTTCAAGATAAAGTGATACTATGGAAATGACAGATATTCAAAAACAGATACTTATCCTGACACAGGAAGGCATACCCATCACTTCATCACCTTACCAAGATATTTCACAACAGCTTGGCATAACCGAGGAAGAAGTCGTTAAGCAGATCACTTTGATGAAAGAGCTGGGCATAATAAGAAGATTCGGCGCCTCCATAGGACATCGGGACATCGGTATTACTGCTAATGCAATGTGCGTCTGGAACGTTCCCGATGAAGATGTGGAAGATGTGGGTGGAATAATGGCAACCATAGATGATGTGACACATTGTTATGCCCGCCCCCGTCATCCTGGCTGGCCGTACAATATTTTCACAATGGTCCATTCGTATTCCCGTGATGACTGCCTGGCCATTGCCGAAGAAATATCAAAACTTACAGGAATAGATGACTATAAGGTCATGTTCAGTGAGAAGGAATTTAAGAAGATTGGCATAAGACTTTAGTAACATCATAGATCCCAGTATCAAATAGGAGAATAACATGCCAGAGAACAAACGATTTCTTCCGCTGATGGTCGACCTGCACGACAGAACAGTGGTGATCTTTGGCGGAGGCTCCGTAGGGGAGAGAAAGGCAGAATTGTTCAGCGAATATGCAAATACGATCGTGGTCAGCAGAAATTTCTCTCACAGACTAAGTGAGCTCCATGATCAAGATCTTGTAACACTGATACGAACGGATGCAGGCACGCTTTCAGATAACAATATCAAAGAGCTTGTAGATGATGCTTTTCTTGTGATCCCTGCAACCAGTAACAGACAAATAAACGATAGGATCACATCCATTGCAAGGTCCCTGAACATATTGACAAATCAGGTAGACACCATAGGGGAAATAACGATACCAGCTGTGATCCACAGAGGAGATCTTGTAATAGGTATTTCCACCTCTGGTGCAAGTCCGGCCTTTTCAAGATATGTCCGTCAGAAAATCGAAAAGGTCATTACCCCCGAATACGAGCAGATGATAATACTGCAGAACGATATCAGAAACTATCTAAAGGAACATGTGAAAGAACAAAAGCATCGCAGATCGATCCTCTGGAAAGTACTGGAAGATCCGATTGTCTGGGAATACATCGCTGGATCATACGAAAAAGCGTATAAGAGAGCATATGATATAGTACAGGAACAAATCAATAAGAAAGATTGATATCATGGAACCACACTCCCATATCTCAGAAATGGAGCCGCCCATTAGTAACGATGGAGGTACACATTGACCGAGATCAACAGCATGGTGATAACCCATTCCAAAGCCAGTATAGAAGAAATGGAAAGGTCCTGGAACGGTGACCTTGAAGAAGTGCTCAGGAACCTTTATTCCAATGAGTTCGTCCACGAATGTGTGGTAATGAAGACCTGCAACCGCATAGAGATATATGTGGTTTCCCCGAAAGGTAGCAGTGTGCTGTTCAATTTTGCAAAAAGTATGGCCTTTCCCTTACAGGTGGTCGAATTCCTGGACCACAACGAGTCACTTTTACACCTGCTTCGGCTGGCTTGCGGACTGGAATCCATGATAGTCGGCGAAGACCAGATCCTTGGCCAGATAAGAGATATGTACCTGCTAGCAAAAAAAACAGGTACTACCGGGAGAATGCTTGATACGGCCTTCAGCAAAGCCATACAGGTAGGTAAGCGCGTCCGCACGGAAACAGAAGTGAACAGAGGTGCGGTATCAATTGGCTCAGCTGCAGTCGATCTGGCTGAAATGGTACTTGGTGGCCTGGAAGGAAAAATGATCCTCGTGATAGGCACCGGGGAGATGGGAACTCTTGTGACCAGGGCGCTTGCCCATAGAGATATGGACCTGATATATATAGCGAATCGCACTTTTGAAAAAGCCCGAGATCTGGCCAATAGCATGGGAGGCCATGCAGTGCGTTTTGAGAACCTGGCCGAAAATGTACGGAAGGCAGATGTAGTGATCAGTGCCACGTCAGCACCTCACTATGTACTTAAAAGATCTTTGATAGAAGAGATCATGAAAGGCCGGGAAAGGGACCTACTTCTCATCGATATCGCCAACCCGAGAGATATTGAATCTAGTGTTGCAGAGATAGGGCATGTCAAACTCTATAATATCGATAATCTAAGGATCATAAACGAAAGGAACCTTGCACAACGCAAGGAAGAAGCTAAGAAGGCAGAAAAAATAGTTGATGAGGAGATGTGCTTGCTTCTGAAACAATACAAGCAGCAGAAAGCCGACCATATAGTTTCTGCCATTTATGCCAGTGTGTATAATGTAAGAAAGCAGGAAAAAGAACGTGCAGTAACTAAACTGCGCGCCTACCACACCATTGGTGAGATAGAGAACAAAGTGCTGGATGACCTTACACATTCAATTGTCAATAAGATATTGGCAGAGCCTACAAAGGTTCTGCGCAATGCTGCAGAAATGAACGATGATGAGCTGCTGGATGTGGTCTCAAGGCTGTTCAATATTGATAAGATCCCGGAAAAGAATAGTAATAAATGCAAATAACAGAAGTGATCAAATGTTCCCACAGGTTAGGATGAGAAGGCTAAGAAGCGGCAAGATAAGAGATATGGTCCGTGAGACCTCACTTTCGGTCGATGACCTTATCTACCCCATGTTCGTGGACGAAAATATCGATTCACCACTGGCAATGTCCTCAATGCCGGGAATCTCCCGGCTTCCCGTAGATATGGCAGCAGATGATGCTAAAGAAGCAGCAGACCTGGGGATTCCCGCCGTTATACTCTTTGGGATACCTTCCACAAAAGATGAGAGAGGAAGCAGCGCATGGGGACAGGATGATGTAGTACAGCGGGCGGTGCGTGAGATAAAGAGCGAGCTTGGAAAGGACATGTATGTTATAACAGATGTATGCCTGTGCGAATATACAAGTCATGGCCATTGTGGTGTAGTTGATATGGAACATGAACAGATATTGAACGATCCCACACTTCCCCTGCTTGGAAAAACTGCAGTAAGCCATGCGCTGGCCGGGGCAGATATGGTAGCTCCTTCCGGAATGATGGATGGGATGATAACTGCCATTAGAGATGCACTTGACAAAAGTAACTGCAGTGATGTGCCTATAATGTCATATGCAGCGAAGTATTCTTCTGCTTTTTACGGACCTTTCAGGGAAGCAGCTGATTCCGGATATTCGTTTGGGGACCGTTCCAGTTACCAGATGGACCCTGCAAATTCTGATGAAGCAATAAGGGAAGCAGAACTGGATATATTGGAAGGGGCCGATGTTATTATGGTAAAACCTGCCCTTCCTTACCTCGACGTACTCTATCGCATCAAGACAGAGTTCAAGATGCCCACTGCTGCATACAATGTCAGCGGGGAGTTCGCAATGCTGAAAGCTGCTGCACGTTTGGGCTGGCTGGATGAGAATAAGGTCATGTATGAATCCCTGCTTTCCATCAAAAGAGCAGGAGCAGACATGATACTGACCTATTTTGCTAAGGACCTTGCAAGGATGTTAAAATAATAGAATGGTGATGTTAATGGAATTGGCAAGATCAGAGAAATTATATGAAAAAGCACGGAAATTAATACCAGGTGGAGTTAGCAGTCCTGTCAGGGCCATAAAACCCTTTCCATTTTATACATCATCTGCCTCTGGATCGAAGATAACCGATGCTGATGGCAATGAGTACATAGATTTCTGCCTTGCATACGGCCCAAAGATACTGGGACATGCCAACCCAAAAATAAAGCAGGCGATCATCGAACAGCTTGATAAGGGCTGGTTGTACGGCACTCCCACGGAACTGGAGATCAAGCTTGCGGAAAGGATAGCAGGGATATATCCAAGTATAGATATGGTAAGGTTCGTTTCCACAGGTACTGAGGCTACTATGAGCGCCCTGCGTGTTGCACGTGGTTTTACCGGCAGGAACAAGTTCATCAAGATAGAAGGCGGTTTTCATGGCGCACATGATGCAGTGCTCGTTAAAGCCGGTTCAGGTGCCACCACTCTGGGAAAACCTGACTCTCTGGGAGTACCTGAGGACTTCACAAGGAATACATTACAGGTGCCTTTCAACGATATAGAGGCACTGGCAGAGGTAATGGAAAAGTACGGACAGGATATTGCAGCTTTCATACTGGAGCCTGTGATGGGTAATGTTGGTCCGATACTTCCGGATGACGGTTACCTCCGGGAAGTGCGCAAGATCACAGAAGAGAACGATGTAGTGCTCATTTTTGATGAAGTGATCACAGGATTCCGCATGGCTATGGGTGGAGCCCAGGAATACTACGAGGTCACTCCGGATATGACCACCTTAGGTAAGATCATAGGCGGTGGCATGCCCATAGGAGTGTTCGGAGGAAAACGGGAGATCATGGAAATGGTAGCCCCCTCTGGTGGCGTATACCAGGCTGGCACATATAGCGGCAGCCCCACATCCGTAGCTGCGGGAATCACTGTTCTTGATATACTGGAAAAAGAGAACGTGCACAAGAAACTAAATGCCACCGGGGACCAACTGCGTGCTGGCATCACCGATATCGTGGAAGACCTGGGTCTTAACTACAATGTGTGTGGTGTATCCTCGATGTTCAAGGTTTTCTTTGGAAACAGACCCCGCAACTATCAGGAAGTCCTTAGATGCGACAAGGAAGGTTATCTTAAATTCTTCTTCAGGATGCTGGAAAGCGGGATATTCCTGCCTCCATCGCAGTTCGAAACGAATTTCCTCTGTACTGCACATTCTGAAGAAGACCTGGAAAGGCTGCTGGCTGCATACCAAGCAAATCTTAAATAAGGTTGCACTAACATGATAATAGGAACACGAGGCAGTGCCCTTGCTCTTGCACAGGCGGACATCGTTGCCAGGATGCTGGCAGACAGAGGTATTGAAACAAGCCGTAAGATCATAAAGACCACTGGTGACAGGTTCACTGACCGGCCCCTGCATGAAGTGGCAGGTGTCGGTGCCTTTGTGCGTGAGCTGGATGACAGAATGGTGGAAGGGTTCATAGAGATCGCGGTGCATTCCATGAAAGACCTGCCAACTGTCAGGCCAAAGGAACTTACAACATCTGCTGTCCTTGAGAGGGATTCGCCCCATGATGTGCTGCTGACAAGGGACGGAGCAAAGCTGGATGATCTGCCAATAGGTGCAGTGATCGGTACCACTTCCATGCGCCGGAGAGCTCAGCTTTTAAGATACAGACCCGATCTGCACATAAAAGACCTCAGGGGTAATATCAACACCCGCATGAAAAAACTTGAGGATGGCCATTACGATGGGATCATGCTCGCAGAAGCGGGTTTACAGCGTATGAAATGGGAACTGGATGTGGAACGTCTGGACACTGAAAGGTTTTGCCCTTCTGCCAACCAGGGAACGATAGCTGTTGTGACACCCGTCGGCTCGGAAGCGGCAACAGTTACCTCTCAGCTTAATCACACTCAGACCCGTATTGCCACTGAAATAGAACGCATGGTGATAAAAGATGTGGAGGGGGGATGCACAGCCCCTATAGGCTCCTTTTCACAGTTCATTAACAATGATGAGGTGAAAGTACTTGCAGAGGTCCTTTCCCTTGATGGGACCCGCCAGGTCCGTATCGAGGAGGTAATCCCTCTTGAAGATCACCGCAGCCATGCCTCCAGACTTGGCAAGGAGCTGGTAGCTATGGGCGGCAAAGACCTCGTGAAAGAAGCGGTTTCCAAACTCAGGATCAACAAGTGAGCATGTAGAATTTTTAAGAGGTTTTCCATGATGAACATCACAGGTCTGCACTTAAAGAATCCGACAATACTTGCTGCAGGCATCATGGGCACTACAGGTGCTTCGCTTATCCGGATGGCTCGCGAAGGGGCAGGTGCAGTGGTAACAAAGTCTATCGGACCACAACCAAAGGACGGACATAGCAATCCAAGTATGGTGAAGCTTGAATGTGGATACCTGAACGCCATGGGTTTGCCAAATCCTTCCTATGAAGCTTTTTTGCCGGAACTGGAAAAAGCAAAGGATAAAGCCGGAGTGCCCGTAATAGCAAGTATTTTTGGTGGCGATCCTGAAGAGTTCCGCATGGTTGCAGAAGGACTGATATCAGGAAAACCTGATGCTTTTGAACTTAATGTAAGTTGTCCTCATGCTATGGGATATGGGGCTTCGGTAGGCACCGATCCGTCAATGGTAAAAGCAGTAACTTCGGCTGTATGTGAAATTGCCGATGCACCGGTGTGGGTGAAACTTACACCAAACGTCACAGACATCGTTACAATAGGTAAGGCGGCTCAGGCAGGAGGAGCAGATGCAGTGGTGGCAATCAACACCGTACGCGGTATGGCAATAGATATACATTCAGGTTATCCTGTACTTGGCAACCGCTTCGGCGGCCTTTCCGGAGAAGCAGTGCGCCCTGTTGCTGTAAAATGTGTTTATGACCTCAATGCGAACCTGGACATACCGATAATAGGAGTAGGAGGCATATCAACCTGGCAACATGCGGTGGAAATGATCATGGCAGGTGCCAGTGCCGTGCAAATAGGCTCCGGGGTCTTTGAGGGACTGAATGTATTCTCCGACATAACTGCAGGTATCAACTGGTTCCTGAAAGAGCACGGCTATACGAAGATCGAAGATATCACCGGAATTGCGCACGAGAGGTTCTGATGCTTCCAATGAATGCTAATATTGTAAGAATAGTGGATGAAACCCCCTCCACACGTACCTTCTTTTTTGATCATTCTTTTGAAGATGCTATGATCGGCCAGTTCGTCATGGTATGGATAAGAGGCGTGGATGAGATCCCCATGACACTTTCCTACAAAAATGCCGTTACCGTACAGAAAGTAGGAGATGCCACATCACGCCTGTTCGAAATACAGGAAGGTGGATCTGTGGGATTGAGAGGACCTTTCGGAAGAGGGTTCACACTTCCAGAAGAGGGAGAAAGTGCATTACTCATTGCAGGAGGAGTTGGAGCAGCACCTCTTGCTCCGCTTGCTGAAAAGGCATTATCCGTATGTTCTCAGGTAACCACCATCCTGGGAGCCAGGAACGTCAATGAGCTGTTGTTCATGGACAGGTTCCTGCAATGCGGACAGGTCTACATCACTACAGATGATGGCTCTGCACATCGCTGCGGCTTTGTGACAGATGTGCTTGACGAACTTGACGTTTCAGGATATGACAGGATATATACTTGTGGTCCGGAAATGATGATGAAAAGGGTCTTTGGGATCCTTGAGCGGGAAAGGGCATTGGAACGCACGGAGTTCAGCCTTCACAGATATTTCAAATGCGGGATAGGGATCTGTGGCGCATGCTGCATGGACGACGCTGGTGTTAGAGTGTGCAAGGACGGACCTGTATTCAATGGAAAAGAGCTTGTAGGTAGTGAATTTGGGGAATATTCAAGGGGTCCTTCAGGACAAAAGAAGTCGTTCTGATAAAGATACATTGCTGAATAATTATCATTGATGCCGACATTTAGTGTATTATATATACCAACGGATCTGATTAGTTGTAAGGATGGAAGATGTTTGGTTTGTTAATAAAAAATGAGGTGTGCTTATGGGCTTGATGGACGATGTGAGATCCAAGAAAAAACAAAAGGAAGCAGAGAACTGGTTTAATATGGGGGTCAAAAGCCAGGACCCGGAAAAGAAACTGGACTATTTCACCCGTTCTCTGGAACTGGAACCCAATAATGTCAGTGGATGGGTAAAAAAAGGAAAGATCCTTGAGAATATGGGCAAGTTCGACGAGGCAAAGAAATGCTATGATAAAGCCACTTTCCTTAACCCTTCCCTGGACATTCCTCTAAAAAAGACGGACTCTCCCGAGGAAGAAAACAGGGTTTTTGCACCTGATACCGTGAAAGAAGGAACACAATATATCCAGGAAAATATACAATATACGGAAGATGAAACTGAACATTCTCCTGCTACCTCTGCAGAGGAAACGGAATCAAAAACATTTGAAGAAGCTGAAGAGGTAGTATCCTTCACTCCCCCGCTGGGAGAAGAATCTTTATTCAGCAACATGAGGAAGAATGAAACTACAGTGCCTGAAAAGGAAAATGAGATCATTGAAGTGAACCCTGAACCTGTTAGATCTTCAGAAGTGATAAGTTCCGAAAATATTGCCGTAGAAGTTGTTCCTGATAATGACGAGGTGGGGAAAAACACACCTGAAAGATTGCAGAACAATGCCGTGCCTGCACAGTTTGCAGAGCCAGAAAGTGATAGAACAATAGGACAGCAGGATGTAGGCCCGACTTTCGACAAAGATCAGGCAGAAAGCCAGATTTCAGCCGATAGTAACGAAAAGATCATGAAGAGGACAGAGAAGGCAGGTATATCTTCATATATTGAGATGGAAGGCAAAAATGCCAATCTGCGGATACCCCTGTCAGAAACAATCAAATTCTGGCTTGTAGGCGCACTCGTTCTGTTTGTTCTTTACATGATCATCCGCCTGATTGGCAGCTAAATGGTTAAGAAGTTGCATCTTCCCTTAAGGGGAAGATGCACTCATGTTACTACAATAGTACCAGAGGTCCCAGTACCCTCCAGCACGAAAGTATACGTACCTGGCTTATCGAATGTGTAACTGAAGGTCTTACCATAATAAATGGTCTGAGGCTCCCACAGATTCTCCTTGCTTACTACCACTATCGGCTTTTTTGGACGCTGGAGATTTCTCCATGTCACAGGTTCTCCCGCTTCAATTTCCATTGACGTGGGTTCCAGGGTTATGATCATAAGAAATTCCTTCGTCTGCGTGGCAGTCTGCAACATTTCTCCTGCCTTTTCCGTTGATTTCTCCCTTGTTTCATTTTGAACCATCACCGGACCTGGTGCAGGAACAGAAGGTGTGACCGCCTCGTCCACCGATTCCGGCACGCTTGCCATGGAAAGCTCTGTAACAATTACAGTACCTGTTATATTGGTACCTTCAAGCATGAAAGTGTAATTTCCAGCTGTTTCGAAAGTATAGCTAAAGGTCTTGCCATAATAGATGGTCTGAGGTTCCCACAGGTTCTCCTTGCTTACTACCACTATCGGCTTTTTTGGACGCTGGAGATTGTGCCAAGTAACATTCTCACCAACCTGCACCTCCATGGATGTTGGTTGCATGGTTGTGATCATAAGGAATTCATTTGTCTCCCTCGTAAGTTGTGCAACGGTTCCTGTCATAGTCTGCATAATGCTCTGGGTTGTATTTTTCGTTTCATTCCAGACCATCATAGGCATTGAACCGAGAGCTGTACCTGCTTCTGATCCTTCAGCAGGACTTTCCAGTCTCTTCTCCGAAACAATCACTGATCCTTTCATCTGTGTACCTTCTATGACAAAGGTATATGTTCCTGTGTCCTGGAAAGTGTAAGCAAAAGACTTACCATAGTAAATGGTCTGAGGTCCCCACAGCCCATCATCGCTCACCAGAACTATTGGCTTCTTTGGCCTTTGGAGATTGGTCCATGTGACCGAATCTCCCACTTCTACCTCAACGATTTCAGGACTCAGAGTATGTATCACCACGAATTTGTCCTGCAAGGAAGATACCTCTTGCACCGAGGCGTTGTGATCAACATCTACTATACTCACTGATCCCCCATACTGGGAATAAAAAGTGGACTCAGCACTTCCAGCAGTAACAGTGATTCCCACGAATAAAACAAGGATCAAAACAGATAATTCCATTGATCTTTTGTATAATTGCATCTATTATTCCCCCAATTAAGCCGGCCACTGGCCGAGTTCAGGTGTATCCAACCTTATCTTTCCCCCATTTTGCAGATCGGACCTGAACGTTTTAAAAGCGGCAGAGAGATATTTTCTACCGCTACATTACAATTAATAAGTATCCTTATATATAGTATACGTTCAAGCAGATGATTTTTAAATTTTTAAAAAAATAACAAGAAAGTAATTAAAAAGAAATAAAGATATCAGGTCGACGACACTGCTGCTTGCTCTATGTTAATGTCAATCCCCTGGCCAAAAGGAATACCTGCTTCTGGATACCATTTTTCCATGAAGGACAACATGTGGTACTTTAGAAATGCCCCAAAAGGCATGCTTACTAAAGCCATGGCAATTATGAAAAGTATCACTTCAACCAGAACTAAAGGTACAAGAACTATCCACTCTGAGCCCGATAGAACCAAAGACAGCAAGAAATAGACAATTAGGTCCAATATAAGGAAAGGTATCAGTGTCACCAGAAGTGCAAGCATTACGGCAATCAGAGCCACTATACCTACTATGATCCCCAGAACTGCCCTTCCAACCCAATAAACAATTATCTGCTGCCAGTCAAGCTTGAACTTCCTGAGAACCTCCAAAATAGCTGACACCACACCTATATTACGGTACATTGCTACAGGGATGGACATGCCTATGAATGAACCCAGAACAGAGGCAATGAGCACAAAGACAATGAGCAGAAACACGATCATCATGATTCCGCCGATCAGTGACAGCCAGAGATGATCACCCGATGGCATACCATTTATAAAGATAAATGGGAGTACGATCACTGCAAGCACTAACAGAGACAGTAGGAGTGTTGCGATCCTGATAAGGAATAGATGAAATCCCTTACCTAAGAAACGGCGGGTATATTCCCAGAACTTTACATTATTACTGACAAGAGACTCTACCAGCACGAATTCCATAACACTTGAGATATACATAAAGACAATCACCAAGAGAAATATCAGCGCTATGATTGCCAGAACGGCTGAACTGGACACTGCAGAAGCTGCATCTTCTATGAGATCAAATGGGTCAAATTCCGAATCATAACCCGGATCATGGTCTGGACCATATGCGGGATACGTATCGGTATCCGAAAAAGAGTTGAAAGAGTTAAAAGAATTGCCTCCATGACCCGAACCTCCGCCTATGAGCATGAGGATCATCGCAAGTTTTACCCATTTCCAGAGATCAAACGGCTCAAAAAGACACCTTTTTGTACGCTCGTAAGCAACCCCAACTGCATCTATTACATACCAATCCATATGAGGAATTAGATAGGGTCAGCTTAAATAATTTACCTGAGGTGTCTGCTCAAATTTGACACGCGGTTTTGCCTGTTTGATAAATAAGTTAACGGCTTTTTCTGTTTCTGACACTTACTCTTATCTACAATGAGAGCGAATCCTTAGCTATATGCTGGGTCGTTTCAGGTACAGGGATGAAACCTTTTATGGAAATGTGGATGGGAACAAAGTAATCGGAAAAGGTAATGTTGAAGGCAAGGTCTTTGAACTTTCCGAACTGAACATCCTTCCCCCCGCTGTGCCCACAAAGATAATATGTGTTGGCTTGAACTATCATGACCATGCCATTGAGATAAATATGCCTGTACCTAAGGAACCTATACTATTCCTCAAGCCACCCTCAGCGGTCATCGGACACATGGATAAGATCGTCTATCCGCGTGCGAGCGAACAGGTGGATTTTGAAGCGGAGCTGGCAGTGGTCATAGGCAAACGCTGCAAGAACATCAAAAGAGGGAATGCAGCGGATGTGATCGCAGGGTTTACTTGTTTCAACGATGTCACTGCAAGGGATCTGCAACGCAGGGATGGTCAGTGGACACGTGCTAAAGGCTTTGACACCTTTGCGCCGGTAGGGCCTTTTATAGCACCGGCGGCGAATATAGATCCTGATAACTTATGCATACGCAGTCGGGTGAACGGTATGACTAAACAGGATTCCTCCACTTCAAATCTCATTTTTGAAATACCTTATCTCCTTGAGTTCATATCCAACATCATGACACTCGAGGTTGGGGATATCATCGCCACAGGTACTCCTCCTGGCGTAAGTTCTTTCCACCCCGGAGACGTGGTAGAGATAGAGATCGAGGGCATAGGCATTCTGAAGAACGAGGTGGTATAATGCTCTTTGACCAGATCGAAAGGGAACTGGACCTATCTGAAAGGCACCTGGTGGTCCTTAAGACCGTCATAGAAAAAGGGCCCATAGGTATACTCAAACTTGCTGAAGAGACAGGAATGCCGACACATAAAGTGCGCTATTCACTGAGAGTACTGGAACAGGAACAGCTTATCAAGCCTTCTATACAGGGTGCTATAGCAGGTCCTGCTGTGGAGAGATTCCTGAAGGACTTTGAAAAGGACATGGTCAGACTTCAGGAAATGGCAACCACTATTCTTAGAATAGGAAGGTCTATCTGAGATCTGAGCTGGAAAGAGGTATATTTTTTATATAATTGTACTTAATGTACTGGCTCACAGAACATTTACTTTGACTAGTTCCCACTGAACCAAGCCAAAATAATAAGCTTCAGATGACACATAAAGGGAATTCCGTACCCTGGGAGGATCCGGATGACATTAACTGATGAGGATAAACAGATCATTGAAAAATATGCACTGCAAAATGCCGTGAAGTATGGTAAAGCGCCGCAGCTTGCGGCTGTGATGGGCAAGGTTATGGGAGAATGCACTCATCTGAGAGCCAGTGCAAAGGAAGTATCACCTCTTATACAGGAGATCCTTGAAAGGGTCTCAAAAGAAACTCCTGAGCAGTGGCAGGCAAGGCTTGAGGCGCTTGCACCTGAACTTATAGAGGATATGTGTGCTAAAAAGGAGCCTGTAAAGGGCTTGAAACCTCTTGAAGGTGCTGAGTGTGGAAAAGTGGTCATGCGTTTTGCACCCAACCCAAATGGCCCTCCTACCCTGGGAAGCACCCGTGGCATAGTTGTGAACTCCGAATATGTGAAAATGTACGAAGGCAAACTCATCATCAGGTTCGATGACACAGACCCCCAGACCAAGCGGCCTATGCTTGAGGCGTACGACTGGTACCTGGACGATTGCAAGTGGCTGGGTGCTGTGCCTGACCAGGTGGTCATTGCCTCTGACAGGATACCGCTCTATTATAAGTATGCTCGCCAGCTTATCGAGCAGGGCAATGCATACGTGTGCTTCTGTACCAGCGAGGAATTCAAGAACCTTAAGGATGCCAGTGAGCCCTGTCCTCACAGAAACACAAGCCCGCAGGAGAACCTCATCCACTGGGACAAGATGCTTGCAGGGGAATATGAAGCTAAAGATGCTGTGCTGCGCCTGAAGACCGACATCAGGCACAAAGACCCCGCGATAAGGGATTATGGGATATTCCGCATTGTTAAGCAATCCCATCCACGACCGGAAGTCGATGACAAGTATGTGGTCTGGCCCCTTCTGGACTTTGAGGGAGCTATTGAGGACCACGAGCTTGGAACAACGCACATCATCCGGGGCAAGGACCTCATGGACAGCGAGAAGCGCCAGACATATATTTACAAGTATCTGGGATGGGAGTACCCTAAAACCCTGCACTGGGGAAGGGTGAAGATGCACGAGTTCGGCAAGTTCAGTACCAGCACTCTACGCCGTGCCATTGAGGAAGGGGAATACACCGGCTGGGACGACCCGCGCCTGCCAACCCTCAGGGCTATGCGCAGAAGGGGAATACTGCCCCAGGCCATCCGCAAGTTCATGATCGAGATGGGAGTGGGTGAGACTGACGTGAGTATAAGCATGGACACGCTGTACGCTGAGAACAGGAAAATGGTGGACCCTATCGCCAGCAGGTACTTCTTCGTATGGGACCCCGTGGAACTGTCGATAGCTGGTGCAGAGACACGCACAGCCAGGCCGCCGAAGCATCCCACTGAGAACAAGGGCCACCGCAGCATCGATGTTGCAGACAGGGTGCTCGTCTGTAAGGATGACGTGGAGCAGCTTGAGGCAGGATCACGCATCCGCCTCAAGGATCTGTACAACGTGGAGATCACTTCCGTAGCTCCGTTGCAGGCCAAATACATAGGTGATGAGGTCGCCAATCTGAAAAAGGACCGCATGAAGATCATCCACTGGGCACCCGTTGACGGTATCCCTGTCAAAGTGCTCTCTCCTGACGGCGAGTTCAAAGGCATTGGCGAGAAAATGATCTCAGCCGAACTGGACAAGATGGTGCAGTTCGAGAGGTTCGGTTTCTGCAGGATCGACTCTGTGGGCTCAGAGATAGTGGCATACTTCACACACAAATGATGGGAGGGTAGAACCTCCCCATACTTTTTTTCAGATGATCGTTCAGTTGCCTTGATCTCCTTGAACTATGTACTGTTTCAAAACCCGTATATATCATGCTATTGCTTACACTTCGCAATATATTATACAGATGCCGATAGAATGAGCTCCATAACTGCCTATTCTATCCACGAGAACAAAAGTGAAATCCTTATATCCTCACAAACCTTTTCGCATAATAGAGGGTTCTGAATGAACATAATAGTAACTTGCTATAACTGCAGGAAAGAGTTCTTTGCAGCCATTACAAATAATCAATTCGTCAGACGATGCGCCAATTGCTTCAAGCCGAACCGGGTAAGGACAATAATAGATGGCAAGGCTCGCGGCGAGGATGAGGTCGCCTCAAAGCTTGAAATTGAGCCTTACGGATCATAATTGTGACCTGACAGCACGATAGTTCCTGTATCAGAACCATCTCTTATTTTTATACTTTTTTGAACTCTCCGATAGCCTCAGGAAAGTAGTGTATACATTTTAAAAGGCAATCTGTTTTTTAGTTAGTGAATAGATATTTGTCGTATATACACGACAAAAAATGTAAATTTTATCGACTATACTCGACGGGTATGCAAATGAGTTGATACAGATTTGCTCAGACCTTTCCGACCCGCAGACAAAAGAGCGCGAGATCAATGGCCTGCTGGCTGGCATGAACCATTTCAAAATGAAGGAAGGAACCATTGTTACAACGGATACTTTTGGTGAGGAGAAGATCATGGGCTGAGGGTGAGGTATGTGCCGCTGTGGTTGTGGTTGCTGGGAGGAAATGAAAAGTGACATAAAATTAATTTTTTTGTTATTTTAGAATACAACTCTGCGTCAAGGTATCCTCTGTTTACAGACGGAACTACATCCCTAATTCCCATTTGAGTGCGATACCTCAAGCTAAATAGATTCATTTACACAACCATTATCCTTACTCCCCACCTCGAGCCGCTTCTGCGGATATGCCACTTTCCCCCGTTTTCCGATAAAAGACTCATCCATATCGTCAGCCATCTGACAGGCCAGAGCTGCGGGGATGCCCATGATGAGCAGGTCCGCAGGAAGCCAGATGTTTCCTGTGGGGTCGGTGGGACCTACATAAGCGGAATCCTTCGGCGCGTGCCCGGCCATGCCTGCAGGGAAAGTGACCATCATGGTACAGGTGGCTCCTGCTGGGATAAGCGTCCTGAAGAAAGGATCGGAGTTACTGAACTGTGCAAGGCCGCACAGGTTCCTGATCTGCTCGGCACCTGCAAAGAGGATCAATGATCTGATACTTTCCGGAGCGATGTCGTCTGTACACGGGGATATGACAATATATCTGCCCGGAGGAGTTATTATTCCGGCGCGCTCCCTCTGCTCGTCGAACAGTTCCGGCGTGGACTTCAGATGCTCAGCAACACCACCACGAAAATCCGGTGTGCCCACAGTAACAAAATACTTCAGCTTCGGATGCGGTTCTGCAAACCCCATCCACAAGAGCCCACCGGCGCAGCACTGCTCATGACCTGCCTCTATGTAGACCGGCGGTGTATCATCAATTATGGCAGCAGTGTAGGCAGCTTTAGCTATGCAGCGGTCTATATTATATGAGGGCACAGCCCCGCCAGGTATCTCGTCCGTTCCGTATACACACAACGGGCGCAGCTTCAGCCTCCCAGTCTCCGCAAGCTTCTTTCCCAGTTCTCCGACAGCCAGCATGCCCTTATTGTTCATGTGATCACCCCACTCATATTATACTCACATGTGCTTACAGCCAGCCCTTTGTGATCCAGTGGTCCACGTTATGCGGCCACTCCTCTTTGTTTGCAATGATGACATGTCTGAAACCCTCTCTCCATGCATGATGGAGAGCTTCCTGCTCAGGATATTGGCGTTTCTCGCGTATGGCTTCCACGAGGTCCCTGCCCATCTCATAAGACTTTCCTATGGCAGCTTCCATACCCAATGGACCCTGAGCCATTGTGCAGCCCACACCGCCGGTGAACTTGCCGCCGCACATTTTCATAAACCCGTTCATAACATCAAGCACAAAATTCACATCACGGCTGCCAGCAGTGGTTAAAGAAAAGCCGTACTTTCCATCAAAGAGCTGTTCATGGGTAACACGAGGACTCCTGTCGAACAATGTCTTAAGCTGCGCAGTCACATTGGTCATGTAATTAGGACTGCTCCAGATGATACCATCCGCAGACAGCAGTTTTTCCAGTACTTCGTTGTAGGTATCTTTGATGGGGCATACTCCGGTCGTATGACATACGTTGCATGCTGTGCAATATTTGATCTTCAGTTTAGCAACATCGACGATCTCAGCCTCTGCTCCTGCTGCTGAAACTCCGTCCAGGGCCGCATTCACAAGCTTCAATGTATTGCTGTTCTTACCTCTGGGGCTAGATATTATCGCAATTATCTTCATGGTATTAATTCCTTGATTTGAAACCAGTACTTAAAATCTGTAACTTCTGCTTGATAAATCCATACCATAGGATGGGAATGACAGGATTTTTGTCACAAAAAATCTACAAAATCCTTCAGATTTGTTTAGCTACTTAAGCATATAGATACCCTTCCGGCATCGTCACAACAGGCTCTGCATATCCTACATATATAATATATATTTAACTAAAAATATATAAATAAAGCTTTTTTTTAGAACGGATTTATATATAATAACAATATAATATACTTAAACAAATAAAAATATGCGTATTCACAGGTCTCTCTGATTTATGGAACGGGTGATGTAAATGCGGATCAAGTTGAAAGCAGCAATTCACGTGGGTATGATATTGATCATTTTAATGATCACAACAGGAACTTTTCCTGCCCTGGGAACTAATGTGGAACTGATAAGCCACCTAGGCGGAAACAATTATGATGTTGCAGTAGCTGGCAATTATGCATATCTCGGACAGGGGCAGGATCTTGTAGTCCTGAATATCACTGATGAGACAAAACCATTGGAAGAGGGAAGAATAACTACCCCCTCGATAGTATATGGCATCACAGTATCCGACGACCATGCTTATGTTGCCCATGGGGACGGCGGTCTTACTGTCCTGAACATCACCAATGCCTCTTCACCACGGATAATTGGAAATAATGCTACTTATGGCATTGCATATAGTGTTGAAATATCAGGGGAACACGCTTTTGTGATCACAAGTAATGGACTTTCTATAATGGACATAAGTGACCCATCGTCCCCTGAACTCATAAGCAGCTATGGCACTGATGAGATGAGCGGCATCGCCGTATCAGAAGAACACGCATATGTGATCAGCAAGGGAGAGCTGGATGGTGAGGATTACTATAGCCTGCTCATCCTGAATGTAGCCGATCCGAAAGCACCGAGGCTTACAGGCAGTTATGACATCGGAGAAGGAGGAAGTGTGGCTGTGGAAGGGGACTATGCTTATGTGTCCTCAGGAAGTGGCATTTTGATCATAGATATAACCGATCCGGAAGAAACAGTATTTTCTGGCAGTTATGAGACAGGAGATCTTGTATCTGACATTGTGGTCTCAGGAAACAATGCTTACTTAACTGGCTACAGCCTGTCGGTCCTAGATATCACAGACCCTGAAGCAGCAGCACTTGTAGGCAGTTATGATATAGGTGATGCAAAGGATATCGCTGTAGCGGACGGGCATGCCTACGTGATCAGCGCCGTGGATGGCAGCAGTACCGGCCTCCTCATAATAGATATCACTGATCCTGCAGCACCTGTAGCCACAGGCACTTACCGCACCACCTGTAATGCATACGATATCGAAACCTCTGGTAATTATGCCTATGTTGCCGATTATAACAATGGCCTTGTCATCGTTAACATCACCGATCCCTCAGCAGTAAGACTTGAAGGGAGCATTGACACTGCAGGTCATGCATATGATATAGATGTGGCCGGAAATTATGCCTACATTGCAAACAGCGGTCTTACGATCCTGAACATCACTGATCCGAAATTACCACAGATCGAAAGCAGTTATTATAATGATTCCTATGACGCTGCAGGTGTTGCAGTAAAAGACAATTATGCCTACATGGCAAGTGTTTTCGGAGGCCTGCTGATAATAAATACCACCGACCCGGCAGCTCCGGTCTATGCAGGCAGCTATGCTATCGATGATGCACAGAGTGTTGACATATCTGGCAACTACGCCTATATAGCCAACGGTTTCAGTGGCCTTTTTGTTGTCGATATCAGCGATCCCGCTGCTCCGGCCTATGTGAGCCATTATGATACCGCAGGATATGCAAATGACGTTGCTGTGGCAGGTGACCATGCATGCATAGCTGATGGCAGCAATGGCCTCGTGATCCTTAACATCACAACTCCCGCATCACCAAGACCTGCCAGTAGTTACGACACTGTTGGTTATGCAAATGACATAGTTATAGCAGAAGATCTTACGTACATAGCAGCCAGCGACAGCGGACTTGTGGTCGTGGATATAAGTGACCCGGCAGCACCAACGCTTGCAGGCAATTATACTACAGAGAATGCTTTTGGTGTTGCCTTATCAGAAGAGAACGCACTTGTGGCAGATTACAATAATGGCCTGTTCGTTCTTCAGATGCGCGACACCACACCACCGGCATCTGTGACCAAGCTCAAAGAAAGTAATGTCGGCCCAAGCTGGATAAGATGGACATGGACAAAACCCAATGATACAGATTTCAATCATTCAATGATATATATTGATAACAAGTTTGTCACAAACACATCAGATACATATTATAACTCAACAAACCTGGCTGAAGGAACAACACACAATATAGGCATTAGAACCGTGGATGCTTCCGGCAATATCAATCCTGTAATGGTGAACGATACAGCAAAAACTACGGACAGGACAGCACCTGCATCTGTAACAGGTCTTAAGGAGAATGCAGTAGGTTCCGAGTGGATCAGCTGGAGCTGGACAAATCCAGCAGATGCAGACTTCAATCATGTGAAAGTATATCTTAATGGCACGTTTATCACAGATACGGCCAGTAAGTCCGTCAGTTCTTACAATGCAACAGGACTTTCTGATGGAACGACCTATACGATAAGTATACTGACGGTCGATGATTCCGGGAACATGAATTCTATCCGGGTGAACGACTCAGCGACCACATTAAAGCTCCCACAGCTCTCTGGCCTCTCAGGAACGAACATTACCACTGGCTCCATAACACTGGTATGGCAAGCTTCCGTCGATACCACGAATGTGGAAATAAGTCAGAATGACAGCGTTCTTACGACTGTGAGCGGATCAAACTCTTATGTGGTCACTGATCTGAACAGTGATACGACTTATAATTATACCCTGGTCCCGTTCAATAAAGATGGGCTTAAAGGTAAAGCAGTAAGTATCAGCCTTACCACATCCTCTTCCGAGAGTAGCGGAGGAGGAAGCAGTACCACAAAGAGTAGCAGTAGTGGTGGGGGCGGCGGTGCCGGAAGCACAGAGGACTTTGAAAATGTAGCATTGAAGGATGTTGCAAATGCATATTTGATAATGGGTGCCAACGCTACCTACGAGTTCACAAGGGAAGGCAATCCCATCCAGTCCATTAGTTTCTATTCCCTTAAGAACTCAGGTGAGGTCACTTCTACCATAGAGGTCCTCAACAACAGGTCAAAGCTGGTGAACAGTGATCCGGAAGGACCCATATATAAATATATGAACATCTGGGTAGGCAAATCCGGCTTTGCCACTGAAGCCAATATCAAGGACCCGAGAATAAAGTTCAAAGTAGATGCGTCCTGGATACAGGATATGGGAATAAGCCCTGAGGAGATCAAGTTGCAGAGATATGATGGATACGCATGGGAAATGCTACCTACCACCCTGATAAGCAGCTCTGCCGACCATATGCTGTTTGAATCTGAAACACCTGGATTTTCACCATTTGCTATTACAGCTGGAGAGATACCAGGGCCATCAACTGCTGATGAGGATAGTAGATTAGAGGCAACAGGTCCCGAAAAATTTTTGAATAACCCGCTTGGAACAGGAAATGCCGATCTGGAGAGAACAAGACCGGAAAAGAACAGAACGTGGACATTGATATTAGTTTTCCTTGTAGCAGGTATCTTTGCAACCGGATACGAATATCTGAAGAAGCAGAGGAATTGATAAGTTCAACCCCTGTACGGAAGTACAGGGGATCTTTCAGCAGGATCTGGCTATTCCAGCCTTATCCTTTTTTTCTGCTAATTTGCCCGGAATATGGAACAGCCATCCAAAAAATGACTGGTGTCAACAAAAACTACTTATAGACTTTTTTGTTAGTTACAGGCTTTTGCACTTAGCTTTTCTGCAGTTATTTTTCATCTCCACAGTATAGGAGATCGTTGATAGTAAAGAGATAGAAAAGATATTTTCTTCTTAATGCCTGCGATAGATATATTTATAGGGATGCTTTTAAGATAACCAATTATTAGTTTAAAATGAATTATATATAAATAAGTTCCAGATCCATGTGGGATGGGTGGGACAAAATTCCAATGGAGATAGAATGCACCTTATAATAGCAGAAAAGCATATCGCAGCAAAAAGAATAGCAAACATCCTTTCTGCAGGGAAGCTCAGCCAGGTGCGTGTGAACGGGGTGGATACATATCAGCTCCAGGCTGAGGACGGAAAAAAAGTTTTTATAGGGTTAAGCGGACACATTGTAAAACTGGATTTTCCAAGGTCCTATAACAACTGGCAGAAGGTGGAAGCAAAGGAACTTGTAGATGCAGATGTTATTACCGTTTCCACAGAAGCGCGGATAGTAGCTGCACTTAAGAAATTAGGAAAAGAAGCAACAAGGGTCACAATTGCAACTGACTATGACCGTGAAGGAGAGCTCATTGGTGTGGAAGCCCTGGATATCATCCGGGAGATAAATCCGGATGTACATTTTGACAGGGTACATTACAGTGCCATCACCCCTAAAGAGATAATAGATGCATTCGAGAATGTATCAAATATCGATTTCAATCTTGCGGATGCAGGCCATTCACGGCAGGTCATCGATCTTGTGTGGGGTGCTTCCTTGACACGTTTCATATCCCTTGCTGCAGGAAGGCTGGGTAAGTTATTCCTCTCGGTGGGCAGGGTCCAGTCTCCCACATTAGCGCTCATAGTGGATAAGGAAAGAGAAAGAGAAGCCTTTGAGATCAAGCCATACTGGGAATTGTATGCACAGCTTAAGGACAAAAAAGGCATAGATTTCACAGTCCAGCATGTAAACAGACGCTTCTGGGAAAAACAAGAAGTGGATACTTTAGTCTCCAGATTGGGAAAAATAGCTGTCATCAGCGAAGTTGTAACATCAACTAAACAGGATAAGCCACCTATTCCGTTCAACACCACGGAGTTCATCACAGCAGCAAGTTCCCTGGGCTTTACACCTGCCAGCGCCATGCGTGTCGCAGAGGCATTGTACATACAGGGTTTCATATCATATCCCAGAACTGATAATACTGTGTACCCTGCCACCCTTGACCTCAGGGACATGATCGAAGTATTTGCCAGAGGTACATTCCAGGAATATGCAGAAAAATTGCTTGCAAAAGAAACACTTGAACCCACAAGGGGTAAAAAAGAAACAACTGACCATCCGCCTATATACCCTGCATCACTTGCAAAGAAATCAGAACTGAACGAGCAGGAGTGGAAAATATATGAGCTGGTGGTAAGGCGCTTCTTTGCAACTTTTGCAGAACCTGCTGTATGGGAGACCATCAAAGCTAAGTTTGACATCAGTTCTGAAGAGTTCAGCGCCACAGGGGCCAGGCTCGTAGAAGCCGGCTGGAGATGGTACTATCCTTATAATGCACCAGAGGACAGGCTCCTTCCGGCATTGAAAGAAGGAGATGAACTTACAGTCCGGGAAATAGAAGTACAGGATAAGGAAACACAGCCGCCGGGAAGGTATGGCCAGGGACGGCTTATCCGCACTATGGAGGAGCTGGGCCTGGGCACAAAAGCAACCAGACACGAGATCATCAGTAAATTGTATTCAAGGGCATATGTGCATGGTAATCCCTTGCAGCCGACAAAAACAGCATATGCGGTCGTTGAGGCCCTTGAGAGATATGCTCCCACCATATCAAAGCCTGAAATGACCGGCAGGCTTGAAGCAGATATGGACAGGATAGCAGAAGGCCAGATCCCTGAGGAGGAGGTGCTTCAGGAGTCCAGGGAAATGCTGAGTTCTGTGTTCAAGGACCTTGAGAAGAACAAAGACAACATTACGGAATCCCTCAGGGCTGGGCTAAGGGAAGATAAAGTGATAGGCACCTGCTCAAAATGCGGATCTGTCCTTATGGTAATGAGATCAAAGAAAGGGTCCAGGTTCATAGGTTGTCAGGGTTATCCGGAATGCAGTTTCTCCCTGCCTCTGCCAAGGAGCGGACATGTAGTGGTCACTGACAAGCTATGCGAGGAGCATGGCCTATACCACATTCGTGTGATCGCAGAAGGAAAAAGACCCTGGAACCTGGGATGTCCTCACTGCAACTTCAATGAATGGCAGCGGTCCCAGCAGGAAAAAGAAGAAGGCACACAAGAACAAAATACAGTCGGAAACGCACCTTCGGATGAACAGGGGAAAAGAACAAAAAAGATAACTGATATAAAAGGAATAGGTAAAGTCACTGCCGAAAAACTTGATAATGTGGGTATTTCAAAGGTGGAGGACCTGGTAAGCAGGGATGCAGAAGAACTGGCAAAGCTTACTAATATATCCATCAATAAAATAAGAGAGTGGCAGGAAAATGTTGTTTGAAAGGTGTGGATCATGAAACTTAGGTTCTTGGGAGCTTGCAGGGAAGTCGGGCGATCAGCTTTGCTTCTGGACGATAATGTCATGCTTGATTATGGGATAAAAATGGCTGAACCGCCTGAGTATCCTGTCAATGGGGTAAGACCACATGTCGTCCTGCTGTCTCACTGTCATATAGACCATAGTGGCCTTGTACCTAATCTTATGGACCTTGAACCGGACGTATTTATGACCCCTCCGACAGCCGACCTTGCAAATCTGCTGCTAAAGGACAGCCTGAAGATCGCAGATTCCACAGGTGTGAACGCACCTTATGACTCCGGGGACCTTCACACGTTTATGTACAAAACAAAGACTGTAGACTACCGTGTTAAATTCCAGACACATGGTTACAATGTCGAGTTCTACGATGCCGGTCATATTCCGGGAGCAGCGTGTATCCATGTAACCTCCAAAAGCGGGGAAAGCCTGTTGTATACGGGAGACATCAACACTTCCGACACCCGCCTCGTATCAGGGGCGGTAGAGCTCCCGCAAGCTGATTACCTGGCGATAGAAAGCACTTACTTCTCAAAAGAGCATACACCCAGAAAAGAAACTGAAGAAGCTTTTATCAGATCCCTTAAAAGCACCCTGGATATAGGAGGTAGCGTAATAATCCCTGCTTTTGCCATAGGCAGGACACAGGAGATGCTGATGTTGCTGGATGCTCACGGTATCAGACCATATGTAGATGGCATGGGTAAGGAAGCATACGAAATTATGATGAAACACCCATCGTACCTGCGTAATCCCACTCACCTGAAGAGGGCATTTGACAATGCCATACCTGTAAAGAGTTCCAAAAGAGACGATGTACCAATGGAATCGTCTGTGATAGTAACTACTTCAGGCATGCTCAACGGAGGACCTGCCATGTACTATCTGGATAAGCTCCACGATGACCCTAAATCCAAAATGATGCTCACTGGTTACCAGGTAGAGGGAACCAATGGCAGGATGGCTATGGATACTGGCATCATCGAGAACAATGGGACATTGCAAAATCTAAGGCTCAAACTTGAGCACTATGATTTTTCAGCCCATGCCGGAGACAGGGAACTCAAGGCCATTGTGAAGGATTTCTGTGACAGGGGTGGAAAAGCTGTATTTACCATGCATGGAGATAACACGGAAGGCTTTGCTGCCTGGATAGAAGAGGAAATGGGTGTCAGGGCTTATGCACCGGCCGTGGGAGAAGAATTCGACCTCCAGTGAACTATCCTTTCTTTTTTCGTGTGCATCTCTTAAGGCCTTCGATGGCACCGCCGTGTTCGGGATCGATCTCAAGGACACGTAAAAAACATTTAATAGCTTCATCCATCTGCCCAAGGCTGGAATAGGCCATACCTTTCTTGTACCAGATGACAGCAAATTTATTATCGATCTCCAGTTCTCTGTGCAGCTTGCTATAACAATCTATAGCTTCTTTGTGTTTGCCAACATGAGCCAAAGCTATACCTTTGTTGAACAAGGCGTTCTCATTTGACACATCTGTTTCCAGCACTTTGTCATAGCAGAATACAGCTTCATCATACCTTCCAAGGTTAAAAAGAGCTATGCCTTTATTGCACCATACATCCACATCAAGCTTATTATACTGCAGAGCTTTGTCAAAACACTCAAGGGCTTTATCATGCATGCCCAGATAGGAATAAGCTATCCCTTTATTACACCATATAAGAAAGAAGAGATCCTGGTTCTGCAGAGATGGATCCTCAGAGTGTGATTCCAATATCCTGTCATAACAGGCTATCTTTTCTTCAGGGTCTTCACTGAAGAAGCCCTCCTTGAACCAGTAATCATCTACGCTCTGTTCATCCATGGTCCTATCCTCTGAACATATGATGATCTCACCCAGACCTCAATAATATAGTATCTTTCTGACAGTACCGATTACATAAGCTCGGCATTTTTATAAATATAAGATACGGCCGGCTTAAAAACCACCCCTTATATGATTAAAATTATTGTATATATACATGCTCATAGAATGAACAGATGCCATGTTTTAAAGCAGATAAAGATCATTCAGTTAGTAGTTTGAAATATCCAACTTTCATCCGGAGAACATTACATGCCAGTGATGTCGATAATAGCTTGCAGGATACTCGAAGAGGAACTTTTTCACGTCATATCATTGGAAAATGCCTTTGATTATCTATTGGTTACAGATACAAAGGAAGCGCAGGGCCTCTCCCGGCGTCTTAAAGCGGTCAATGTACATTTTGCATCTGTGCCTGAGGATAAGATGCCGGAAATGTTGCAGCAGACCAGAAGTTCCTGTAAGAGCAACATTATCAGGCGATTATTAACAAATAAACCTCCAGAGGATTTTATATTAGTGGTGCACGTCCTTGAACTGGGACTACACAGGGACCTTACATTATTGCGCAGAGGAGTATACGCAGCAGTGGAACAAATGTCTGCTTATTCGGATGGCATTCTGCTGTTCTACGGTCTGTGCGGCAATTCCCTGCAAAATATAGAGAAGGACCTTTCACATATCAGATGCCCCATATATCTGTTAAGGGATGGAGAGAGCAACAGAGTTGATGACTGTATAAGCATAGCTCTTGGCGGTAACAGGCAATACGAAGAAGCCTTTGAACTGTGCAGAGGAAATGGCACACTATTTTTTACTCCCATGTGGGCATCCAACTGGAAAGATCTGGATGCACCGGGGAATAAACAGGAAGATATGGAAACAATATGTGATTCTTTTAAAAGGCATCACATCAGCCGCATCGTTAAGATAGAAAAAGGTACACTATACGATCCGGCTTTTGAGGAAAATATAAAGAGATTAGCCGATATGTTTGGCCTGGAGATCATCTCGATGACCGGGAACGCAGAGATCGTGGAAAGATGCTATTTGGATGCAAAAAGCGCCATAAAAAGCGTGTGCAAGTGATACACTTTTAAAGGTTCCATTGATCACTTTCTTGGTATATCATCAATGTGGATCATTTCATTTGCGTCACTGCCTGTAAGGCACATTCCTTTTTTGTCCATTGCCCATATCCTGCAAGCAGGCCGTATGTACTGTACAATATTTTCAGAAGGTAAATGATCGATATCAAGGCCGCAGGTTTCCAGCAGGGGATGATCTTCTGGGTTCAGTTCCATTATACTGACCGCTTTTCGGAGCAAGCTCAGCAGGTCTTCAATGTTCTCATGGTCCCATGCCTTGATCCTGTTGCATATGATAGGCAGAATACATTCTTGCACACCTTTGTTGGCAAGTATCTTGGAAGCAAGACAGATAGAAGCATTATCAGCTTTCGATTCATCATCCGGTCCCCTGAAACAGAAACTGCCCTCCTCGACCATCCGATCCAGATCAAGAGGACAGCTGGAGCCTTCAATAGCTATCATAACAATATCTATGGTAAGATCATAATCATTTGCTATCCTTTTAATAGCCTTATCGAGGACCATACATTTATCCATTATACTAAACCCCCTTTTTAATCATCTGTTCCAGATCTATCGGCGTATTGATGTTGGCAAAGGACACAAGTTCCCTGTCCACAAGCCTGATCATATCCACGCTTATGGATCTGATATCATGTAATTGCGATACTGCGGCCATCACACGATGATCATCCATAAGTATAGATCTTTCTACAACAGGTATCAGTTGTTCTCTATTATAAACTGCATGTAAAGGCTCTTTTCGGCCATCTCTCCATGTCGGGACAGCTGCACCATGGCCTTCCGCCTCCTTGAACAAAAGACCGATGACATCTGGTTGAAGAAAAGGCATATCACAGGCCACCACAAATACATAGTTACCGGATGCTGCCCTCATGCCTTCCAGTATTCCTGCAAGAGGACCTCGCCCCTGATATTTGTCACACGAAAAAACCACATCTTTGACAAATCTTGAGAAGATTTCCTGCTGTTTCCGGTCCCTTACTGAAACGATCACTTCGTCTACCACCAGCTGCAAGACATCTACAGCTTTTTCCAGCAAGGTTTTATCCTTAAAGGTAAGCAAAGCTTTCTCCTGTTCTCCAAGCCTTGTCCCCTTTCCACCAGCCAGTATCAGTGCCGACCTTTGCATTGAACCTCACCGATCAGATCAATAACTAACATCCAAACGTATTATTATAATATTATGCAATATTAGACCTTTCCGTCGATTTTAAGCTTCGCAATACTTAAAATAGATCCCTGCCTAGTTAAAGGCATGATAGAGGACCCTGAACTAGAGTGTATAGGTACCCTTGCCAGGGAGATACTAGTGGCAGCGCGCACTGCACCAAAAGCCAAAGGCAAGGATGATATTGTGACCGGTATCCTTGAGCAAGATGAAAAGGAAACGCTAGCCAGATTCATGGAAGGTATGGCAGATGAAAGAGGAGATCACTTCGCATTCTTCAAAAGGGATGCACAGAATATAAGAAACGCTGATGCCGTGGTGCTCATCGGTCTGCGCAGTGCAGGTGTTGCAGGACTTAACTGTGGGGCTTGTGGCTATAAAGAATGTGATCAGATGATTGAAGCACAAAAGGTAAAGACAGATTTCAAGGGCCCACAATGTAGTATTAAATATATTGACCTGGGGATCGCTCTGGGATGTGCTGCAGCCAGGGCCAAAGATCTTTGTCTTGACAACAGGATATTCTACAGCGCCGGTACTGCAGCCATCAGAGCAGAGATGATAAAGGCCGACATCGCCATGGCAATTCCTTTAAGCGTCAAGGGCAAGAACATTTTCTTTGACCGGAAATGGCCTTAAGTTTCAGGCAAGACCACGCCGCCGCTCACTGCGATATTCTTCGAGCAGGGATGTCAGATGCTGATGCTCCTGATCGCGCCTCTTTTTCTTTGCATCTTCCTGCCATGAGGACAATGCCTGTTCCAGAACCTTGGGGTCCACAGTAGCAAAATCATCGAACCTTTGAACATCTATATCCTTAAGCAAAGGCACGTTCCCCTGAAAAAAAGCTTCACTGGCAGCATGTGAAATATCATCCTTTACTATCACAGCACGTATGCCTGTTTCCACCAACATGGCTGCTGTACCGGCAGCACCTCCGCTGGAGTCTTCAAGTAATACAACATCCCCTTTTTTGATACCATACATGTCCATTGTCTGCTGGATAGCCTCTTTTGTGAACGCTGATACCACTTTGACAGGCAGGCCCTCGCCTTTGATCTCTTTCTTGCGGATCTGCTTAAGTTTCCCGATATGCTGCCGGGAGTCCTGCAGAGCCTGCTTTGACCTGCTGAGCTCTATTTTGAGCCTCGATATCTCAGTATCACGTATCTGAATCTCTTTTTGTTTACGCAGCTCCCGGGATTCGGCTTGTTTCAGTTTATTTATACGACCTTCCATCTCTGCTATGCGTCTTCCCTTCTCTGAATTAGTTTCTTTCAACTCCTGCACGTATTCCTTGAGCTCATGTATGATATCATTTTTCTGTCTTAGCAGCTCCTGAAGCCTTTTTACCTGCTCATCTACATCGATGCTCACTCCTGTTACAGGGGCAGCTTCAGATCTGACAGGAACGCGAACAGCGGTTACTTTCTCTATAGCCTCCTCTATAGGATCACCATTAATGACATGGTACTTTATCAGGTCCAGGTCTGCAAACCGCGGGGCCTTTTTCTCCACTCTGCTGAAAATATTCTTGTAATTGCGATAGGTATTAATAGCAGCAGCAAGGGAATCCCTTTCATGGTCATTGGAATAACCGAAGGGTCTTGCCATGGCGATCTTTTCTTCAGCACGCAGCTCAGTGCCAGGAGTGCCCAATACAGCCTTGAAACTGCGGCGGACCTTCTCCACGGCCGCAGGTGTCGGATAGACATCGGTTGCAACAATAGCAGGCTTTCCGTGATCTGATATCAGCTTGACCACCTGATCATGGGACATACCCCTGAAACTGCTGGAAAAAAGCAGATCACCGTCTAGTGACAGAATGGCTATTCCCACCGTGGTGCCGGGATCAATGCCAACGATAGTGTATTTACGTTTGGATGGAGTGAGAGGGATATACTTGATCTTATCTCTTTCAACACTGCGGATGCTTACCTGCACATCTGCATTAATGGAAGGATGCACTGGTATCTTCTCACGATTGCTATTGACTATGAACTCGGTGCGCACATAGCCACCGAAACCCTCTATGGACTTAGAAGTAAAAGTAACGCCTGTATCTTTGGAGAACTTGCGCAGGATCTGCTCTATCAGCCGGCTTTTTTCTTTTACAGCACCATGGACCTTCCGTCTGTACCTGTTCTGGCTCCACCCGCCCCTTCCCAGAGATCTTGCCCTGCTGACCTTGATCCTTGTAACATCTTCGAACAGAGAAACCTCACATCCGACACTCATAGCTGCGAGGCGGGCACATGCTTCAGCTTCATCTCCGGGGCTGAACTGGTTCATGGAAATACCATGTTCCTGAGCAAGCTTCAGGAGAGGCTGCTGATGCAGGCCGCCTGTTACCTGTATCAGCCTGGTGGGGTCAGGCAGTTTATCAAGAAAACGGATAAGCTCATCCTTGTCAGGAGCAAGCTCGAATATGTTATCCACGGCGATAAAATCAGGCTTATCCTCCTTCACCATCTTTAGGATACGGCTCCTGCTGACCATGCTGTGGCGTTGCACCTGGCCTTCTTTGAGGATGGCCACAGCATACTTGGGTATCGCCTGTGCCCTGGAGGAGCCTTTTGCGATATCAATGCCATAAATGATGCCGCTGTGCATATATTATGTTATTATTGGGTTGCTGGGATATATTATTGTTCACTGGCCCTTCACATAAGCCATTGAACGTTTAAGATCTGCCTCCAGCTCATACTTGCGTTTGAAATATGCGAGTATATTTGATATATCCCGCTCCAGCAGTTCGTCTGCATGGGGATGTGACAGCTCTACATACTGAGGCCAGTCTATGATCTGCACACCTTCCTCGTGCACAAAAGTGTTGTACTCGCTCATGTCAGCATGGATGAAACCTTTCGCATAGGCCAGTTTCAATTGTCTGAGGATCTCATCAAGGAACCATTGTGGGTCCTCCAGCCTTGTTTTATACAGCAGGGAACCTTTTGCAATATCCATGACAATTGCGTGCCGATTATGGTCAATAAGTTTCGGGACAGATACTTCAGGATATAGCTTGCCTATAATATCTGCCTCGCGTTTAGCTGCAAGACGGGCGGCGTATATCCATGACACGTGCTCGCGGTCACCTATATGACCACGATTGCGTTTTACCTGCGTGAAACTGGTACGTCCTTCCCTGTGGAACTTTATCACCACACCTTCCGGATCACCTATTCCAAGTTCCGGCTCCCTGATAGCTTCCAGCACCACAGATTCCTTACCGACACCTATCTCGTTGCCAACAGCACTGATAGTCTTCCTCTGCACGAACGTGTGCAAAGCAAGGGCATCATATCCTTCAAAATAGATCTGATAGCCTTCATATGGAATACTTGTGAAGGATAACAGTTTCAATTTAGCAAGTTTCTTAAGCCTGAAAGAAATGTGATCATATGTCATGCGGGTGTACTTCATAACATCTTCAACAGGCACCCATTCGGAATTCTTCATTCCGATCTCTATGCCGGTAAGGATACGTATGTCCTTATTGTCCAGTTGTTTAAAAACTTTGATAACTTCATCTATCATTCTGTATTTTATATGGCAGGAAGGTTTAGATGATTTGTGGTTGGCAGGCTATTGAATGAATTATGATTTGCGTTAAATATGGCTGCAAGGCGTTCCGGCAGCATATAGGCCCATGTGGATTATTTGAGCGGATAAAACTCCACCACGCTTTTTAATGGTTGCAAAATACATCGGGAACAAATAAGGACAACAGCAACCAAAGAAGCATCTGGCGATCATATCTGCCCGGTGCTTATTTTATACCCATTTAACTTTAGAAATATCTTTTCGCACACCAAAAACGGGGATACCACATTCTATTTTGCATCAATTGAAATGTATCCAACCACATATATATGTATGTATATAATGATGTATCTAATAATGGAATTCTTTGTCAAGAGCGATCCTTTGAAGGCGCATTATTTTGACCTTATAAGGATAGCATTTAGTAACAAACGCAAGCAAATATTTGCTGTCTAGGACATAACTTGAGTGATAAACGCCAGATAGATCCAGTTTACTGGCTAAACTGGAGAACATTGTTTCATTTGAAAATTTGCAGTAAGCTTCTTTTAAGGTCCATCTGGCAAGAAAATCAGAACCATCAATAGATGGAGTGCTATCCGATAATGTTCTATCTATTGACCTTGAAATGCTTGCAACCGAGCGTGACCTTATGACCTCTATGTCGATACCCATCTCTATTTTGGATATCGCAAGGGCAACAATATTCTCAGTGTAAGCGATACAGACATGCAGGTCATTATGATCGCGTACATGAACCCTGCCATGTTCATCCTTGCACATGACCATATCATGCCAGGGTCTATCTTTAAGAAAACCTGACAGATATTTTAAGAGAAGCCTGGAGATAATATATCTTTTTCTGAAATATTCCGTTTTCAGAGATTTCAGGTGTATTTTTTCCACCTCACGAAGATATTCTTCATCCGGTGCTGAATAGTCTTTCAGATCTGCAATAAAGATAAGAACATCATTCTTATTCCACAGATCAGTCACCTGCTTTAACGGAACAATGGAAAGTGTACAGTATTCAGTAGGAGCCATAGAACCCGGAATAAGTATTTAATCTGATATGTGACCAAGTATCAAACAACTATTCTGATAGAAATTACCAATAAAGCCAAAACTCATAGCTATTTTGCTTCTCTCCATAACTTCATTCATAGTACCATTTGACTTTATATATAGTATTTAGTATCTTCTTCCCTGGCACGAGTATAAGTAGAAATGTGAGGCATCATGCAATCTATAGACATTTTGTTACCAGTGGTCAGACAGCCCCCCAAAGATATTTATATAAAAATGATAGAATATGTGGCGATTTTTTTAGACAGCTTTAAATATTAGTAAGAAAATCTTTTTTGAGTTGCACAACAAAAAAAGGCTCCAATAGTTGTGTCTCGGGTGGCAATAATGGAAATCAAGTCAGAGAAATCAGTTTACTTTGGAATGGCATTGCTTTTAATGATAATGATTACAGGGATAAGTTCTGCAGATCCTGTTAATGTAGAATTGGTAAGTCATTTTAGTGGAACTTATTCAGATGTGGCGGTAAATGGGAATTATATGTATCTGTTGCAGGACCAGGATCTTGTTGTAGTGGATATAGAAGACCCATCAGATCCTGTTGAGGTTGGAAGGATAAGTACTCCATCTACAGCATACGATATTGCAGTAACTGGTAATTATGCATATGTGGCTGAAGGTGAGAGCGGCCTTATGATCATAGACATCGGCAATCCTGCTGCACCGGCTATAAAAGGTAGTTACGCTGCATCTGAACAGGCGAGATATGTTTATGTATCGGGCAAATATGCATATGTAGCCGATGATGGCCTTGTGGTTCTCGATGTTAGCGATCCTGCTGCACCGGCACTTGCATGCAGGTATGAGATACAGGGTGATATAAATGATGTCACAGTTTCAGGAAAATATGCATACTTACTTATTTTAGATTATACAGATAGATCTCAGGATGCATTAATTGATCTTGTGGTCCTGGACGTCAGTGACCCTGCCGCAATAAAATATATGGGCGATCATGGATACAGAAACAATGATGAGTACCTGTCAGAAGTTGCTGTTTCCGGCAATTATGCGTATGTAACTGTCGGCAGTCAGCTCATTGACTATGGCGGCCTGACCATTTTTGATATCAGGGATCCCGCATCACCAAAAGTTGTGGCCGGATATGATGTGCCAAATCCGGATGATATTTTTGTCCTTGACGATCATGCCTACGTTACCGGTGGCCACGGCCTTTCTATCATCGACATAAGCAATCCTTTAGCACCAACCATTGCAGGAAGTTATGACGATGGTTCCTGGGGTCCTGACGTTGCCGCATCGGGCAGCTATATCTACTTAGCCGGAGATGCTGATGACCTTGCTATTCTTCACATGAGCGCAGATAAGGGTACTGGATCTCCGTCACCTTCTATCACCAGCGTTGATATTGAACCTGTTGCAGGCGTAAACGAAGGTGATACCGCCACAATAACGGTATCTGTAATAAACGATGGTGGACCATCCAATGAGGGCTATATTTCGGTGTCTTTCCCCAACAATGAGGAAGTTACAGAAGTATCCGGCACTGGTAATGAATATAACAAACTATTCCCGATAGGCAGTACCATCTACGGTAGAACAGGTTCAATGAGCGCAACTAATCCAGTTGCAGGACTTTCTGAATCCAGTTGGGCAACAGGTCAAACAGAAAGTCTGACCATAAAGGTCAAACCGAGCTCAGGATCTTCAAAAATAGAGTTTTACATTAGAGCTTCCCTGAAAGATGCAAGTGGTAACAATGTGCGTACTCCCTCTTCATCTGCGAATGCGGACCAACAGGGATGGTATGTTGATGTATATTCCATTGATGTGCATTCGATCACAGATGTAACAGCACCTGCGTCTGTACAGAACCTTCAGCAAAGTGAAGTCGACTCAACCCGGATCAAATGGATATGGACAAACCCTCCAGATGCGGATTTCAGCCACGTGATGGTGCACATTGACAATGCATTTGTCACAAACACTTCTGACAACTATTATGAGCTAACCGGACTGATAGAAGGGACCAAGCATACTATAGGTCTTAAGACCGTTGACACCAAAGGTAACGTCAATCCTGAGGTAGTTAGCAATGAAGCAACCACATCAGCTATAATTCCTGACATCACCAGTGTTTCAGGAACAGACACCACTACAAATTCAATTACACTGGGATGGGAGGCTTCTGCCGATACCACGAGGGTTCAAATATTCAGAAATAATGTACCTATCACAGATGTGAACGGATCAACATCCTATGTTGACAGCAATCTGGAAAGTGACACTACGTATAGCTATACTCTGATCCCATACAACAATGCAGGACTGGAGGGAAATGCAGTAACTATTGACCTCAGAACATCCTCTTCCGATAGTAACGAAGGAGGGAGCAGTGGAAGTAGTTCAAGCAGTAAGAGCAGTAGCAACGGTGGAGGAGGCGGTGGTGCCGGCTCTGCCGAGGATTATTTGAACATTGCTGTGAAAGACATTGATCGTCAATACCTGGCAATGGATTCCAATGTATTATATGAGTTCAGTCGTGAAGGCAATGATATCCGGTCCATCAGCCTCTACTCCCTCAGGAACTCTGGGGAAATAACATCCACTATAGAGGTGCTCAACGGCAGGTCAAAACTGGTGACAGGTGATCCTGAAGGTTTCATCTATAAATATATCAATGTCTGGGTAGGCAAAGCGGGCTTTGCCACAACATCTAACATTCGGGATGCCAAGATCAAGTTCAAAGTTGACAGCTCCTGGCTCCAAACAATGGACCTGAGCCCGGAAGATGTAAGACTGCAGGTATATAATGAAGACACATGGCAAATGTTGCAGACTAGCCCTCAAAGTACCACTTCAGCGGATGTGACCTTCGAGGCTCAGACAACAGCTTTCGGACCTTTTGCGATCACTGCTGAAAAGACATATCCATCTCCTGCAACTGATATCACAGATACAGGGACATATACCCCTGCTACTGACTCAGAAGATGTTGGTATGGAAGAAACTCCGGCAGAAAGGACCAATATATGGACATTCTTTAAGGCTTTCATCCTGATAGGGATGGTTGCTGTTGGATACATGTACCTGAAAAAAGATTGAATTTCCTTTGTAAATCCCCTGTACATAAAAGTACAGGGGGATCTACAACAAAGTTTGATAATTGCTACTTTTCCTTTTTTGACCATAGCAGGCGAAATAGGTTTTTTCTCAACGTGGACTGTAATTAGCCTTATATAATCTGCAGACACCTATAAGCTTCCAAAAACATCAAGGATATATCATGTCTCTTAATTTCAGATTAGTGCTCGTTGAGCCTTTGTATCAGGGGAATGTGGGCTCTGTCGCAAGGGCAATGAAGAATTTCGGTTTTTCAGAACTCGTACTTGTTAACCCTTGTTCCCTTGGAGGTGAGGCACGTGCAATGTCCTCCCATGCGCGTGATGTGCTCGAAGGTGCAACCATCACAAGCAGCATAGAAGATGCTGTTGCAGGTGCCAACCTTCTCATAGGCACCACAGGCATAACCGGCAGTAAATTCGATGAGCATATACGTATCCCTGCACATGTTCCAAGAGAAATGAAAGAACTCCTGGAAGGATACACCGGGACCATTGCATTGCTTTTTGGCAGGGAGGACAAAGGTTTCACAAAAGATGAATTATGTATGATGGACATGATCCTCACCATTCCTACATCCGAAATATATCCGGTGATGAACCTGTCACATGCTGTTGCAGTGATACTGTACGAACTGAGCGATGTGCAGGCAGGAGGAACACCACTGGCCGATCCTTTTGATACAAAGCTTTTAATGGAACATTTTTCCCAGGTTCTGGAAAACATTGATTATCCCGCTCATAAAAAGGAAAAGACTGAACTTATGCTTAAGAGGATATTCGGAAGAGCCCGCCTGATCCCCAGAGAAGTACAAACCTTACGAGGTGTCCTGCGCAGGATACAAAGACATCTGGTATCAGACAAGGAAAATTGATCAGATGTGTACACGAAATATTGATATAAATTAAAAACTATGGTTGCGGGACGAAATCTGCGCAGCCAACTTAGAGAAAGATATGACAGAGATAAAATGGGAAGAGAACTTCAAGGCATTCCTAAAGCAGTATTACTGGGATGATATTCTTCAGCTTGCTAATGAATACCCTGAACAGCGAAGTCTGACAGTTGATTTTTCAAACCTTGAGATCTTCGATAGGGAACTGGCTGCAGAGCTGTTAGAGCAGCCTTCCGAAGTGTTGCCATCTGCAGACAAGGCCTTGCAGGAAATAGATCTGCCTATTGATAAGACACTTGATAAGGCAAAGGTCAGATTCGAAAAGATCCCTAATAAGATCCCTATCAGAGACCTGAGAAGCAAGCATCTGATGAAATTCATTGCCATTGAAGGCATGATCCGTAAAGCTACCGAGGTCCGGCCAAAAATAATAAATGCTGCTTTTATGTGCATGCGATGTGAAAATGTCACTTTTGTGCCGCAAACAGAGATGAAATTCGTTGAACCTCTGGAATGCGAGAACGATACTTGCGGTAAGAGGGGGCCTTTCAAGATACTTATGGAGCAATCCCTTTTCGTGGATGCCCAGAAACTGCAGATCCAGGAATCACCCGAAAACCTGAGGGGAGGAACACAACCACAAAGTCTTGACGTGGATGTGGAAGAAGACCTTGCAGGTATCGTAAAACCCGGGGACAGGATAGTCATCAATGGTGTGCTCCGTTCCCATCAGCGTACCACCCGTGAAGGGAAATCTCCTTTTTATGACCTCGTACTGGATGCGAATTCCATTGAGAATGTGGATAAAGAGTTCGATGAGCTCCAGATAACCCCTGAAGAGGAAGACATAATAAAGGAAATGAGCCAGGACCCTCATATATATGATAAGATGATCAGATCTATTGCACCCTCCATCTATGGTCTTGAAGAAGTGAAAGAAGCGTTGGCCCTGCAGCTATTTTCCGGTGTCCCGAAACATCTTCCTGACGGATCAAGGGTAAGGGGAGATATCCACATGTTGTTCGTGGGTGATCCGGGCGTGGCAAAAAGCCAGCTGCTTCGCTATATGGTAAAACTTGCACCAAGAGGCGTATTCGCTTCCGGAAAAAGTGCCTCAAGCAGCGGCCTTACTGCAGCTGCAGTGAAGGACGAAATGGGAGACGGCCGCTGGACACTGGAAGCCGGAGCACTTGTTATGGCCGACATGGGTATTGCTGCTGTGGACGAAATGGACAAGATGCGCTCTGAGGACAAGAGCGCACTTCACGAAGCTATGGAGCAGCAGACGATATCCATTGCAAAGGCCGGGATCCTTGCCACCCTGAAATCCCGATGTGCACTTCTTGGTGCTGCTAACCCTAAGTATGGACGTTTTGACAGGTATGAGGGCATAGCCCAGCAGATCAATATGCCTCCGGCGCTTATGTCCAGATTCGATATGATCTTCGTGCTTCTGGACACACCGAACGAAGAGAAAGATACACGCATTGCCAGACATATCCTGAAGTCCCACTACGCAGGTGAACTTTCCGAACAGCGCAAAAAGATGGCTACAAGTAAGGTTACCCAGGAGCAGGTCGATGAACAGATGGAGATAGTCATTCCGGATATTGATCCAGACCTTATGAGAAAGTATGTGGCATATTCACGCAGGAACATTTTCCCTGTAATGGAAGAGGAAGCACGGGACCATCTGGTGAAGTTCTACATGGACCTGCGTAAAATGGGAGAAGGCAAGGATGCCCCGATACCTGTGACTGCCCGGCAGCTGGAAGCCCTTGTAAGACTTGCAGAGGCTAGTGCAAGAGTACGTCTTAGTAATGTTGTTAATATGGAGGATGCAAAGCGTACTACAAAAATAGTGTATTCATGCATGAAACAGGTAGGGGTAGATCCGTCCACTGGAGCTTTCGATGTCGATATAATTGCATCAGGTACCAGCAAGAGCCAGAGGGATAAAATCAAAGTGCTCAAGGATATCATCAGGCAGGTGGGTAGCAGGCATCCTGCTGGTAAAGCTCCCCTCGAAGAGATCTATGCAGAAGCAGCTATAGAAAATATTGACAGGGCTCATGCAGAAGAAATGATAGCCAAAATGCGCAGGTCCGGCGATCTGATGAAACCTGATCATGACAGTGTGAAGCTTGTGTGAGGAATGATTGATGTATCTGAAGGTCCATAGTTCCGGTGGCAATGTTGTTGTTGCCATATGTGACAAGGATATCCTTGGAAAAACATTAAAAGAAGGGAATCTGGCAGTAACGATTAACGAAGGGTTCTTTTGTGGGGAGATCGTTGATGCAGAGAGTGTTGAAAAAGCTCTAAAGAACGCAACCACGGCTAATCTGTTTGGAGAAAAATGTATCCAGTGTGCTATTAGCTGCGGTGTGGTGAACCCGGAAAATGTGATCTATATAAATGGTGTGCCTCATGCTCAATTGTTCCGGATATAATAGCAGCAGTGATTAGATATAATATAGTTAATAAATATTGTGAGATACAGTCTAGTTGGAGATAAATGAATGACCGCCGAAGTAGATGGTGTAGGGGTTACTTTACTTGGCCGCGAAGGTCTTATCGATGCAGTGATCCTTAAGCACAATAAGATGTTAGAGAAGTATAATTTTGAATTTGAAGAACTTGATACAAGATTTTCTTCTTATTCCCGGGAAATAGATAACAGCAAGAAGAGACATGAAGAGATGCTCGAACGCATAGATGTGCTCAAAGAAAAGCGCCAGCAACTCTACCACCAGGCAGAGAACATAATGGAAAAGTTAATTGAATCGGGCATGGAACAAAAAGATGTCAATACAATACATGATAGTATAGCAAAGGCAAGATCACTATCCTCTGTAATTGAAGAAAAGGCAGTTGTCGGGTCAATACTATCAGTTTTAGCTGTCGGACAAACTTCCGAAAGTAAAGCATCGATACATTCCAAGATAGAAGAAGCTGTTGCATCCCATGAGGAACTCATATCTATATCCGGCCTGGAAAATTCATTGAGAGAAGACCAAAAACTACATGAGGATGAGCTTAGCAAAGCAAAACCAAGACACTCATGGCTGGAAAAAAGGATACAGAGCCATAAAGAAGCTTTGAGCTACTGGGAAAGCCTTAAAAACACTGGCGAAGAGGTGACAGCAGTATGACCGATACATCATCCATTTCAGAGAAGGACCTGAAGTTAAAGGTCAATGAACTGCGTACCCAGATAACACATGATGAGAGGGAACTGAGATCCCTTTTCAATGAACTGCGCCTTCACCGCACCAATATGACAGAACTCAAGGAAAAGAGGGATGCCTTGAATGCCCAGGTCAAGGAGATGGTCACAAAGGCCAGGGACCTAAAAGAAAAAAGGGATGGGATAAACACAAAGATATCTGAACTGAAAAATGTTAAAAATGCAAGGATATCCGCAAGCCAGCAGGTCTCAGATGAGATCACAAAACTGAAAGCTGAAAGGGATGCCCTGAACCAGGTTTCAAGAGGCACTGTGGATATGATCTCTAAAGCATACGCTGCAGAACTTGATACTTTCCTTAATGCAGACGTTCCTCTGCAACATGAGATAGATGTCTTTGGCAGGCTGCTGCAGCTAGAAGAACGCTTGAGAGCTGCTATGAAAGCAGACGAGGTACACAGGAAGATCCAGGAAACATATGATGCTGCCGTTTCTCAACATGCGGGATCAGGAGAGAATATTGGGTCTACTATAAAAGAGCTTGCAGAAATATCACAGCAGTACCATGTGGAAATGGTCGACCTATACAAAAAAGTGGATGAGATGCGGAAAGATGCGGATCTCTGCCATGCTCAGATAAAGGAAAAATTTGGAGTCACAGAGCCACTAAGAGCCAAGATAGACCCCCTCAAGCTAAGGATCTCACAGCTCAGAGATGAACTCAATGGCTACCTTGAGAAATTGAACGATATCCAGCTTATAAAGGATGAGAAGAAACAACAGGAACAAAGGATAGTCGCCAAGGAGAAACTGGAAAAGACCGGAAAAATGAGCCTGCAGGATCTAAAACTGCTTATGGAGAACGGGGATCTGGAACTGTGACCGGTCCCGTTGCCTCTTAATTACATTTTTTTCTGAGGATCAGCATTAGGGTGGCAGTGGCCACTATCAGCGGGAGGGCTATACCAAAACTGAAACCCTCTATACCATTCGATCCTGCAGAAGCATTGTCCTGTGACCCATCTTTTTGTCCTTCATTATCTTTATCTTCTGGTATGAATGGTTCAGGGAGGGTCCTGTCAATATACTGGAACACCGGCGAGAAGGCGACCAGTTCTTCCCCATCGCCTGAATAGATAGTATCCACAGTTATGTCGAGTATTGTTCCATCGTTCTTCTGATAGATAAAATGATCGCCCTCTCCAAGAATACCACTTTGCAACAGCTTATTTCCCAATGACAGTTCGAGCCATACACTATCAGTTTCCTGATTTACGCTCTTTACAGTAAAATTATATCCCTGATAAAAATGCCAGGTATTGCCTGTAAGAAGATATATACTCGTATCGTTCAAAAGCACATCTTCTACTATCAGAGCCGCGGAAGCAGGTAATACCGCATCTGCAGGCATGCATAGAAGTAGCACCAACAACAGTACGGATAGATATTTTCCTATCCACATGGATAAGTCTCTCATCTAGTACGTGTATACACACATCTACCAGCAATAAGGTTTACCCTTTTCCCATCTTTTGTCCTGACAGAGATAGCTCCTGTATCAGTTATACCTACAGCTTTGCCTTCCACCATCCTCGAAGGGGTCATTATGGTGACTTCCTTGCCAATAGTATCAGATAGATTTATCCACTCACTAAGGATCGCAGAGAACTCCTGTGTTTTGAACTTTATATACTGCTGTTCGAGCTCATACAACAATCGTTGTACAAATTCGACCCTGTTGACCTCTGTACCAAGTTCTTTCTGAAGGCTTGTAGCATTTTCACGGATACCCGGAGGGAACTCGTCCACATTAACATTGGCATTTATGCCGATCCCTATGATAACATAATCGATCTGTTCCATTTCAGCATCCACTTCTGTGAGTATGCCACATACTTTTTTATCGTTGATAAGTACATCATTGGGCCATTTTATACGGGCATCCAATCCGAGGGAACGAATGGTATTTGCTGCGGCAAGTCCTGTCATGAGAGTGAGCCTGGCTGCATGATCAAGAGGAATATTTGGTTTAAGTATCACAGAAAGGTTGATACCTCCTTTGGGTGACTGCCAGTTTCTCCCCAGCCGCCCTCTACCCTTTTTCTGGGATTCGGCGATAACCACTGTACCTTCTTCTGCTTCCCTGGCCATCTCTCTGGCAAAACTGTTAGTTGATTCCAGCTCTGCAAAGTAAAATATATTGGTCCCTATCAAAGTGGTACTTAACCCGGTTTTGATCTCTTCAGGGTAAAGCATATCAGGAACTACCTTTAACACATAACCCGTTTTAGGAGATGATTCTATTTCATATCCCCCTTCCTTCAAGGAACTTATATACTTCCAGACCATTGCTCTGGATATACCTAACCTTTCTCCAAGTTCCTCCCCGGAAACTGGTTTTCCATCAGCTTCTTTCAATATCCGCATGATCTCAGCTAAATTATTGCTCACTTTATCCCACCAATAAATATCTCTCTATAGGAGATTCACTCTGTATTATTAGACTGGTTCTTTGCTGCATGGATGTAAGACTCTACAGCTGCAGTCACGGCAGCTACCTTTGTTGGCTTATTGTCAAGTGCAGACGCAAGTGTAGCTCCCTTTTCCGAATCTTCCCTTACCACTCTTTCCACATCTCTGATAATATCATTGTCCTCTATGAAATGGGTAGTAAGATTGCCTTTGCGGAACTGCTCATGCCTTATCACTGCCTTATGGAACGGTATATTAGTTGTGACTCCCACAACTACATATTCATAAAGCGCCCTGTCCATCCTGTGTATAGCTTCAATACGTGTAGGTGCCCATACACTGAGCTTTGAGATCATTGAATCGTAATATGGGGAAATAGTGTATCCCATATGCACACCGCTGTCCACACGCACACCTGGTCCACCTGAAGAACGGTACCTGCGTATCTTTCCTGGAGATGGTGCAAAATCATTCAGCGGATCTTCGGCGTTTATCCTGCATTCTATGGCCCAGCCTCTGAGTGGAATATCTTCCTGGGAATATGCCAATTCCTCACCGGCAGCAATGTATAGTTGTTTTTTAGCAAGGTCAAGGCCGGTAATAAGCTCTGTGATAGTATGTTCTACCTGCAGACGCGTGTTCATCTCAAGGAAATAGAACTGCCCCTTTGAATACAGAAACTCCATCGTGCCTGCGTTTTCATATCCTATAGACTTTGCTCCTTTTACAGCAGCGCTTCCCATCAGCTCACGCATCTCCTCGGTAATGATAGGTGAAGGAGCTTCTTCTATCAGTTTTTGATGCCTGCGCTGTATAGAGCATTCTCTTTCATTGCAATGTACAGTATTCCCGTATCTGTCAGCAAGCAGCTGGAACTCTATGTGCCTGGGTTCATCCAGGTATTTTTCGATGAAAACGGTTGGATCACCAAAAGCAGATTTTGCAACAGATTGGATGGAAACGATAGCATTGGCAAATTCTTCTCTGGAATGCACGATCTTCATACCTATGCCGCCGCCACCAGCAGATGCCTTTATAATTACCGGATAGCCGATATCTTCTGCGACCTCGGCCGCTTCATCCACATCCGAGATGGCATTTTCAGTACCCGGGACCACAGGGACCCCTGCCTTGCTCATGGTCTTACGGGCCTCGATCTTGCTACCCATTTTCTTGATGACATTTCCGGGAGGACCTATGAAGACCACTCCGGCCTTTTCACATTCGGATGCAAATACATGGTTCTCCGAGAGAAAACCATATCCCGGATGGATGGCTTCAGAACCTGTCTTCTCAGCCACATCAAGTATTCTTTCCATATTGAGATAACTCTGACTGGAAGGAGCAGGACCTATAAGATATGCTTCATCAGCGTACTTTGCAAAGAGGGCATTCTTATCAGCTTCGGAATATACAGCAACTGTCCTGACACCCAGTTCCCTGCAGGCACGCATGGCTCTGATGGCTATTTCACCTCTGTTCGCAATGAGTACTTTGTTGAACATGAGATCTACCTCATTCGATCGCCATCAATACATCCCCGGAGGAAACTGAATCGCCTTCCCCGAAGAAGATCTCCTTTACGGTCCCACTGTGTGGAGCATGGATCGCATTTTCCATTTTCATGGCCTCTATGACACATATAGTGTCACCTTCCTCCACAGAGTCCCCCACACTTACCTTGAGAGAGAGTACCATACCCTGCATATGACTTGTCACGGCTCCTCTTACAGATTCTGCTGAAGGTTTCTCGGATCCTTCCGTCACTTTGAAGGAACCATCCACCGGATGGACCTTTACATTGAACACATCCCCATCCACCTCTACCTTGAACTCGGTGGGTATTCCCTGTGAACTTGAAACTGCGCATGGATGCATTTCTGTCACGATGGGAGTGAGTTCCTCTTCCTTTGATTCGCCCCTCAGGAAAGCCGGTGCTATTGCAGGATATAGGATATAAGTAAGGATATCTTCTTCCTTCTTGACAAGTCCCAGCTTTTCAGCCTGGGCTTTCATCTTCTCATATTCAGGCTCAAGCAGGTCAGCCGGACGGCAGGTGATAGGTTCTTCGTCCTGTATGAGCTTGACCAATATATCCTCATCTATCTTATGAGGCGGCCTGCCATACAGTCCGCGGGCATAGTCCTTAACTTCCTTTGGGATCACCTTATAACGTTCACCCATGAGCACGTTAAGCACTGCCTGAGTACCCACTATCTGACTGGTGGGGGTCACAAGTGGGGGATAGCCCAGTTCTGCACGGACCCTTGGCATTTCCTTGAGCACATCCTTGTACTTGTCCAGAGCATTCTGCTCCTTCAGCTGGGATACAAGGTTGGAGAGCATGCCACCCGGTATCTGATATACCAGCACATTGGTATCTATCTGCTCTGATATCGGATTAAGAACGCACCTCAGCTCATCTTTTATCTTCTTGAAATACTCTGAGACCTCTGCAATGAGCTCTACGTCCAGACCAGTGGCACGCTCGGTCTCTTCCAAGGCAGCCACTATGGATTCTGTGGGAGGCTGTGAAGTTCCCCACGCCAGGGGCGATACTGCAGTGTCCAGTATATCGACACCTGCCCTGCATGCTGCCATATAGCTCATGGGTGCCATACCGGACGTACAATGAGAATGCAGGTCCACTGGCAGGTTGACCTCTTTCTTGATCGCCTTTACAAGTTCATAGGCCTGATGAGGCGAGATCAGTCCTGCCATATCCTTGATGCACAAAGAATCGCAGTCTTGCTCGGCCAGGTCCCTTGCAAGTTCCACGTATTTTTCTACAGTGTGGACCGGACTAATAGTATAACATATAGTACCCTGAACGTGTGCCCCCTGCTTTTTAGCTACGGAGATGGCCTTTTCCATATTGCGGATATCGTTGACAGCGTCGAATACCCTGAATATGTCTATACCATTTTCATAGGCCTTTTGAACGAACTTCTCAACGACATCATCCGAGTAATGCCTATAGCCCACGAGGTTCTGCCCACGAAGTAACATCTGAGCATAGGTATTATGCATTTGTTTTTTGAGTGACCTCAGCCTTTCCCACGGATCCTCGTTAAGATATCTGATACAGGTATCGAATGTGGCACCTCCCCACATCTCAAGGGAATAATACCCTACCTGGTCCAGTTTGTCCATTATGGGGAGCATGTTGCGGGTGCGCATGCGGGTAGCTATGAGCGACTGGTGTGCATCTCGCAGGACGGTCTCTGTAATTTTTACTTTCATGTGACACCTCTGGGACATAAATGAACTAAATCTAATAAATGTAAATGAGCCATATTGATGTGCAGCTCAAGCTAAAATTGTACTTAATACTTCATGATATAATATTTAGTTTCTGGTTATCTGGCTTCAATAGTGCTTTTTACAGTATGAACAGAGTAATGATTGTGTTTGCATCTATCATTTTTTACTGTTGCTTTAATAAGTACTATTCTTACGCGTTGACAAAACAAATGATAGTACATTGAAATAGTATGATCATATCTATCATTAGAAATGTATGCACTTCAGTTATTTTTAATGGAGTTCAAGACAAATACAAATTGAATTGTCAGATATATGTACGCTATTTTTATATATTTAAAGAACGATCTGTTTTTATTAAATTTTTAAATATAATAAATCAGTAGCGATGAATAAAGTTAATGGAACATGATGTGCAATGTTGGATGACATCTCTAAAATATGGCAGTCCGCAACCGATAAAGACTGGAGGTGCTGGATGAAATATCAAGGTAGCTCCCTATCTATGCATATCTAAAAACAGAGGGATCATAATGAATGCTCTTATGCAAAAAAACCAAAACACTCAGCATGCTGACAGTGACCTGCTGCAGCTCGTGATCTTCCAGTTAGGAGATGAGGAATTCGGCGTAGATATCATGGCAGTGCAGGAGATAATAAAAATGCCTGCGATAACAGCCATTCCCCAGGTTCCTGAATACGTTACAGGAGTTATCAATCTGCGCGGAAGGATCATTGTTGTGATCGACCTGGGAAAGAAGTTCAATATCCTGTCTTCAGAAAAGAACGAGGAATATAAGGTTATTGTCGTGGAACTGGGAGATCAGGTCATAGGCATGATGGTGGATTCGGTCAGTGAGGTGCTGCGTATCCCTGGTACCAGTGTGGACCCTGCACCCGATATAATAGCATCAGCAGTATCCTCCAACTACATACAGGGAGTTGGAAAGCTTGATGACAGGTTGCTTATCCTGCTGGACCTGAGGAACGTGCTCTCAGAACATGAAACTAAAGAACTGTACCAATATGTATAACAGGATCAGTGCAGGGCCTAAGGCCCTGCCTTCTTTTTTTTGGCATCAATGATCAGGCTTTTTTGATCCGGTTTCTTTTTCTTTAGTAAACGCTAAGTACCAAAAAACAAATCATTTTATGGTACTGAATGGGAACAAAAGCTAAATATTCGGTTCAGAAAAAGGATACTTTTGAAGCCCTTATGTCTGAGCGTAACATAGGCCCTTTTTTACTTGATGCTGCGACCCCGAAAAGGCTGAAGGACACATATATGGACACCGTGGACATGGTGATAATGTCCAATGGATATTACCTCCGGCGCAGGCAAAAGGAAAAGGGTATAGTATACACAATAAGATCCCTTGGTGGGATACGGAAGAATGGTGTAAGGCATAGTGAAGAAATGGAGTGCTTACTGGAACAGGACATTCCATTTGAAAAGTGGAACGATCCGGATATGAAAGAACTTCTTACCGGTATTGTGGGAAAGAGCGAACTCGTGCCCTTATTCAATGTATCCTGTACTAGGAACGTAAGAAAAGTCGTTGATAAGGAGAGTTATGTGGCAGAGCTTAGCCTGGATGATGTGTTGATAACGGTCTGGGAAAAAAAGCTGGAATATCTGGAAATAGAAGTGGAGATACTTTCCGATGGAAATAATAAGGACCTTGAGAAGCTGACGAGTGCGCTTACAAAGGAATGCGACCTTTTACCTGACCCATCCTCCAAGTTCGAGCGTGCCCTGCAATTGATGGAAGAAGCAGAAGAAGGACCTATCCCTGAAGAAGATATGGACTTTTATCCAAAACCTCTATCTGTGCAGACACTTCTTGAAACTCATCATGTTGAAAGGGCGCATGCCAGAAAGGTGACCGAGAATGCTCTCAGGCTTTTCGATGAGTTGAAAGAGATACATGGTCTGGGAGAAGAGTACCGCAGGGTAATATGGATAGCTGCCCTGGTACACGATGTGGGAGTGTATACCGACATGGCAGACCACCATAAGGCTGGCAGGGATATCCTGATGCGTTCTCCTCCCCGGGAATTACCCCATAGGTTCTGGCCGGTTGCAGTGTGGACAACTTTCCTGCACAAGAAGAAGATGAACAGGGAAAAACTGGAGAAACTGCAGCTTAAGCCATTCGGAAAAATGTCAGCGCAGATGCAGGAGGATACGCTCAAGCTGGCCGCACTCATACGCATTGCCGACGGATTGGATTACAGCCGCATGGATTCACGGCTAAATGGGGTCATTATAGAGGAAAAGAAAACACTGATCACAGTGCATGGCCCCGGTTCATACACCGATGCTGCAAGAGCTGATGAGAAAAGTGATCTCTGGAGGATACTGTATGACCATGAAATAACTTTCAGGGCTGCTGAACAGAATCCCTGACCAGCGAACTACAGCTCTTTCTCAATGGTTTCCACAAGTGTCTTTAAGCTCTTTAATCTTGCATATCTTTTATCATTTGCTTCGACAATTGTCCAGGGAGCATGAGCAGTATGTGTCTTTAAAAGCATCTCATCTACCGCTTCACTATATTCACCCCATTTTTCCCTGTTCCTCCAGTCGTCCGGAGTTATCTTCCATTGCTTATAAGAAGTGTTTTCTCTTTCCTTGAACCTTCTCAATTGCTCGCTCTCGTCAATGTGCAACCAGAACTTCACTATGATCGTCCCGAAATCTGCCAGTGTTTCCTCGAACTCATTTATTTCGTTGTATGCCCGCTTCCATTGTTCTTCCGTAGAAAAGCCCTCCACTCTCTCCACCAGCACCCTTCCATACCAGCTTCGGTCAAAGATGGCTATATGTCCGGCTTCGGGAATTTCTCTATAGAAACGCCATAAATAATGGTGGTTCTTTTCAAGATCATTGGGCACTCCCACAGGTTCCACACTATAAAGCCTGGGGTCAAGCTTCCGGGCTATACGCCGTATGTTACCACCTTTGCCTGCTGCATCCCAGCCTTCAAAGACGACTACCATAGGTATCTTTTTCTTGAACAGTTCATACTGCAGCTCACCCAGCCTTTCCTGATAGAAGTCCTTTTTTTTCTCATATTCATCCTCTTCGACCTTCAGGGAAAGATCTGCCTGTGAAAGTCTGGAAACTGAAAGGTCTGCACTGCTTATCGCATTCTTGCCCACTGTATCCTTGAAAAACTTAAAGGGTTCATTTATGGTTTTGTCGATATGCTCTTCCATCATGCGTATGGCAGTAGAAAGCACTTTTACTGTAGCGTGATTAAATTCTTCGGCCTCTATGACGGTCCAGGGAGCATATTCCCTGTGTGTGCTTTCAAGGATCTGGTCTATGAAAGGAAGATAGTTGTCATATTCATTGAGATAATCAATTTCCTCATCAACAATACAGAGGGGTATGGCCTTCTTCTCATATTCGCGGAACCTTTTATGCTGCTCTTCCTTGGTGATATGCATAAAGAACTTAATAATAAGGTAACCGTCCTCTGCAAGTTGCCGTTCAAAAACATTGATCCTATTCACGCAATGTTCGAATCGTTCATTTTTCCCTTTCCGATCAAAATATTCTATGACAGCCCGGCTGTACCAGCTCCTGTCAAAAATGGCAATGCTGCCATATGCAGGTATATGGTGCCAGAACCTCCACAACAGGGGTTTTTTGAGATCTTCATAGGTGGGTTTTGCCGTAACGTGGTATTTGAACCCCATTGGATTTAGCCCCAGAATACAACGGTTAATAATCTCTGCCATACCGGAAGCATGCCATCCTTCGAACACTATGACGATGGGTATCTTCATCTTCCAGGCTTTACGCTGCAGTTCTCCGATGCGAATATACAGGTCCTCTATCCGGGACTTGTACTCCTCCTTGCTTACACGCAGGGACAGATCAACACTTTCAAGCATTTAACTTCCTTTTTGGACTAATGTTATTTAAAGAATAATCCATGCTGGAATAAACTCCAGCCTATCAGGGCTAAGATTCCAGTGATCACTACCAATATGAATGGGGTCAGAGACTTACTGAACAGTTCCTTAGAACCTGTTATCTTTATGAAAACGGGTTTTGTCAACGTGCTTATGATGCCTGCCATCACTGCTGTTTCAGCAGCTGTTTTATAGGAGATGCTGCCGCTAAGTGCAAGAGCTGTCACAGACGCAGTAACTGCTGCACTGCTTACTATACCGCCCAAGGCGGTTGCATAAGTGCCTACCGGTCCTGCGAAAGTGTTGGCAGTGTTCGCAAGTAAGAGGAAAATAACAAAGATCAAACCAAATTTAAAAGCGGGACCAAGAGCAAAAGGTGATCCTATATCAAGTGTCTCCTGGGTGACTTCCATCTTCTGCTTTTCAAATAGTACAAGCATCACGGTGGCAAGTCCCATAATAAGAAAAGGGGGTAACATAAGCAATGCAGTCCTGCCGCTCGTGTCAACAATGATGGCTATGACGATGTCCCTGATAAGCATGGATATGACCGCCAGCATGCAACCTATGTATATGTTCTCTGTGAGGTTCATCCTCCTGCGTGAGATGTTTGCCAGCGCTACAATAGTAGCTTCACTGCTTACCAGTCCTCCCAGAAGCCCGGAATAAGCTATACCTCCTTTGGAACCCATTTTTTTGAGAGAAAGATAGTTTACAAAACTAATGGAAGATACGAGGACAACAATAAGTATAGCTGATTTGAGATTGAGCACATCATATACAGGTTCAGCAGGCACTATGGGGTACAACACGAAAACCACTGCTAGGAATTTCAGTGCTCCTGAAATATCTTTTTCAGATAGGTGCTCTGCTAATGCATGCAATGGCTTTTTTTCAATTAGCACAAAAGTCAGGACAACGGCAGAAACTATTGGCACCAGGAACATACCACTGCCTACCAGGACGCCCAGCAGATATGTAAAAAAGAGAGCAATAGCACTCGTCAGGCCAGAACGCCCATAGACTATGTTCACTGCATATACCATAAGAATACAGGAAAAGACCATAAAGATAGTAGTTATAAGAAGTATGTCAAAGGAAACGTAAGGTTGCATGAATGTAGCTAGCATCCCTATAAGACAGGTGATGGTAAAGGTCCTTACCCCTGCGTAGATCTTTTTGCTGGTTCTCCAGTGCTCGCGTTCGATTCCTATGAGTATCCCTATCATGAGAGAAACTACCAGTTTCTGTAAAAAATTTACAAGGAAAGAATCCAGTCCTAAATTGTTTATGATGTCCAGTATTTGCATAATTCCTTCTCATAAATATTTAAATTAATGATATATCTGACACCCTATATATAATATATATTCAAAAGATTTTTATTTGCTAAACATGAACTGCATTAATGGGGAAATACAAAAAAATCGAGAGGGATGTGATTGTTAAGGTATGCTTCATATGCCACATTAAGTAAGAGGTGCCTTATGCCCTGGATATTGAAGAAGGAATGCATTGCGTGTAAGAAGTGTGTAAAGAGATGTCCGGTGGATGTTATCTCCATGTCCCCAAGACTTTATTTTTATTCGTGCACAAAACTTTAATTATCAGGGAACATAGGAATACTTATGGACAAAGAGGGGAAGAGATCCAATTCTAAGGGAACCATGCTTTTCCTGATCATTACAGGCTTGGTATGCATCGCATCAGCGATCTTATATGCAGTTTTTGAAAGCATTAACAGGTTTTCCGGACCCGGCCAGATCGTCCTGTCCCTGGGGCTTGCGGGAACAGGTATTCTGCTTATTCTGATGGGTCAGAACCTGCTCTTTCTCCTGAAGCCAGATACAGGCTTTCTTTTAACATTCGGTTCGATCTTATCCGCTGCAGGTATCCTTGGTTTTATTCTTCTTTATCCTGATGCCTGGTTCTATCCTAAAGTGGCATATGTAATACTTGCTTATGGTGCAGGAATTCTATTGCTTTTATGTAGCATCACGTTGCAACAATTCCGGAATGTTCCGAACCCCATCCATTGCATGTCCGAACCCACAGGCATCAATAGTACAGATACTATGTCTTCCGGAGAAAAACAATTAACTGCAGCCCTTAGCAGTATGATGGTATCTCAGATGATACATCCGTCAAACGAATTTTCCGGATGGAGTTCCACATGTGATGAAAATGAGATGTTTGTTTGTGATGCCGACATAATTACGGATGGAACCGAAAAAGGTAAAACCTGTGAAATCGGGACAGCAACCGAGAGCGTTCCTGAAACAACGTTCCCGGAAACAATGATAGATCTTAACCCTGAACCACCTGAAACAATAGAAGAAACCGCAACAACAACCGATATAATTGAAAGGGGAGTGGTCGCCGGAATTGATGTCAAGAACTTCCTGTCTATGAAAAGAACTGACATAAAAAAAGACGACCACATGAGAGAAGCTGCCCACAAGATCCTGAGATTCCATTTCGGGAGAATGCTCAAACATGAACGCGGCACAATGCTGGGCAAGGATATAGAAGAGTTGCATGACATGCGGGTCGCAGCCATGCGCATGCGTTCTGTGTTGCAAGTATTCAATGGTCATCTGGATATGGATACAATGAAGCCTGTTTTCAGGAACATAAAAGCTACGCGCAGGTCCCTTGGAGCTGTCCGCGATCTGGATGTGTTCATGGAAAAGATACAAGAGTATATCGGATCACTTCCCGGACAGAGAACTTCAGAACTGGACGAACTTACTGGAAATCTTCAGATAGAAAGGGACAAGGCAAGAGGACTTATGCTGTTGCATCTTGACAGCACCAAATATGACAAGTTCAAGCTCAAGTTCACAAAAGTGCTGGAAAAAGGAGGAAAGTGGGAAGAATCTCTGGTAGACCGGGACGGCAGACCCCTGCCCCACAGAGTAAGGGATGTGCTCCCTTCTCTTTTGTATAACGAGCTCGCTAAAGTGCGGGCCTACGATGATCTGGTACGCGAGGATGAACCTTCCTTTGAGATGTTGCATGCTTTGCGCATAGATGTGAAGATCTTAAGATATACTCTGGAATTCTTCGACGAAGTACTGGGAGAAGAAACGAACAGCCTTGTAAAGGACCTCAAGACACTGCAGGACAATCTTGGTGATATTCATGATGCAGTTGTTGCAATAGAACTACTGGAGAACTACCTGAAGTACGGGAAATGGGGTTTTGGAGAAGGAAGGACAGCCGGAGAAGAAAAAATGATGTTATCAGACCCAGGGGTTGAAAATTATCTTATATACCGCAAGAACGAAGTCGTTGAATTACTTGAAGCTTTTCCAGAAGTATGGGCAAAAGTAATGGACCCGGGTTTCGGGGTCAGGTTCTCAAATGTGATAGCCAGACTATACCAGAATTGAAACGGCATTCAATCCAGAAGGGTATAGAGAATATATACATGTATGTAGAGCTATTGCTAATAAGTATAAAATGTTATTATAAGGGAACCAATATTTTGTGAAAACATCCTTTAGGATTGCAACCCAGAAAATTGTGCTCGCGTGGTGGAGCATATGGTAATTGGAAAATTTAAATGGGATTTAAATTATATATTGTGATCTAGATGGTGAATAAAATAGTCAAATATGTTAACCGTGAGATGAGCTGGCTTTCTTTCAATGAAAGGGTATTGCAGGAGGCAGCAGACCCTTCATTGCCATTACTGGAACGCCTGAAGTTCCTGGGCATTTTCTCGTCGAACCAGGATGAATTCTTCAGTGTGAGGGTGGGAACTGTTCACAGAATGATCGATGCGGGAGTGAAATCCAGTGAAACGATAGGAGATTCACCAAAAAAAACAATGGAACTTATCCATAAAAGAGTATTGCAGCTTAGAGACAAGTTCGATGAGGTATTCTCAGAGATAGAAAAAGAGCTTCAAAAAGCAAATATATTCATTATCAATGAAACTGAACTTACTCAGCAGCAGCAGGAGTTCGTAAGGGAATACTTCATTTCCAAAGTGCGTCCAAGGCTTGTACCTGTAATGTTCCGGGAACTTCAAAAATTCCCTTATCTAAAGAATCAGGCAATATACCTGGCAGTTGCAATGTACAAGTACCGGGACCCCCAGGAATTCAACTACGCCCTGATAGAAGTACCTGCAGATGTGTTACCCCGTTTTCTTCCGTTACCATCGGACTCCGGCACTCAATATATAATAATGCTGGACGATGTGATACGTTTCGGCCTCTCGAACATTTTCTCTATATTTGACTATGATTCCATAAGTGCATACACCATCAAACTTACAAGGGATGCTGAACTCGATATTGAAGACGATGTGATGAAAAGTTTTTTTGAAAAGATCTCAGAGGGTCTCAAGCAAAGAGAAAGAGGGGAACCTGTGAGATTTGTATATGACAGGGAAATGCCGGAAGACCTGCTGAACATCATACTTGATGGCCTGAAAATGAAAAACCTTGAAAATATAGTTCCCGGAGGAAGATACCACAATGCACGGGATTTCATGAACTTCCCGGACGTGGGTGATAGCTCCCTGTTATATGAAAAAAACAAGCCTATAAGACATCCCGATCTCCCAGTTAACCGCAGCATTCTGGAAGTAATACGCAGCAAAGATGTAATGCTCTGTTACCCCTACCATTCTTTCGATCATATGATCGATCTGTTAAGAGAAGCGGCCATTGATCCGAACGTCACTACCATTAAGATGACACTCTACAGGGTAGCTAAGAACTCAAATGTGGTGAATGCCCTCATCAATGCTGTGAAGAACGGTAAATCCGTAACAGTGGTCATCGAGCTGCAGGCGCGTTTCGATGAGATGGCAAATATCTTCTGGACGCAGAAACTGGAAGAGGCGGGAGCTACCATTATTGACGGAGTTCCTGGGCTAAAGGTGCATGCTAAGCTGTGTAAAATAACAAGAATGGAGAACGATATCCCTGTGACATACGCCTGCATAGGCACTGGTAATTTTAATGAGTCTACTGCTCACGTTTATAGTGATCATGCATTGCTCACATCCAACCAGGCCATAACCAGAGAAGTTAAAGACCTCTTCGATTTCTTTGAACATACATATAAACACATAAGTTATGACCATCTCATCGTTGCCCCTCACTTCATGCGCAACAAGATCTACAGACTGATCAATACTGAAATAAGGAATTCAAAGGCCGGAAAGCAGGCTTATATGTACCTGAAGATGAACAATCTTGTGGACCGCAGGATGATAGAAAAACTCTATGAAGCGAGCCAGGCAGGCGTTAAGGTCCGGATGGTGACCAGGGGTATATGTTCTCTGGTTCCTGGAGTCAAGGGGCTTAGCGAAAACATAGAGGTCACAAGTATAGTGGATAAGTATCTGGAACATTCAAGAGTGTTCATATTCTGTAATGATGGCGATGAGAAATATTTCATTTCCTCTGCAGACTGGATGGTGCGTAACCTGGACAGGCGAGTGGAAGTAGCAGTGCCTGTTTACGACAGATCTATACAGGAAGAACTTAAACAATTCATGGAGATCCAGTTTGCGGATAATACCAAAGCTCGTATTATTAATAAAGAGCAGGACAACAAATATGTAAAGAGAAAACGGTCAAGCAAAATAAGGCGTGCGCAGGATGATCTGTACAAACTGTTCTCAAACAAAGCATCCGGAAAAGGTGGTATGGAGTGAAATTCGCTGCCATAGACGTAGGTTCCAATGCCGTGAGGCTTTTGCTCGCAAAGGTAGAAGAAGAAAGTGTTCGTCCCGTATATGAGAAAGTTGCCCTTTTCAGAATGCCTATCCGTCTGGGAGAGGACGCTTTTCCCCATAAGAGGATATCCGAAGAAAAGGTCCAGAAGCTTGTTAAGACCATGATCGGTTTCAGGTATCTTATGGATGCCTTTGAGCCTGCGGACTATATGGCATGTGCTACTTCAGCTATGCGTGAGGCCAGCAACAACATGGAAATAGTTGACCTTATCAATAGGGAAAGCGGCATTGATCTATCGATAATTAGTGGAAAAAGAGAAGCTGAGATCATTTATTATAACCATGTGGAAAGACTGGCTGAGAATGAAAACAATTTATGCCATATGTACGTGGATGTTGGAGGCGGAAGCACTGAAATACTCATCTTTGATGACAATAAAATAATGGAATCCCGGTCTTTTGATATTGGAAGCATACGCATACATGAAGGACTTGTGACCCGAAGGGATTGGGAAGACATGAAACTATGGGTGAAGCATGTTTCTTCCCGCTATCATCCAATATCAGCAGTGGGAAGCGGAGGAAATATTAATTTTCTTTTCAGTGTATCCAAAACAAATGAAGGGGCGCCTCTTGAATACGGTAAACTGAAAAAACTGCATACTTATATCCGTTCATTCCCTATTGAACAGCGCATATCGGAACTGGGTATAAGGCCTGACAGGGCAGATGTGATAGTCCCTGCAGCGAAAATATACCTGTCTGTGATGAAATGGAGCGGCATTACTGAGATGTTCGTGCCTCAAATGGGACTGGCAGATGGTATCGTCCACGTGCTGTACAGCAAACACAAGCAGACTTTTGTATGATCACTAAAAAAAGTGTGCCTCAGGACTCATAGGGTTCATCACTGTTCAGAAAACAAGCTCATCACAGGCACACGTTACACATTATTGATCGATCGCATCCTTGATCTCTTTTGCGATTTCCATAGCTGCTTTTTTAGGATCATCGGCCAGATAGATGCTCCTGCCGACAATTACCCAGTCAGCTCCGGCTTTGACGGCATCGGCAGCACTGCCACCCTGGGCACCCACCCCCGGAGATATAATGGCTATTTCATTTCCGATAATACTGCGGATCTTCTGTACACGTTCCGGACGCGTAGCCGGTGCAACAACTCCCGCGACCTTTGCATTTGATGCCATCTGCGCCATGTCCTCTGCGACCCTTTGCATGAAATCAAGGGCTCCGGGATGGCTCATCTCAGTAACAACATATATATCGGCTCCATGCACTTCGGCAACTTCGACACACATCCTAAGGCTGTCATAACCAGTGAAACCATGCACTATCAATGCATCTGCTCCTGCCCTGAACACCTGTTCACAGATCAGACGATCGGTATTAGGTATGTCTGCCACCTTGAAGTCTGCTATCACAGGCACCATTTCTGCAATTTCACCTATGATGTCTTTTCTTGTTGCCAGGACAAGAGGATATCCTATCTTGATGGCATCCACATGACCTTTTACACTCTGGGCTATTCTAAGCGCCTGCTGTCTGTCCGTAACATCCAGGGCAAGTATCAATCGTGTATCCTTGATCAACTACATCACTTCCCGATATGTTATTTATTATCCTTAGCCAGCCTGCTCCTTACAGCTGCCACAAGCAGAGGCAGAGTAATGGTCGCATCCGAGTGGACCGTGACGGAACGTGCACTTTCACTTACCTTGCCCCAGGAGCGCGCTTCATCAAGTGTGGCACCGCTCAAACCCCCGGTCTGGGGAGTGTCCATAGTAAGCTGTATAGCATATTCGAATTCCTGATGGGTCACGAGCATGGACTGGAAAATGTAGTTCTTGGGAACTCCACCGCCGATCAGCAATGCACCCGGGTCCTTTGCTTCATAGCAGATATCGATGATCTCCCTCATATCAGCGAATGCATCTACATTAAGAGTATGCATCTGTTTGTACAGCCAAGCTTGCAGCCCGATCATGGAATCCTGTATGGCAGGACAGTACACAGGCACGTTCATGTCTGCGGCAGTGCGTAATATGGAATTCTTATCATCGATGTTATTGCCGATATGGGTCATGAATTCCCTGATGGATATGGTCCTGTCCCCTATATCAGAGAATATGGACTGCATCTTCTCTTCAAGATCCGTGAAATGATGTTCGGGCAGGAACACATCGTAAATGCGGTTGATCTCCTGATGCTTGAGTTCCAGATCATCGGTTTGCTCTGTACCTTTGTAATGGTGCAGACCCATGGATTCCACTACCTCGTGCACCATATTCGCTCCTGTGGTGACAAGTACATCAATGTACCCGTCCCTGATGAGGTCGGCTACGATGGCTCGCATGCCTGCTGGCACCATAGCTCCGGCAAGTCCGAAGAAACTGGTGCTCTTGTTGCTTAACATCTCATGATAGATATCTACTGCATCGGCTATCCGGCCTGCTCCGAAAGCACAGCCATCCAGCGCATGTATCAGTTCGTCCACGCTCATGCCGGCGGTGATCCTGGCCTGGTTAATAGGACACTGAAGACTTTCTTCCATTGAATGATGAACCATTTAAAAGCCCTTCTTTTTGTACGTTTACAGCATTCATGTGTTTTAAGGTTTCTTCATATCTACTTTACCTGCACAATTTAAAATGCATTACTGCCATATTCAAAGTAAAATCCATCCTATGTACTAATGACGATAAAGATCGAACCCGTATTCAATGAGCCTGCACTTGTTGTGGAAAATGAAGTGAGGTCGCTGGCAATAGCAGACATACATCTGGGAATTGAGTGGGACCTCTATACCAGTGGTTTTTCCATACCCAGCCGCATGCAAGCAGGCCTTGACCGCATTATGGGATATATAGGATCTGTAAAGCCAGACAGGCTTATACTTCTGGGGGATGTGAAACACAATGTTCCTCAGATCTCCTGGCAGGAAAGGGATGAGCTTCCCTATTTCCTGGGCGCTTTGGCAGAACACACGCATGTGGATATCCTTCCTGGGAACCATGATGCAGGTATAGAGTTCCTCCTTCCTGAAAGAAAGGATGTGCAGTTACATCCTTCCAGAGGCGCTGTGATAGACGGTGTAAGCTACTTCCACGGCCATACCTGGCCAGCTCCCGAACTACTTGAAACCGAGTATATCATCACAGCCCATAATCATCCCACGATCCGTTTCACAGACCCTCTTGGCCATACGGTCGTGGAACCTGCGTGGGTGCGCACCCGGCTGAAAAAAGAGATATTACAGGCGCATTATAGCAGCCTGGACCTGAACGAGGTGTGGAAAGACCCAAGAGTATTCATTGTACCATCCTTCAACGAACTGTGCGGAGGCGTTGCATTTAACGAATCGCTGGAAGATGACCTGCTGGGTCCGATATTTTCATCCGGTGGAGTGGAACTGGATAATGCAGAGATCTACCTGCTGGATGGTACAAAGCTGGGGCTTCTGAAACATGTGCGCAAATTGAATGGTCCGAAAAAAGAGCGTAGGGGAAAGGGTAAGGGACGCAGATGAGCTTTGGTAACCTGTTCGATGCTTTTGATCCGAAAATTCAGGAGACTTTGATGAAACTTGGATTCAAGGCACCTACGGAACCCCAGGAAAAAGCCTTCCCACATATACTAAAAGGAGAGCATACGTTCCTAATAGCTCCCACAGGCTCAGGAAAAACAGAATCTGCAGTACTTCCGATCTTTAATCACATCCTTGCACGATCCCTGGAAGAGAGGAAAGGCATATCAGCCCTGTACATCACACCCCTGCGGGCGTTGAACAGGGACATGCTCTCACGCATACAATGGTGGGGCAAGGAGTTAGGCATTGATGTACAGGTACGCCATGGGGACACTTCACGTAACGAACGTCAGAAACAGTCACGCAGACCACCGGACCTCCTGATCACAACGCCTGAAACCTTACAGGCAATGTTCACAGGCAGGTTGCTGCGGGAAAGTCTGGGATATGTGAAGCATGTAGTTGTGGATGAGATCCATGAGCTGGCAGCTTCAAAAAGAGGAGCACAGCTTGCCATAGGTCTTGAAAGGCTGGTGGAGCTTGCAGGTGAGTTCCAGAGAGTGGGGCTTTCTGCCACGGTAGGTAACCCGGAAGAAGTTGCACGTTTTCTGGCTGGATCAGAAAGAAATGTAGTTGTTTTACAGGTCATCATGTCCAAACTCCTGGAATTCGATGTGGCACGTCCGCAGATAGCAGCAGAGGACATGGAGATATCTCAGATGGTGGGATGTGATATCGAGTTTGCTGCACATCTGAGATGCATCCGGGACATAGTACGAAGGCATGAGTCCACTTTGGTCTTCGTCAATACGAGACAAAGTGCAGAGGCTTTGGCATCGGGTTTCAGGATAATGGGCGAGTCCATTGGAGTGCATCATGGATCCCTGTCTGTGGAAGCGCGTATCGAAGCTGAGGAATCTTTCAAATCAGGAGACATGAGAGGACTTATATGTACTTCATCCATGGAACTTGGCATTGATATCGGCAAGGTGGACCATGTTGTGCAGTATGGATCACCACGACAGGTTTCCCGGCTTTTACAAAGGGTCGGACGTGCAGGTCACAGGATACATGAGATCTCCAGAGGGACTATTCTTGCAGTTGGACAGGATGATATTGCAGAGAGCATGATGATCGTAATGTACGCTTTTGAAGGAAAAGCTGAAAGGATATCAGTACAGAACGGGGCTCTGGATGTGCTGGCCAATCAGATATCAGGGATGGTACTTGATTTCGGAGAACTTGATATTTCACGCCTGCATGCGATCTTCAGAAGAGCGTATCCTTTCCGTGAACTGACCCTGCAGGAACTGGAAAGGGTTGTGGAGCAGGTCACAGAATACAGGCTGGTGTGGAGGGAAGAAGGATCAAGCATACTGGGCAGAAGGCGCAAGAGCTGGCAGTATTATTATGATAACCTTTCCATGATACCCGATGAGAAAAAGTATGAGGTATTCGATATGGTTTCCGGCAGGCCTGTAGGAATGCTGGATGAGGCTTTTGTTGTAACATCTGCAACCCCCGGCGCTGTGTTCATCACGAAAGGTGACATGTGGAGGGTCATAGACATGGACACCGAAAGAGACAGGATAAAAGTAGAACCTGTCAAGGCAAAGGGTGAGATCCCCAGCTGGGTTGGGGAGGAAATACCTGTGCCTTTTGATGTGGCCCAGGCAGTAGGAAGACTTCGTGCTTTCATAAGGAATTCACTTCTTAAAGAGATGTATGAAGAAATAATAGCAGAAGAGCTTATGCTTAAGTACCATGTTGATATGCCAGGTGCTTTAGAGTTGATCTCGCTTGTGGCTGAGCATGTGGCAGCTGGACTCAAAGTTCCGGATGACAAAACCTTGCTTATCGAAAGCGATGATGATGCAGTGATCATTAATGCTTGTTTTGGACATAATACCAATGAAACCTTGGCCAAAGTACTGACGGCATTGCTTGCAGCACGCTTTGGAAGCAGTGTGGCACAGGAAGTAGACCCTTACCGCATACGACTTCAGGGACCACGCAGGCTGAAACCTGTCGATATAAGGTCACTGATACATGATATTAGCCCGGATCACATTGAACCTGTCATAGAGATGACCCTTAAGAACACATCTCTTATGAAATGGAAGATGGTGCATGTTGCCAGGAAGTTCGGAGCGCTTAGCAAAGATCTGGATTACGACAGGATCAGCATGAAAAAACTTCTTGAAATATACAAAGGCACTTCCATGTATGACGAGGTGGTCCGGGAGATCCTGCATGATATGCTGGATGTGGATTCGGCCCGCGAGGTCTTATCACAGATATCTTCAGGCGAGATCCAGATCGAGATCAGTGCCTCAACACCGATCGGTTCATCGGGATTCTCGATGAAACGTGATCTTGTAGCCCCGGAAAAAGCTGATAGGTCGATAGTGCTTGCTCTCAAGGAACGTATCATGCACGATAATATCATATTGTTCTGCATACACTGTAAAAAATGGGCATCTCACAGGAAAGTGATGAATGTGCCGGATGATATCATATGCCCTGTATGTGGATCAAAAATGGTGGCTGCCCTCAAGCCATGGGAAGAGGAAGAGATAAGACTTGTGAAGAAACATGGTGGATCTGCTTCCGGTGAAGAAATAAAACGCATCAAGAGAGTATACAGGAACGCTAATTTTGTAAGATCGCATGGAAAAAAGGCTGTCATTGCCCTTGCTTCCAGAGGAGTGGGGCCTGAGACGGCTTCCCGCATCATACAGAAAAACCGGCCTGAGGAAGAAGACTTCTACAGGGATATTCTGGCAGCAGAGCGAAACTATGCCAAAACAAAAAAATTCTGGGATTGATAATTGCAGGTAAAAACTCTTATTCCAAAGGAATGAGAGCAGGTTTTACAAACATATTCTGCAATTTTGAACAGAAATGTATTTAACCTAGTATAAAGCGCCGTTCCCAATAGTTTTATATTTGATGTATTGCAAATTCAGGTGACTAACTCTTTAATTGGAGAGAAGGATTAATTATGAGCGACTTAAACATGAAGGAAAGGTTTTTAAAAGCATTGAAATGTGAGGAAGTCGACAAGGTCCCAGTTCTGTCTGTTACACAGACCGCTATTGTCGAGCTCATGGACAAGACAGGCGCTGCATGGCCAGCAGCCCACAGCGATGCAAAGCTCATGGCAGAACTCGCATACGCTTCATATGAGGTGTGTGGCCTTGAGGGCGTAAGAGCACCATACTGTCTTACAGTTCTTGCTCAGGCAATGGGCTGTGAGGTCAACATGGGTACAAAGAACAGACAGCCATCTGTTACAGCCCACCCATACCCGGACAGTGTTGCAAACCTCAAGATGCCTGAGAACCTCCTTGCACAGGGCAGGATCCCTGCTGTACTGGAAGCAATGAAGATCCTTAAAGAGAAGACAGGCGGGAAGGTCCCTGTTATAGCAGGTATGGAAGGACCTATCACCCTTGCATCTGACCTCTGCGGTGTCAAAAGGTTCATGAAATGGTCCATAAAGGACAAAGCTTCTTACAACGCTATAATGGACTTTGCAACCGATGCATGTATTGCATACGCAAATGCTCTGGCAGATGCCGGTGCAGATGTGATCAGTGTACCAGACCCGGTATGCTCTCCTGACCTCATGTCACCGGATTCATTTAGGACAGACCTCAAGCCAATGCTCCGGAAGTTCGCAGCAGCAGTAAAGGTCCCAATGATCCTCCACATCTGCGGTGATGTCACAGCGATCATCCCTGACATGGCAGACTGTGGTTTCGCATCTATCAGTATCGAAGAGAAGGTAAAGGACATGGCGGGTGCAAAGGCAAAGGTTGCAGGCAAAGTATCTATTTGTGGTAACGTTTCAAGCCCCTTTGTTCTGCTTGCAGGCACACCTGAGAAAGTAACAGAAGCAGCCACAACTGCTCTAAAGGCAGGCGTGGATGTACTTGCACCTGGATGCGGTATTGCACCGGACACCCCAGTTGCCAACCTTAAGGCAATGGTCGCTGCAAGAGACGCATTCTACAAGTAAACCCATTCCCTATATGTGGTCTTCATGACCACGTACCTTTCTTTTTTAAATGGATCTGCATTTTACTTATTATTCTAATATTCACTCAAAAACCATACTCCCTTTCAAAAGATCAATTATCAGAGATAAGTGACCTATTATGAAGTTCAGCCTTGGGATTGATGCGGGAGGAACGTATACAGATGCAGTCCTTGTAAGAGATACTGATGGTTCTATTGTGGCCACAAGTAAGGCTCTTACTACCTACCCTGATCTCATAATAGGAATCCGCGATGCTATCGACGGCCTTCGAACAGATGATCTGGATAAAGTAAGCCTTGTATCCGTTTCGACCACACTTGCAACTAATACGGTGCTTGAAGGAACAGGAAGTCCGGTTGCTCTGATCTTGGTAGGTGATCATCCAACCAAAGGAACATATCCTGCAAAATATTATATAGTAGTATCGGGCGGCCATACGTTCGATGGAGAAGAAACTACACCCCTTGACATAGATACCGTAAAAGATTTTGCTTTGAGGGTAAAAGGATCAGTATCTGCCTTTGCAGTATCTTCTTTTTTTAGCATCCGAAATCCTGAGCACGAACTTGCCATAAGGGACATTGTAAATGAGACCACAGGATTACCGGCCGCATGTGGTCACGAACTTTCCCAGGACCTTGGAGCCTATGAAAGAGCTGTCACTGCAGCGCTTAACGCCCAGCTTTTGCCTATTTGCCGCAGTTTTATAAGCTCGATGATTGAGGAGATAAAAAGAAGGGAAATAAAAGCAAGGCTGATAATGCTGAAATGCGATGGAACGGTGATCGGTATAAATGAAGCACTGAAAAAACCTATTGAATCGATCTTTTCAGGCCCTGCGGCAAGTCTTGTTGGTGCTTCTTATCTATGCAACCTGGATACATGTACAGTGGTCGATGTAGGGGGAACCAGTACGGATGTATCAAGCGTTATAAAGGGTGTACCGGAGCTTACTGACACAGGTGCGGTCGTGGGAGGCTGGAAGACAAGAGTAAGAGCTACAAGGATGGAAACCTCGGCACTTGGCGGTGATAGTCAGGTATGGGTAAAAAGCAAGCATATCTTCATTGGCCCAAGAAGGGTCATACCCCTATGCCTTGCTGCAGAAAGATATCCCGTGTTCATTGAAAAACTGAAGAGATGCATGATACCGTCCCGCAGTTCATTGGACATGAACATTCAGCCAGCAAGGCTGTACGTGAGGACAGGTTTTGATCCGATAGAGCTAGATGAATTTGAAACCGAAGTACTGGCTGCTATAAGAAATGAGCCATTGATCCTTGAAGAGATCGCATCTTCCTCTCGTAAATATCCTTCCTCGGTCATACTTGATAGCCTTATAAGTAAAAGACTGATACAGCCAATTGGCTTTACCCCCACCGATGCATTGCATATACTTGGTGAATATACCCGCTGGAACGTGGAAGCCTCGTTGATAGGAGCAAGTCAATTGTCCCGCCTTGCTAAAATGGATGCTGTGGAATTTGCAGTTGCTGTAAAAGAGAAAATGGCACATAGCATTGTATTTGATCTCATGTCGTTCCTGCTGAAGGATGTCGATAGAAAAGGCATAGAGCAGATAGTCAATGGTGACTTCCCCGCTCGTTTCAAGCTTGATATTCCGGTAGTTATGTTGGGAGGACCAGTCGTTTCATTTGAAGACGACCTTTCAAGGATAGTGGATGCCGATATCCACATACCGGAACATGCAGCGGTAGGTAATGCAGTTGGTGCTCTGTTTGGAAAGGGTATTAAAAGAGTTGAAATGTTTATCAGACCCTTTTCAGTGTCGGAACCTGATCGAAACTACTTGGTTTTTTCTCCTTTGGGAAGACACAAGCTGGAAACCTATAATGATGCTCTTGACTACGCAAAGGCACTTGGGAATAAAATTGTAAATGAGTATATGGATGATTGTGGAGTCAGCCGACACAATATGGAAATAGAGTTCTCTCAGCAAACTTATTCTCCTGAGGACTGGAAACATGCTCCACTTGAAACGAGAATTGTAATTATGGCTGTAGGTTATCCTAAAAAACAGAGTAATTAGCAAGTTAATCTAAAATAAACTCGTATTAAACGAAAAACAGCATTAGCTATAGGAATGTGTTGTAGAAAAAAAAGAAAAAAGAAAGGAACTCAAGTTTAGAACTTGTAGTTCGCTTCTGGCTTGAATACTTTTACTTCTGACTTGTACAGGGCGAGCATGTCGCTCATGAACTTGTCCTTTTCGTCGGTAAGTGCATTGATCGCTTTCTCTGCGTCAGCAAGTGCATTTATCTCGAAGCGGGACATCTGGAGCTTGCCCTCGGCCTTTGCAGCATTCAGGATCTTTACGGTCTCAACTGCAGCAGCCTTTGAACGCAGGTACAGGTCGTTTCCGTTCTTGGCAATTGCCTGACCAACCTTCCATGCGTTGTCGTATGCAAGCACATATCCCTGTGGGTCTCTGTATCTGTCGGACATCATCATCATGTCACGGAGCAACTTGCCGTTTCCGGTGTTG
>NZ_MVQX01000012.1 GCF_002067275.1 Methanomethylovorans sp. PtaU1.Bin093 | reverse complement strand
CAAGTCCTCTCTAACTTGTGGAGTGGTGGGTAATGCGAACCAAGTTAAGTGGATTCATCTATTCGTTAGTGGGATTGATCTACTCTGGGATAGTATTGTTGTTTGTTGCAATCAGCACAGAAGCTGCCTTAGTGGATAACGTGACTGTTGACAAGAGCGAATTAATATCAGCTATTGATGAAGCTTCTATAAAATTAGAAAGTGCAGTTGCAGGCGATGAGCCAGGAGAATATCCTCAGTCGGCCATCAGTGCTTTTGGTGCTGCCAAAGATAAAGCAGAGTCTGTTGCCGAAGATGACAACGCAACGCAGGCTGAGGTAGACCAGACTTTATCAGACCTTAAAGCTGCTGAAGCCAGATTCGATGCAGCTAAAATTACAGCCGTGGACCATACTCCTCCTTCAACTGTGAGCAGTCTCAGGGAAACTGGCACAGGTACAAGCTGGATCAGATGGGGCTGGAAAAATCCCAGTGAACCTGATTTCAGTTATGTGATGTTGTATCTGGACGGTGTATTTATCAGAAAGACGCCTAATGCATTTTACAACGCTACCGGATTCTCTCCAGGAACTGTACATACTCTCAGTATAGAAACTGTAGACACTTCCGGAAACATCAATCCTGAATTGGTGAGTGATCCTGCAACAACTGAACCCTTAATAGATACAGTGCCTCCGTCACCTGTAACGGCTCTTAACGAGAGCAGTGTAGGTCTGGATTGGATCAGATGGACCTGGAAAAACCCGAAAGATGCTGATTTTGAGCATGTTATGGTATACTTTGATGATAAATTTGTCACAAATACATCTGATGTTTTTTACAACGCAATTGGACTGGCTGAAGGCACAACTCACACTATAAGTCTCAAAACTGTGGACACTTCGGGGAACATCAATCACAAAACTGTGAGCGATTCGGCAACGACTAAGATCACAGACAGAACTCCACCGGCACCTGTAACAGATCTTAACGAAAGCGCTATAGGTGCAAGCTGGATCTATTGGACATGGACCAATCCTGCAGATCAGGATCTCAGTCATGTGAGGATATACATAGATGGTGCATTTGTCACCACCACTCCCAACAATTATTACAATGCAACAGGACTTAGCAATGGAGTGGAACATAGCATAGCTATCGAAACAGTGGATGCTTCAGGGAACATAAATACTGCGCAGGTAACTGATCCTGCAACCACATTGAAATTGCCTGTGATCTCAAATGTCGCCGGAAGGAGCATAAAGGCCACTTCGATCACACTGGAGTGGGATGCTTCTGAAGATACTGCAACGGTACAAATAAGCGTGAATGGTACTCTCCTTGATACCGTGACCGAATCAAGATATGTACATAGTGATCTTAATAGTTCCACAACTTATAACTATACTCTGGTCCCATTCGATCAAAATGGGCTGAAAGGCGAAGCAGTAAGTATCAGCCTTACAACGTCTTCCTCCAGCAGCAGTGGCGGCGGTGGAGGAGGAAGCAATGGAGGCAGCAGTAAGAGTAGCAGTGGGGGCGGAGGCGGTGGCGCAGGTAGCGTTGAGGACTTTGCAAACATCGCTATGAAAGATGTGGACAGTGAATACCTGAGAACAAATAGCAATATCACCTATGAATTCACAAGAGAGGGCAATGCTATCCAATCTGTTCGTTTCTATTCTCTTAAGAACTCAGGAGAAATAACCTCTACTATAGAGGTGCTGAACAACAGATCAAAGCTTGCACTTATCGATCCGGAGGGGTTGGTTTACAAATATATTAACATCTGGGTAGGTAAGGCTGGTTTTGCTACATCCGATAATATAAGGGATGCACAGGTGGAGTTCAGGGTGAACAATTCATGGCTGGAAGAGATGGCAATAAGTGCTGATAACATAAAATTGCAGCGATATAATGGAACTGCATGGGAAGTGCTGCCTACTATCCTGGAAAGTAACAATACCAGCTATTCCATATTCGAAGCCCAAACTCCGGGTTTTTCCCCATTTGCGATCACTGCCCAGGGTCTGCTCACTTCCCTTGTGGATAATGTTACTGATACACCATTTACTCATATCAGTGATGTAGGTATGGAGAAAAAGCAGCCAGCAAAGTCCAGGATATGGACATTCATAATTGTTTTTGTATTGATGGGAATACTTGCAGTTGGATATGAATACCTGAAGAAAGAGTAAGATTAATCTGCTTTACATCCTTTACCAGATACCAATGAAAGGAACAGTTCTTGGAATAGAGGGCACTGCATGGAATCTTAGTGCAGCTATTGTCAATGAGAAAGATGTTATCGCTGAGGTTACACATACGTATGTGCCTCCTGTTGGGGGAATACACCCCAGGGAAGCTGCGCAGCATCATGCCAGATTTGCTTCACATATAATAGGAAGACTGCTTGATGAAGGACGAAAAAAAGGTATATCCAGCTCTATGATAGACGGAATAGCCTTTTCTCAGGGTCCGGGTCTTGGTGCGTGCCTGCGCACTGTAGCTACTGCAGCACGTGCTCTTTCTTTGGGTCTGGATGTGCCTCTTATAGGTGTCAATCATTGTCTTGCACACATAGAAGTCGGTCGCTGGAAGACTCCCGCCAGGGACCCGGTGACATTGTATGTCAGTGGTGCCAATTCCCAGGTACTGGCATATAAAATGGGTAAATACCGTGTGTTCGGAGAAACACTGGATATTGGTCTGGGGAATGCATTGGATAAGTTTGCCAGAAGTGCAGGACTTACTCATCCGGGTGGTCCTAAGATCGAAGAAATGGCAAGGAAAGCAAAAAATTACATCCCAATGCCCTATGTTGTGAAGGGTATGGACCTGTCTTTTTCAGGACTTTCCACAGCTGCCACAGATGCTCTTGCAAAGGCCAGCCTTGAAGATGTATGCTATTCTTTCCAGGAAACAGCTTTTTCCATGGTCGTGGAAGTAACAGAAAGAGCACTTGCCCATACAGGCAAGAAAGAAGTACTGCTTGCCGGAGGTGTAGGAGCTAATATGCGCCTTCGGGAAATGCTTAAAATAATGTGTGAAGATAGGGGTGCTTATTTCTACGTTCCGGAAAAACGTTTCATGGGCGATAATGGGGCAATGATAGCCTATCTTGGTTTATTGATGTTGGATTCTGGCAGCGTCATATCTGTTGAGAACTCCCATGTGAACCCCAATTTCAGGCCAGATTCCGTGGATGTTACGTGGATCACTGACAAGGATCTGGAAGGTGATCTGTAAATGTACCTGGCCAGAGGAGCAGAAGCACTCGTTACACTCGATGAAGGTATAGTGATAAAAGAACGGATCCCAAAAAATTATCGCTTACAGGAGATCGATGAGCGTATACGTAAAGAAAGGACCCGTGCAGAGGCGAGGCTCATTTCCGAAGCCCGCAGAGGTGGAGTGCCTACTCCTGTGATATATGACATACAGGATTTCCGAATAGAGATGCAGTACATTGAAGGCAAGCCCCTGAAATATCTCATGGATGAAGAAATGAGCAACAAAGTTGGCCAGCTTGTAGGTCGTCTTCACTCGAATGGTATTATACATGGTGATCTGACAACTTCTAACATGATATTTTCTAATGCCAGAATATACCTGATCGATTTTGGTCTGGCCTATATGGACAGCAGTCTTGAAGCACAGGGTGTGGATGTGCATGTACTTTTCCAGACATTTGAGAGTACACACAGTGACCACGAGAAACTGATAGCAAGCTTCTGTCAGGGTTATCGGAAAAGTTTTGTAACTGCCGATGATGTGATCGAACGTGTGAAAGAGATCGAGAAAAGAGGTCGTTATGCGTAAAATAGTATTTGTGACCGGCAACAATGGAAAATTCAGCGAAGCAAGATCCATACTTGCGGCAAAGAACATCGAGCTGATACAAAATTCAGATGGCTATCCTGAATTGCAGGAAGATGAGCTGGAACCCATAGCTTCTTTCGGAGCAAAATGGGCGGCTGAAAAGCTGCAGATCCCTGTTATGGTGGATGATTCTGGCCTTTTCATTAATGCACTTAATGGTTTTCCAGGTCCTTACTCTGCTTTCGTGGAAAGCAAAATCGGTAACAAAAGAGTGCTCAAACTTATGGAAGATGAGGACGACCGCAAGTCGGTCTTTAAGTCAGTTATCGGTTACTGTGAGCCTGGAAAAGAAGCCGTCGTATTCACAGGTACAGTTGAGGGGCACATATCTTTTGAGGAAAGGGGTACCGGTGGATTCGGGTATGATCCAATATTCGAGTATCATGGCAGGACTTTTGCAGAGATGACCGATGAAGAGAAGAACAAGCTTTCCCACAGGCGCAGGGCGCTGGACAAGTTCTTTGAATGGCTTCCTAAGTAAAGGTGACACATTTTGGGGCGAAGCTTCTTCAGAGATAACGAAGGTATCGACACCATTCCCCTGAAAATGGTGGTGTATCTGGTGATTACAGGATGTGTGCTTGCTTTGATAGCAATGTCATGGAACGCCATTGTTCCGGTAAAGCAAGGCTATGATGTTGAGAAACAATTGTCTGAGGCATCTCTTGAACTGCTTTCTCTTCAGCACGGTAAAGCACGCGATCTTTCCATGCCTTTCAGTTCCGAGGGTAGTATGTGTTCCATTGAACTTGATTTTCCGCAGGAGGTCACTTATGTTGGATTTGGTGTGGACCCGGATCCGGACAACGATGGCAATGTAACTAACTCTGCCTGGAACATAGAAAACAACACCATCATTTACAGATATGACAACAGTGTTAAGAAAAGATGGATCATAGAAGCTGAAAAGATCAACTTCTGCCAGGGTGTCCGGTCAGATACCGGCAGCTGGTTCCCGGACTATACATTTAATTCATCCACAAATATGGATGCGGGGATAGTGATTGAAAAGCCTGTATCAGGAGCCTACGTTTTTGAACTTGTCAGGAACAATGGCACTTATACGTTATCACATTTTCCTGTATAGTCCCTGACATATCTCAGGGACTTCAGGTAAAGAAGAGGGTCAGTAATACAACAGGACATACCTGTTATCAAAGTATGCTCCAGGAGTTGTGAAATCGAATATTACAAGTGCACCTGCTTCAGGTCTTACTTGCATCGATAGTTCTGTTCTTGTAGGTAAGCCATCATATGTGGTATCTTCTTTAGAAAACACTTTACGGATATCTACCACTAACTCCATTATATCGCCGGTACGCAATACTGGCTGATTTGCTTTGAACGTAGATTGATCTCGTATTCTTATTGGGCTGACCGAAATATAGTCTTCTGTCGGCAGGTGGATGGCTGATCCTGTGTTGCTGGTGTCGTATCTCAAATTTGCAACATGTGCTCCGTCTGACATGTATACAATAAGCTGTGAAAGATCCACATCCTCGCTACCGGGACCAAGGGATACAGAGATATGTAATTTTGTGATATCTCCATAGTCCAGTCCGTTATTTACTGTAATTGTTCCGCTGGTGGTACCGGAAGCGGTGTTTGAGATCGTGAAAGAATAGGTTCCTGCAGTAAGGAATCTGTGTTCATAATATGAATCTTCCTCCACATCTACAGTAATGTTCTCAACATTGACCGTGAAGGATTCACTTTCTGAGACCCATTCCACTATACCTCCTCTGGGGATCTCGATACTGGTGTTTGAAAGGCCGCTACTGGTAACAGTGATCGTTCCGTAGGTCGCACGTTCACCCTCCACCCTGTCTACTCGTAGATTAGAGGCTACTTCCTTTGTAGTTTCCTGGCCGGTCTGCGAAGCTTTCTGCTGTAATACCCCTGATGTCTTGATGAGAAGCGCAGAAGCTACTGCGGCTACAAGGACCATTGATATGAATATGATGAGTGTACCAATACCCATCTGTGCACTTTCATCTTTGTGCATTGAATGCTTCCTATTTGCTTTCGTGCGATTTCCCTCAATTAAGTTATGATCTATTAAGTTAGTAAGTAATGGACAAGGTTTCATTAGTGTTTATAGTATATTAAATCTTTTATAATAATCTATTTACAAATGTGTCAATATGGGTACTTGCTATTTAAATTAATTAATATAATAATGTGCTCAAAATTCATAGCTGATTCTCTATAAGGATAGCGCGTGCTGGTGCAGCATCACAATCTATGATCTTCAATGGTAGACAGATAAAAGTGTAAATTCCTTCTTCCACTTTTCCAAGGTCAAGGCACTCGACAATATTCACTCCCTGAGAAAGCAGTGATCTGTGCAGTGGGAGACCCACTTCATTTTCGATGGAGAACGCATCAACTCCCAATATCTTGATCTCTTTAGTAGACATCCAGGAGGCTACATCCTCTTTCAGGAACAAATTACCAGTTTCTTCAATTGAAGAGGCACCTGTTTTTAACAATAATGCATCTATTTTGTTTTCCGGACCAATTGCCTTCCATGCTGTATCCAGATGCCCTGCACAGATGTGGCTCCCCATACACCTCACATCCAGCAGGATCGCGCGCCCAATTAAGCTTCCCGGACACAGCATATCAACGGAAATCCCATTTTCCAGAACGTGAGAAGGAGCATCCACATGAGTACCAGTGTGGCTTCCCATAAATATGGTTGAAAGGGTAAAACCCTCTTTTCCAATAGAGCAGATCCGTTCGATAACTGGCTCAGGATCTCCGGGATATACAGGCATACCTTGCCTAATAGCTATGGTTATGTCTATGACCCTTTTGCCTTCAAATATCATTGATATTTCTCATTCACTATCTTCTGGGAATTGTTGAGGACCTTTTCTGCCTGTTCAAGGGTAAGCCCAGCTCCCATGGCGACCTTCAGGGCTGTATCCCTGGTTATGAGATTTCCCGGACTATGTGTATCAGTATCCACCACGCACTTTGCGCCAGTTTCTAAAGCTATCCTGGCTACGTGGCCATTAGTTCTATTATGACCGTTCCTTGCTGTTATTTCAAGGTGGACATTGTTATCAACTGCTTTTTCGGCTTCTTCAATGGTTATAAAACCGGGGTGTGCAAGGATATCCACATCTGATAGCTCCACTGAAGCATTGTTTGTTCCGGGTGCAACAGGTTCCACACTTGTTTCTCCATGCACTACTACTATTTCCGCTCCAAGTTCCTTTGACAGGCGGGCCATTTTCCCTATCTTAGTGGGAGGGACATGTGTTATCTCAACTCCGGCAAGTACTTTAATATCCATCACTTCTTCAAGGTACTTTGCCTTGCTAACATTTTCAATAATATGTTCCACGTTGGTAAAGTCTGCATGGTCAGTTATTGCAATAGCTCTGTAGCCGTGCATTACTGCTCTTCTCACAAGTTCACTTGGGATAAGTTCGCCATCACTGAATAGGGAATGTGTATGCAAGTCGATCATAATGTCACCATTATTTCTTACTTATAATAAGGATGCCATATGAAATAAAGATTTATATCATCAATGCTGATATGAAGGTTATTAACTAATGGATAGCGATAATTGTATCTTAAGGATATTTTAAGGAAGGATGAAACAATTGCCTGGAATTATCAGAATGGTCCTTGACGTTCTAAAGCCGCACCACCCATCGATAGTAGAGTTTTCCAAAAAACTAAGTGTTCTGCCGGGTGTTTCCGGTGTCAATCTCAGCTTGTATGAAGTTGACCAGCAGACAGAGACCATCAAGATAACCATCGAGGGTGATGACCTGGACTATGAAGAGATAAAACAGTCCATAGATAATCTGGGTGCAGTGATACACAGTATTGATGAGATCGTGGCAGGTCACAAACTAGTAGAAGAAGTAGAGACCCTGCAGGAACGTTAGATATCTCACTTAACCGCCTGAATGTTCCAGTTCATATAACTCCAGAGTGACAGCTTCCATATTTTGCATGATACCCTGATATTCCAGGGGATTTGCCTGTTTTTTTCAGGCCTGCAGGTTATGGCTTGCAAGGTCTGAGGACATTATCAGTACCTTGCAACAACATCAGCAAAAGCGAAATTAGGTTTAATGTCCTTCACCTTTATTCTTACTTTATCTCCTTCTTTTGCACCTTTTACAAAAACGACAAAATCCTGGATCCTGAACACTCCATCGCCTGTTGATCCTGTACTGGTGATCTC
>NZ_MVQX01000011.1 GCF_002067275.1 Methanomethylovorans sp. PtaU1.Bin093 | reverse complement strand
TTTACATCGTCTGACAGCAAGGGAGGACATCAGTCGGATACTTATTCAGGCATGGATGAGTCACAGATGGTACCTTTCGTGGTACACGCACCGGACGTGCCTGTAAAAGTGCTCTATGAAGCATATGGACAGGAGGACATTGCTCCCACGATCCTGAGCATACTGAACCTACCTAATGGATTGAAGAATTCCAAGGGCTCCCAGATCCCTATAAAGGAACATACGACCCTGGGTGTGCGCGGAACGTCTATAGGCACTGTTGAGCTTTGGAATGAGGGAAAACTGATACGACAGGCGTCCAATGATGACAATTACCTGTTCATAGGCCTAGACAGAGAGGAAAGATATGTTGTGAAGTTCATCCCTGATGATACAAGATCCGAAATACTGGAGCAGGAGATAGAACCAGGTTCAGACCAGCTTGTCGTTTTCAGTATGGACACCTCTGGTCCAGCTGGGGCAGATTACCGAAAGCCTAGATATATAATAGGAGCTTTCTTAATTATACTGATCAATATAGTCGGATTGCTGTATATAAGAAAGATACTGAAGAGCAATGGCCAGTCAATATCACCATCAATGTCCGATGTTGACTGAAGATCATCCCGGGTGAGGGGTATGCCTGCATGCCTTACGAAACTATCCGAACTGCTGCCAGCAATGGAGAAAGTCCTGGCCCTTGAAGCACCTGTGATGAATCTCCGACTGCCCTGTATGGTAGTAGGCGATCTACACGGCAATATGAAAGCCCTTGATCTCATCATTCATATGTGGAGATCGTTCAGCTGTCCGCAACTACTGTTCCTTGGGGATTATGTGGATAGAGGAAATGCATCTGTGGACGTGCTGGTCAGCTTATTTGAAATGAAACGTCAGGATTGGAAGAATGTCATTTTGCTTAGGGGTAATCACGAAAGTCCGGAAATGAACCGGAAATATGGGTTTTTTGATGAGATTGGGCGAAATGAAGAAATGCTGGCAGATGTTACGTCCGTTTTCAAAAAAATGCCGGTTGCAGCAATCCTTCCCGGAGGTTTTTTTTGCGTACATGCTGGCATTCCGGGTGTTTGCAGCATTGATGACATAAACAAGGAAAATTCTTTTGAATTTTTCTGGAACGATCCCTGGGAACAAGAAGGGTTGGGGCCTTCGCCAAGAGGGATTGGCATACATCTTTTTGGCAGGGATGTCCTTGAAGCCTTTCTTGAAAAGAACCAGCTCAGAATGATGATAAGAGCGCATAGTGCACTCATGTCAGGGTATCAATGGTTCTTTGATAAACAACTGTTGTCCCTGTTCTCCACTCCTGCATACTGCGGTGCAGATAACAGAGGTGCATTTGCATTGCTACATATATCCGGTATGTGCATATACGTGTTTGGGGGAAGTGGGGAAAAGTATGGACTTATGAAGATAGAGTCTATATACATGTGAAAATCTTCTAATAAAAAGAGATATTAACAATTGTGAATATAGGAGTATGGGGTGATATCATAGTTACATTGGAAGTAGATGTAAGAGGACAGACGTGTCCGGTACCACTTGTGGAATGCCGCAAAGCACTTAGGAAAGCCTCTCCCGGAGACGAGGTAGTGGTGGTCGGCACACATCCGGCATCAAAGAAGGAAATTCCTATGGCATGCGAGTCTCTTGGTCTTGATGTCCTGGCAGTGGAAGACAAAGGCAATGAATGGAAGATAAGGATACGCAGGTAGGTGGTTCATGTGGGGAACAAAGCTGTGATCGTGGTACATAGCGGGGATATGGATAAGATATACAGTGCTTTGATCATAGGCAATGGTGCACTTTCCATGGGACTTGAAGCCTCCCTGTATTTCACTTTCTGGGGTTTACAACGGCTGAAGAAAGATGGTCTTGAGGCTGGCCTGCTTTCAAAGATGCACATGCTGGGCCTGGGCAAATGGATGGTGAAGAAAAGAATGACCAAAGCCAATGTGGCTTCTCTGGAAAAGCTCATGCAGGATTATAAGGAGCTGGGTGGCCGGATCATAGCCTGTGAAATGACCATGGAGATAATGGGTATCAGGAAAGAAGACCTGCGTACGGACTGGATAGATGAGTACGGAGCAGTAGGCACATATATACACGAAGCAAAAGATGCCAGTATTACCCTTTTCATTTGATGGAGACAGAATATGTTCGACAAGATAACTTATCTGGACAACGCAGCCAGCACACGTCTGGATGAACGTGTCCTGGAAGCTATGAAACCTTATTTCTTCGATACCTATGCAGTGGCAACTTCGGAGTTTGGCTATTCCATGGGCATAGATGCTAAAGAAGGGCTTATGGCTGCCAGGGGATCCATAGCGAGAACTCTTGGTGCGTCAGCAGAAGAAATGGTGTTCACTTCGGGAGAGACCGAATCCAGCAACATGGCCCTTAAAGGCGTTACAGCTGCTGTGAAGAAGAAAAAAGGCTCACACCTAATAGTATCCCGTATAGAGGACTTCCCGGTGCTCAATACTGCAAAGAGCCTGGAAAGACAGGGGTCCAAAGTTGATTACCTGAACGTGGACAGTGAGGGGGCTGTGGACTTGGAGCAGCTTGAAAGCCTTATTACAAAAGAAACAGCATTGGTATCCATCCAGCATGCCAATCAGGAGATAGGTACATTACAGGATATCAAGGCAATTGCAGACATATGCAGTGACAAAGATGTACTTCTGCATACTGATGCCACGCATACGTTCACCCGTGTGCCGCTGGACGTGAAAAAGATCCCTGTGGACCTGGTAACAATATCTGCGCATACCATACACGGTCCCAGGGGAGTTGGTGGCCTGTATATACGTGAAGGCACACCCATTGAGAAGTGGATGGACGGAGGCTACCAGGAATCAAACCGCAGAGCCGGTCTGGAAAATATCCCGGGTGCCGTGGGATTCGCAAAGGCCGTGGAGCTTGTAACGCCTGAAGAAAATGCCGCCCTTGCCAGGATGCGGGACCACACGATCAGCAAAGCTCTGGAGGACATACCCCACGTTACGCTTAACGGCAGCCGCATCAGTCGCACACCGCAGAACGCCAACCTCACGTTCCACTACGTGGAAGGAGAATCTATGACACTGCATCTGGATATGAGAGGGTTTGCGGTGAGCACCGGATCTGCATGTTTCAGCAGGTCACTGGAAGCCAGCCATGTGATCCTGGGGATCGGTGGTGACCATGAAAAGGCACATGGTTCTCTGAGATTCACTTTTGGCAGGTATAACACCATGGAAGATGTGGATGCGGTCCTGAGTTCCCTGAAGGAGATCGTGGAAAAACTTAGAGAGATAAGTCCGCTATATGCTAAAAGCAGGTGATAACTTGAAGTTTCCTTATACTGAGAAAGTTTTAGAACATTTCCGCAATCCAAAGAACGTGGGCAAGCTGGAGGATGCTGACGGAAAGGGGCTGGAAGGCAGCCCTGCCTGCGGAGATATGGTTGCAGTATATCTGAAAGTGGATCCAAAGACCACTGTGATAGATGATATAAAGTTCGAATCCTATGGATGCGCCTCCAATATCGCGACTGCATCTATTATTACCGAAATGGCAAAAGGAAAGACCATAGCTGACGCAAAGAAGATCACATGGCAGGAGGCCACTGATGAACTTGGAGGCTTGCCACCGGTAAAAAGGCATTGTTCGGTGCTGGCAGTAGAGGGTTTGAGATCTGCGATCCGGGACTATGAAGAAAAGCACGGTCTTGTAAGTGAGCAGGAACCAACCACTGAAGAGGTTGTAAGAAGCAGGCTTAAGCATGTCATGAATCCCATGGCAGGGCTTGATATTGTACGTACTGAACTGGTAACCAAGATCGAGGTCAAGGAAGGTATCGTCAGGGTTGTCCTTGATCTGCCATCCAGTCATCAGTTCGCAAATGCCATAAAGGAGGATCTCGTAGAAAAACTGGAAGCACTGTGGGATGTCAAAGAGGTAAAGGTGGTCTTTACCGAAGGCTAAGACAAAGGATACGGGTATGCCCATGAATGAAAAGCAGGAAATGATCATTAGAAGAGCTCTGGAACTCGGATTAAGAGCATATCCTGTAAAAACAGCGGGTATACCTGTGGAAAACAGGGCACGGATAAAGTGTGAATATGGGTGCAAAGGTTATGGTAAACGCTTAAGCTGTCCTCCCCATATCATGAATATCGATGAGTTCAGAAAGATCCTTCATGAATACGATAAGGCCCTGCTGCTGATCGAAGAGCATGATATGTCCCATGAACCCGATATTTTCAGGGCCTGGTCTTTTTTGCGCAGGGGATCTTTCCATAGAATGCTGGAGCTGGAATACCTTGCCTTCAGAGAAGGTTTTACCTATGCTCAGTTGCTGCGGCCTGGTGCATGCAATGAGTGTGATGTGTGTGCCGAAAAATGCAGAAAGCCGGAATTGCGCAGGTTCCCTCCGGAAGCTGTTGGTATCAACGTGGGAAAGATCATGGACACAGTAGGTGAGACTTTTGTTTTTTGCGATCCTGCTGACATTAAGTGTGTGGGGATCCTGCTCATTGAATAAGGGTATCCTGAGAAATGAACTCAAAAGAAGCTCTCAAAAAGGAAACTGCAGCTGTCTCTAATAGATATGTACTGATGGGAGACAAAGAAACAGATCCGGAGAAAAAAGAACACTATTACAGAATGGCCCTTGAAGTGGAACCGAAAAACGTATCTGCTCTCAATAAAATGGGCCTTTTATCCCATCAGAACGGAAAGCTCCGGGAAGCTATCCGGTTCTTCGATGCTGTGATCGGCTCCGGGAAAGTTAAGAACCTGTATCCGATCTATTTTAATAAGAGCATGGTTCTGAAAGAATTGAAGGAATACGAAGCTGCACTTAATTATATTAATAAGGCTTTGACCTTTGATCCCAAAAACCTGCAGGCTGAAGTGCTAAAGAAAGAGCTTCAGGATATAGTTGATGAAAAATACAGAAGACAGGCTGAAAGAGAGAAGCAGGCTGCATATAGTGATCTTGCAAAAGAGAAGCGATACAGTTCCTGGGACCCTCCCACTATGTCCATACTTGTGAACATGATGTATTACAAGGATTGGCATCTATACAAACATCGCAGGAACTTTGAGATCACCGATGAACAGAGGGAAAAGATAGCTTCAAAGCTTGCAAGTAAGGTATTCTGTTGCGGGAAATGTAATTTTTACAGGAACAACGGTACGTGCAAAAAGAAAAAAAATATACAGGTAGATGCGAAAGCTATCTGCAAAGCTTTTCAGCTCAGGAATTAATTGGTTTACGCATTGCAGTCTATTAAATAAAAGTCAGGAATATTCCGGAAGACTGCGGTAAGTAATTGCTTTTGAAGACTTATTATACTTATATATTGTAAACCCTATGGACTTGATCCATCCGGGCGCAGGCAGTAGTATTTGAACTACCTGCTGAACGCCGGTTCTTCCTCTGGACAATACCAACAATTATATATAGTATCAACTCAAGTTAGCATTGCTTTAAGATATAAACTGTTCAGATAACGTATTGGCCTTAAATAGTGTTACTTTTTCGTATATGCTGTTTTTCCGTTATGTTTTCATTATAGTTGGGTTTCTTAAGCTTTAACATAAGGACGTGAAATATATGTTCGGAAATGAACCAACTGCCCCAGTGGATGCTGGGAAGGAATATGAAGTAAAGATAGAGGACATCGCAAGAGAGGGAGACGGCATTGCAAGAGTAAGCGGTTTTGTAATATTCGTGCCAGGTACTTCCGTAGGCGATGAAGTGACCATAAAGGTCACAAAGGTCATGCGCAAGTTCGCATTTGCTGAAGTCAGCAACTAAATCTGATTTTTCTTGGTATGACGGGCAGAACAATGGCCTGTCAGCCTTCTTATTATTCAGGATCATCAAAAACGCAATTGTGTGGTCAGCACACAGGAACTTTACTATGGAAAAAATTACATTTAATGACTTGCATTTATCTGCAGATATCAAAAAAGCGATCGAATATATGGGTTTCGTAAAACCTACACCTATTCAGGCACAGGCTATTCCTCATATCCTTGAAGGAAGAGATGTGATCGGACAGGCTGAAACAGGCACTGGAAAGACCGCAGCATTCGGCATACCTGCACTTGAACTGGTGAATATTGCAGAAAAGAAAGTACAGATACTCATACTTTGTCCCACACGAGAGCTTGCAAATCAGGTTGCTGAAGAGATGAACAAGCTTTCAAGGTACAGAGAGATCAAGATATG
>NZ_MVQX01000010.1 GCF_002067275.1 Methanomethylovorans sp. PtaU1.Bin093 | reverse complement strand
GCCTGTTTCAAAACTTCCCTCACACCTTTTTCCAGCATAGGATGAAACATGCAATATCTAATAGTCCTTTGAAAACCACATTAAGTCTTTCATATCTACTTGCCAGTTTTCTGAATCCCATCTTCAACCATGCAAAGAATCGTTCGATAGTTCCTCTTTTTGAATAAGAATCTGGATCAAATCTAGTAGGTCTTCCTTTTTTTCTTCTTTTACTGTTCCTAGTATTGATCGGTATACTGCTTTTGATAGCTCTGGATCTTAAATACTGCCTTATGGCAGTATTATCATAAGCTGAGTCTGCTAATACCTCAAAGGGTCTTGTTCTTGGTTTAGCTGTTGTATTGATCTTAATAAGTTCCATTACTTGAATGAAAGGCTTGGTATCATATTCATTTCCAGGAGAAATGATGATCGGAAGAGGGAATCCATTACAACTTACACTAGCATGGATCTTTACACCTTTTCTTTTTTTGTGACCGTTGTAATAGGAGTCTTCTCCCCTTTTTTTGTTTCAACGAAACTGCTATCAATACACACAGTATCTATTGAAAACTTACCTTTATGATAAGCAAAATCTCTAAGAGATTCCATTATCTTATCCCATATTCCGGCTTCTGACCATCTTTTTAATCTTCTCCAAGATGTAATCCCAGAATCATAAGAAGGTGGTAGATCCCTCCATCTACAACCTGTTATCAGGACATAGAGAATACCGTTGATGATCTTACGGTCATCAACTCTCTTTCTTCCGGTTATCGGTTGTGGAGGCAGGAATGTTTTAATAAACTTCCATTTTTCATCAGAGAGTTCTTTAAAACCCATTCAAATCCCCATACAATTATTGGATAAAGGTCTATTTATACTTATGAAACCAGCTCATTTATAATCGTAATAATATGACTTTGCTAATTCTGAAGGTCAAGATATGATCAGTAAATCAGAACACTTTTTTATTCTGGATCCCATACGAATTTATCCTCTCAATGTTGTCTACATACAAAAAATTTTAAGTATTAATTTGACAAAACAAAATCATTATTTTGTGATTTAGTGAAAGTAATATGCAGGTTTTACCATTTTTAAATCACTAGGTAACAATAAAGTGTGAAGTACTTTTCTGCAAAATCCAATTTTTTATATGTGGAATAAAGTTTCTACCGGGCACACAGTTGGCTTTGATATCCTGAAAATGCAATCCTTAGTCAATCGTCAAGTTTTAATAATTTGTCATAATTTCTCATATACAGAAGTAGGTGTCTCAATTGCCGGTCAAAATCAATTATCCAAAAGTGATGTGTACACAACATCCTGACTCAATATCCAGGTACATGTCAACCCAGGAAGAAACAAACGAGTCCATAGAGGCCGCCATAAGATACGGCTGTGACGAGTATATGCCGGATTACGAGGGTAAAACTACTCCATACCATCAGAGTGCCCAGATCGTATCAAAGTTCATAGAGGAAACAGACCTGATTCCTGGTAAAGATATATTCATCACACCCAGAGTGCCAAGCGCAGTCCATGAAAACCTTTTCAGACAACTGATGGTCATGATGGCTGCTGCGGAAGCGAACTATATTTCCCATAAAAGGTTGGGTATTCAGGCAATAAACGAATTAGTTCACCCAATGACCAGTTCCGTTCAGCAGATCATAGAGTCACAGCAGCATATGATAGATGTGAATGAACTTGCAAAAAAGGAGTTCAAGTTTGAGATGACACCCCCTCGCATAATACCACTTATCGAGGAGGTGCCTAAGCTGCTGAATGCAAAGGATATCATAAGCAAAACCATCACTGCCTATCAGGAACAATTGAAAGAAACACCTGATAGTTACAGGGTATTTCTTGGAAAATCTGATTCAGCACTGACCTTTGGACATGTTGCAAGTACTCTTTCATGTAAATACGCAATAAGTGAGCTTCATGAATTAGAAGAAAGTATTGACACACAAATCGGTATTATCTTTGGGGCAGGTTGTCTACCTTTTAGAGGGCATATGACCTTTGAGAACAAAGACAATTTTTTCAATGAATATCGGGGCATTGACACGATCACATTGCAATCAGCACTGAGGTTCGATCATGAAAAAGGTGATGCTGAAAAGTTTGTAAAGTATGCAAAAAAAGAAATGTCCAAGTTTCCTGATAAATTATCTGATGAGGAAAAAACAGAGATCATCAATATCGTAGGGATATTGGGTGCAAGATATAACAGAGCAATACAGCATTTATCATCAACTATAAACAATATTGCCGATTTTTTACCCCAGCAGCGTGACCGTCTGATGCGCGAAGGCAGTACAGGCTATGCAAGAGAAATACCTGATGTCACATGTGTGTCTTGTCTATGTAACCGGGATGTTGGAGCAGAGTTAAAAGCGAGCATACCACAGGAAAACATAAATTTGCCCAGAGCAATAAAATTCACGGGTGCACTTTATTCGATCGGTATACCCCCTGAGATCATCGGCACTGGTTCAGGTATAGTGGAAGTAAGAGATAAATTGGGTGAAGAAGTCTGCGAGCGGCTGCTTACTAAATATTTCCCATCCCTTCAAGCAGATCTTAGGTTCGCATTTCAGTATCTTGACATAAATACAGCATCAAGGTTCATTCCGGCCACATTCCACAGGTCTATTCGGCAGGAGGTTGATATATTAAGAGACATATTCGATATCCAAACCCAATGTGAACCTTCATACCGGATGTTGCTGGAAATGGTACATCCTCATCTTCTGTGTGCAACAGATACTGGTTGCATCATGGATGAAGATCTGTTGCAACTCACACGCTCAATACTAATCAAAATGGGTAGTATCCGCAGATCATTGGGGTGAGTATGAAAACAGTAAAATAAAAATTATATGGATTTTTGAGATATAGAACGATTTTTATCCATTTACTGAAGCATAAGGCATAACCGGGGAGTCGATTATTGCAAAGGTTTTAAAGAACAAGAGTCGTATAATAACAGAATTCGCACACTGTCGTCATTTCTTTAATTTTTAAACAAATCAGCATGAAAGATGGCATTCACTTTTTTCATTTATGAGGATACAAAACAAAATTTTACAAAAATCACCATCAAAAGAATCAGAATCCTTTGATGGGCCCGCTGAGGTCCGCAACCCCGATGACGCTTCGGGAGCGCGGATCGAGGTATTTCGCTTCGCTCAATACCTCAATGATGACAAAAGAATATCAGTCTATTATAATGATCAATCTCAGCAGAATCAGAATCCTTTGATGGGCCCGCTGAGATTCGAACTCAGGATCCCCGCCGTGTAAAGGCGATGTCATGACCGGCTAGACCACGGGCCCTTATTTTCTAACTGAGTAGTGTTGTGCGGTACCCTAAATGTAACTAGGGGTATATAGCCTTTTTTGATGGGTTATGAACATTTTCCATAGAACAGTGTTTTAATATAAAGATGCAGATAATAGATACTATGCTTCACCGTGCACATCCTGAAGAAGAGGATGAGATCGGGATAGTCGAAGAGTACATTGGCGACTATGCCAGCATCTCGTCGATAGTACGTGAAGCGTTGCCCTTTGAGATCATAGCCACCATGGGAGGGGTGATAGCAGGTATCATTCTTTCCGGTATGACAGAAGAACTGCAGCTCATTCCCGGCCTGATAGTCATCTCGCCTGCCGTGCTTGGTATGCGCGGCAATATTTCCTGTACCCTGGGTTCACGTCTGGGAAGCGCCATACACATGGGTCTTATCACCAAGATCGAGAAAAATCCCGAACTTACCAATAACATTGGAGGTTCATTGTTGCTGAGTTTTATCATTTCAGCTATCCTCGGGCTGATGGGGCATTTTGTGACCATCGCATTCGGTCTGGAAAGTGCCGGTGCCCTGACGCTCATGTTCATAGCGGTGCTGGCCGGAGTATCCTCAGGGCTCATACTGGTAGTAGTAGCCGTTTTCCTGGCCCTCGGAATGTTCCGGTTCGGTTTCGATCCCGATAATGTCGTCACTCCGGCCATTGCTACCATAGGGGACATCGTTTCCATGTTAATGCTTTTCCTGGCTGCGAAGGTGGTGCTTCTCCTATGACCTACTATACAATAAGAGGCATCGTAGGAAGAGGGTTCCCGATCCTGGTGACCACCTCGTTCATCGGGCTTATCACCGGACAGATCCTGAACTACAGGCTTGACCAGCTCGTTTCCATGCCCATCATTCTGTTGCTCATTCCCTCGCTCATCAAAATAGGAGGAGACACAGGCAGCATGCTGGGTGCCAGGATCTCCTCTGCCCTGCACATGGGTCTTGGCGGGCATATCACAAAGAACCCCGTCGTAAGGAACAGCGTGCTGGCGGCTCTGATAGTGGGTCTCACAGCCAGCGCGGTGTTAAGTTTCATAGTCTGGCTTACAGGACATCTGATGGGAATAGGGATCGGCATGTTCTTGCTTTTCAAGATATGCATGATAGCAGGCGGCATTGAGCTTACAGTTGTTTTCTTTATGACCGTGCTGATATCCTTTATGTCCCACAGGTTCGGACTGGACCCCGACGATACTGTGATCCCTATCATTGCGACCATGGGAGATCTGGTGGGTGTCGCAGGCATATTTATTACCCTGCGCATGTTCAGCATGCTATAATATAATAAACCCGAAAACTATATCCTAAAATGAAAATAGATCAGAGCTGATAGAACATTATGAGTCCGAAAGAGATACGATATACACCACGAAACCTTAAGGATATGCTCATTGAGATGAAAGACACCTCGGAACTGATGGTGGACCTGGCATATTCTGCCATGATCTATGACAATGAGGACATTGCTGAAGAGGTGGTGCGTCTTGAAGACAAGATGGATACCCTCTATTATCACATGAAGATCACTGCCATGCTAAGTACAAGGCGTGTGGAGGAGGCCGAAGAGATGGCCGGTGTCCTGCAGGTTGCCCAGGCGTCAGAAGGTATCGCCGATGCTGCCGGAGATATTGCAAAGATAGTGCTCATGGAAATGGGTATACCAATGGAGTTGAAGCTTGCTCTAAGAGAAGCGGCTGAGACCATAGTGAGAGCTACGGTCAGTCCGGAGTCCAAAGTTGCAGGTCATACTCTGGGGGACATTGAACTCGATACCGAGACAGGCATGTGGGTGATAGCCATCCGCAGGCAGAATGACTGGATCTACAATCCGAATCATGAAACAAGGGTCAGAGCAGATGATGTGCTGTTTGCGAGAGGACACGATGAAGGTGTTTTACTTTTCGCAGAGCTTGTGACCAATGAGAAGTACATTCCAAAGGAAGTGAAGCACGAAAAAATGTTGCAGGACCTTGAAAAGGCGGTAGATATCATTGTGGATATGAAGGATATGGCTGAAATGTCCGTGGGCCTTGCATATTCCGCATTGCTCTTCAATAATGAGGATATCGCCGAAGAGGTCAAGGCCATAGAATATAAGATGGATTGCATGAAGCACGAACTGCAGCATTGGGTCCTGGAGACCGCCAAGCATGTTTCCGATGTCAATCAGCTGCGTGGGCTTTTACACCTTGCCAATGCCTCCGAGTCCATCTCAGATGCAGCATATGCTATAGCTGACATTGTACTAAGGGATATAGAACTGCATCCGGTCGTAACTATAGCTGTACGTCAATCAGATGAAGTGATAACACGCCTGACCGTGGAAAGCTGCTCGCCCATTGTGGGAAAGACCTTCGGCCAACTCAAACTTGAGACAGAGACAGGGGTCTATGTCATGGCTGTAAAAAGAGGTGAAAAATGGCTGTACAGTCCTAAAAAGAACACGCAGGTGCAGGCGGGAGATATCCTTATAGCCCGTGGTTCACACACCGGCGAAGAAGCGCTTATAGAAATGTGTGCCTGCCCTCTTGACGTGAATAAATGATACCCTTTTTATCTAAGGGTATCCAGCCTTTTTACGGTCCCATCCTTATTTCCGATGAATACCATATCTGTCACATCGGTGAAAATACCATGCTCAACCACTCCGGGACACATTGACAGGGAAATGGAAAGAGCTTCCACATTAGTTATAGTTCCAAATGCTGCATCTATTACGAAGTTCCCGTTGTCAGTGATCACAGGTCCATCTTTTCGTGAAGCCAGGCGCAATTGTGGCTCTCCGCCAAGTTCACGCACGCATCTCATGACCAGTTCCTTTGCGTAAGGCAGCACTTCTATTGGTACGAAATGATCAAGTTGTTCCTTCATTTTCGAATCATCGACCACTACCACGAATTGATCAGAAGAGAATGCAACGACCTTTTCCCTTGTGTGCGCAGCTCCCCCTCCTTTGATCACATTCAGATCCGCATCTACCTGGTCAGCGCCATCAATGGCGATATCAAGTTCGGGGTGTTCGGCCAGTGTTGTAAGGGGTATGCCTGCTTCAATGGCCAGCATTTCAGACTGGTATGATGTGACAACGGCCAGCACGTCGAGCCCCTCATCGATCCTTCTGCCTATTGCTTTTATAGCAAAGGCCGTGGTGGAGCCTGTACCAAGGCCTATCACGCTGCCGTCTTTCACAAGCCAGGCAGCAGCTTCTCCAGCGGCCTGTTTACCTGTACTTCCCGATGTAGCGTTCCTTTCCTGCATGTTCTCACTCACCTCACGGGGATAATCTGCGCCTGTCCCTTGGGAACAGTACTACGTCACGTATGTTCTCAACACCCAGCATTGTCATTACAAGACGTTCACAGCCGACACCCCATCCGGCATGCGGAGGCATTCCATATCTGAAAGCCTTCAGGTAGAAATCGAAGCCCTCAGGATCCAATCCCTGGGACTCGATCCTTTTCTTAAGCATGTCATGGATATGTATACGCTGGGCACCGGATGACAGCTCCATGGTCCTGTGCATCATGTCGAAGGACTTGCTGAACTCTGACCTGTCCTCGTATGGCATTGCATAGAAAGGCTTGATATCAGTGGGCCAGTCGATAATGAAATAGTGGGACACGCCCATTTCTTTGAAAACATGCGCACCGATCGTATGCTCGGAAAGGGTGCTCAGATCGTCTCCCCATTTGAGTGTCTCTTCTCCATGTGCATTCACTATTTCCAGTGCTTCATCGTAGGTTATCTTCGGGAATGGCACTGCAGGAACCTGCAGGTCTATGCCGAGTGCTTCAAGTGACCGTGCTGCGTGCTCTTTTACGTGAGCATAAACATACGCGATCATGTTCTCAAGGATCGACATAACATCGAAATGGTCACAGAAGCTTGCTTCTATATCGATAGAGGTGGCCTCATTGAGATGTTTTCTCGTATCATGTTCCTCAGCCCTGAATATGGGGCCTATCTCAAAGACCCTGTCAAGTCCTCCTGACATGAGGATCTGCTTGAAAAGCTGTGGGCTCTGGTTAAGGAAAGCCTCTCTGTCAAAGTATGTTATGGGGAACAGAGATGTTCCGCCTTCAGTTGCAGTTGCCACGACCTTTGGACTTGTCACATCGATGAATCCATTGTCACTAAGATATTTTCGGACCGCTTGTAAAGTTTCATGGCGTATCTTGAAGATAGCTGTGGTCCTGTCCCTTCGGAGGTCCATGAACCTCGAATCCAGGCGTGTGTCCAGCTCAGCTTCCACTTTGCCTGTCGTATCCATGGGCAGCGGTGATTCTGCTTCGTTGAGGAGCCTGATCTCCTTGGGTATGAGCTCGTATCCTCCGGGAGCTTTTGCTTCGGCTTTGACCGTGGCAGTGACAGTGATCACGGATTCTCTCACAAGCTTTCTTGCATTTTCAAGAAGTTCGGGGTCCGTTCTCTTTTTGACCAGGGTCACCTGTGCACGGCCTTCCCGGTCACGCAGCACGACAAAACAAATGCCTCCAAGGTCTCTTACTTCGTACACCCAGCCAGCCAGGGTCACTTCCGCACCATTCATAGCTTCCGGGTCTATCTGGGACGTATAATGTGTCCTTAAGTTCAATGACATATATTCACCTGTATATGAGTAGTGATCTTTTTCCTCACTAACGATCCTTGCGGTATAAAAGTAATTGCTTTTATATAACGATGATTTATTCCAGACTTCTCTCGTTGATCTCAAATGCAATGTTCTGAGTCATCAGTTTTTTCACAGTATCGAGGTCATCAGACAGTTTCAGCGTCCACATGAGCTTTACCAGGGCTACTTCAGGAAGCATGTCCTCTTCCTCAATAGCCCCGGCTTTTAACATATCCCTGCCGGTATCATAAACGCGGTCACAGACCCGGCCATGCAGGCATTGGGAAGTTATTACTACAGGAACGTTCATGGTTGTTGCGTGTTCTATCATGGGCACCCATTCAGATGACACATGTCCCAGTCCCGTACCCTCTATTACAATACCTTTGTATCCTGCATCAAGATAATATGAAATAATATCGGGACTTGCGCCGGGTGTGAACTTGACAAGTGCACATTTTGGCTCGAAACCTCCTATAAGTTCGAGTTGATGTGAGGACCTTTTAGTATATTCCAGGTGAGTGTGGATCTCCCCGGTAAGATAGTCCACAAAGCCTATAGGTTCCGAGTTAATGGACCTGAACGCATCTCTTCTCGATGTATGCATCTTTCTTACCTTGGTGGCTCTGTGGATATCACATATATCATCTGATTCACTGCCATGCATCACCACACATACTTCAGCGATGTCGCTTACTGCGACTTTGGCTGCACATATCGCATTCATGGCGTTGTCACTGCTTGGCCGGTCAGCACTGCGCTGTGAACCCACGAACACGATGGGCACCGGAGTGCGGACCATGAAGGCCAGTGCAGCAGCAGTGTACATCATTGTATCCGTACCATGTGCAATGATTATCCCGTCTGCACCGCTCCTGATCTCTTCTGCCACCGCCCTGGCAAGCTCTTCCCAATATTCGGTCCTCATGTTCTCGGAAAGTATATTATATATAGCTCTCCCGGAAATATCTGCAATTTCCGTAAGTTCAGGGATGGCTTTTAATATGTCATCAGCGGAGAACCTCGCTGTAACTGCACCGGTCCTGTAGTCGATCTTGCTTGCAATGGTACCTCCGGTGGAGAGTATGGAAACCTTAGGCAGTTTGTTTTTAGTTGCCTTTTTTGCCCCGGAGGCGCCGGTGGCACTAACATCCTCGGCCTTTACAGCTTTCTGAAGCAAGGTTATATTTGCGTTCTTGGGAGAGATACCTGCATTATAGCCATTAGACATCTTAAGGACAATATGGTGTGTAGTACTTGGCATCACTATGCCCTCGTACTCAGCACCGTCCTTCTCTATCTTTATCCTGTCACCCTGTTGGAATTCCATGAAGATCACATCTGTTGGTCACATTGATCATGCTTAATATATCGTTTCACAAGTTCTACAAGAGCATTCAAAGAAGCTTCCGAGCCATTTTTCAATGCACTTATCTCTTTATCTTCCTGCTGCATAGTCCTTTTTCTTCTCATGATGGCCTGCTCCATTTCCTCGAACGCAGGACCACCTATGACCTTTCTCTTCTTTATATTAGAGATCGGGTCCAGAGCCTCACATATCATTTCTTCTGTAAGTCCCTTGCTGCTGAGTTTAACGCCCAGTACCTTGTCTGCCACAGCATCTATCTGTTGCATAAGGACGTCTTCTTCTCCTCTTGCAAGTACTCCTACTATCTGATGAGCCGTCCTGAAGGGTATCCCTGTTACCCTTACCAGCGTGTCTGCAAGCTCAGTGGCTGTGGTAAATCCCATTACGGATTTTGAAGCCGTGACTTCCTTGTTGATCTTCATGGTCCTTATCATGCCTTCCATCATGCGCACCGAGCTTCTTGCAGTTTCCATTGCCTTCCACATGTTAGGCGTGGCTTCCTGCAGATCACGGTTATAACTTAAGGGAAGGGCCTTGCAAGTGGTAACAAGAGCCATCAGTGATCCCACCACCACACCGCTCTTTCCTCTCAGCAGTTCTGCAGTATCTGGATTCTTTTTCTGCGGCATGATCGACGAGGTGGATGCATAGCGGTCATCCAGTTCGATGAAAGCGAATTCTGAGGTGGACCAGATAACAAGTTCTTCTGCCATCTTGCTCAGGTTAATGACGAGATTTGTGAGCACAGCAGTACCTTCTATCAGAAAATCCCTGCTGCTGACCGCATCCATGGAATTTTCAACAAGGCCGTCAAAGCCCAGCAGTTGTCGGGTACGTTCCCGGTCTATGTTAAAGCCAGTGGAAGCAAAAGCTGCGGCTCCCAGAGGACAGAGGTTCACCCGTGAGTAGGCACTCCTCAGACGGTCCATATCCCTGCCCAAAGCGTCCATGTGGGCTATAAGATGATGGGCCAGTGTAGTGGGCTGTGCATGTTGCAGGTGTGTGAATCCAGGCATCAGGGTCTCTATATTTTCAGCTGCAAGTGAACATAAAGTGTTGCGAAGAACATGCAATTCTTCCATGAGCGCAAGCATCTCTTCACGCAGGGTGAGACGGATGCATGTTGCAACTTCATCGTTGCGCGACCTGCCGGAGTGCATCCTGCCTCCCACATCCTCGCCAACCATATCAATAAGCCTTGATTCCAGGGAAATGTGAATGTCTTCGTAGGTATGGTCCAGTTTTTCAATACCTTCTTCCCTGATGCGCAATAATCCCCTGAGGATCCTGGAACAGTCCTCTTCCTTTATTATTCCCTGTTCCTTCAACATGATGGTATGGGCAAAGTCCACCATTATGTCCGCATCGAATATCCATTTGTCCGACTTCATTGAAGAAGTGAACTCCATTATGTCCTCATCAGGCGTGCTGGCCAAACGCCCTCTGCGCAGAATGTTACTCATGTGTTACCTCTTTCATTTCATTGAGAATCAGGTTGTAGCGTGGTTACGGTCTGTACACTTAAAAAAGAATCGGTATTGATCATGTACCACCTTGCAGGACAGGGAGCAGGATATGCACGGTAGTACCCTTTTTCTCCTCGCTTTCTATCCAGATCTTTCCTTTATGTGCTTCCACGATGTTCTTGGAAATGAACAATCCAAGGCCTGTACCCCCGTATTTGCGCCTTATGGACGGGTCGATCTGGTAGAATTTCTGGAACAAATGAGGCAGCAATTCTGCAGGTATGCCTATTCCACTGTCTTCTATGCTGATATGTACCATTTTTCCCTCTTTTTTAGCAACAATACTGATCTTACCTTGTGAAGGTGTGAATTTAACTGCATTGTCCAGCACATTGGTCAGCATATCCGTGATCTTTTTGGCATCGGCTTCTATCTGCGGAATGCCTTCCTGCACATGTCGAAGAACATCTATTTTCTTCTCCGCGATCGGCATTGCCATGTCCGTCACAGCATTATCGATGACCTCAAGGATGTCGATCTTACTAAGATCATACTTTATGGCCTCAACTTCAGCCATGCTTACATACAGCAGAGAATCAACGAGTCTCCGAAGTCTCTCTGTATTGCGGATGACAGTACTAACAGCTTTGAGCTGCTGGTAGTTCATTTTACCCAGGGTGCCTTCCATAAGGAGGTCACTGTATCCTTTGATGGAAGTGAGAGGCGTTCTCAGCTCATGGCTCACATTTGACAGGAGTTCGTTCTTCATCCTGTCCACGGACTGTAATTCCTTGTTGGCGTTGCTGAGTTCATTGGCATATTCCCTTAATTTCTCTTCGGCGATCTTGCGCTCGCCGATATCCTCAACGATGCCCACTCCTCCCAGCAACGTACCGTCATCTGATGTGTTTGGACTGTAATCAACTTTTATAAATGCTGTTCTGCCATTTCCCTGAGCCCTGTATTCTCCCTCGAAGTGTCCCTGCCTTAGTAAAAGCACTTCTTTGAAGGCTGCTTTCATCTTTTCATCCCTCAACGATAAGTTCATGTTGAAACCTATTATCTTTTCTTTAGGTATGCCCAGGATATCCGATATCTTATCGTTGCAATGGGTAACAGTGCCATCCTTATCAAAGTTGAAAATGCCAAGCGGGGAATTCTCAAATATCAGCCTGTATTTGTTTTCAGATTCCTTGAGTGCGATATCCATCTCTTTGATATGTGTGATATCAATAATGATACCCTGATAATAGCTAGGTCCTCCCACCTCATCTCTTGCCAGCATTGACCTTTCTGTGACCCACTTTATTTCTCCATTGTGCGTTAAGATGCGATATTCTTTTATAAAGTATGGTTGTCCATGCCTTTCGAAATCCGATACTTCGGCAGTAAGGCCACTGAGGTCTTCAGGATACACTATGTCACTATAGAGCAGTTTACCGGATGTGAACTCCTCCGCCTGGTATCCGAACCTGGATATATTCTCGGAAACAAAAACTACCGGCCATCCAGGTTCCGGTCTCCAGAGAAAAGCAACAACAGGACTATTCCTGTAGATAACATCCAGTTTTCTTTCTGATGATCCATCTTCTCCGACAGATGCACCTATTTTCTTTCTACTGAAGTGTTCCACAGTCCCAATCATACCATCATAGGCACCATTCTCATCCAAAAGAGGCAACAATTGGCCGCTTTGTTCCATAAGTTCCCCCCCGGAGGTGATAATGGGCAGCAGGGAATAGTTTACTGGTGTCAGTTTTTCTCTGGCTGTATGGAACAGTTCCCTAAAATGCACTTCATCTATGATCTCCTGGTCGGGAAGTAATAGCATCAGGTCCTTACCCATCAGATCATCTGACCTCAGGCCGGAAATATCCTCCATTCCTCTATTGAAAAATGTGAACCGGTTCTCCCTGTCAACAGCCCAGACCCCCTTCCAGGCGCGTGCAAGAATATTTATGCAAATATTATCCACATGGTTTTTTGGCTCATTATGGATTAAATATCTTTTCAGCCATTGCAGGGAAACATTAGCATAATATAAAGGACAGGTTTTTCCAGATAGGAAAAAAAGCCAATTATAATGATCAGCTCTTACTTTTTATTTCTTCAACCCTATGTATGGGGGAGCAGTATATGTACTGTAGTACCCTGGCCTTCCTTGCTATTGATCCAGATCTTGCCTTTATGCTCTTCGATTATGATCTTGCACATAAATAGCCCCAATCCGTTACCTCCGTAATTACGGGTTGAAGATCCATCTAACTGGAAGAACATCTGAAAAACTTTTCCAATATCCGCTTCAGCTATACCAATGCCCGTATCATTGATGATCAAATGGACAGATCCTTTTTCTTCAGTGAGGGATACTGTGACCTTTCCGCCTCTATCTGTGAATTTGATCGCATTATCAAGAATGTGAACAAAGACCCGGGGCAAATAATCGATATCACCAATAATTTCAGGTAGCTTTGAGGGTATACTTGCTTCCAGTTCAAGACCTTTATGTTTCAGCTTCTCACTTACTATATTCAAAGAAATATGTAGCATATTGGTTATCGATAAATGTTCAAAATTATACTTGATAGCACCATGGGTTGCAGAACTGACGAACAGCAGGGAATCCAGGACCGTTTGTAGTTGTTTTGTTTTCTCAACAACTCTATTCATTGCTTTTTTCTGTTCGGCGTTCAATGGTCCAAGATCTTCGTCATGTACAAGTTCACTGAAGCCTTTGATACTCGTAAGGGGCGTATTGATCTCGTGCTGAAGATTAGAAAGGAATTCATTTTTGAGCCTTTCCAGGGATTTCAGGCTCTCATATGCATTTGCCAGCTCTTGATTGGCCTTCATGAGGTTTTCTTCCGAGCGCTTTATTTCAGTTATGTCCCTCAGATGTTCAACGATCATTATTGCCTCCCCCTCTTCATCGAAGATAGGGTAAGCTTTCATCTCTTTGATGCTTCCATCTGCGGGATTTGTCCAAAATGCCTCTTTAGGAATACCTGTAGCAAAAGCTTCAAGAATATGGGAACTTTCACATGGATCTGCGTTGGGTGTAAGGACCTCATTACGATAGGGGTGTTTTTGGCGTTCTTCTTCGGATATGTCCTCAAGACCTTTCCAGTTACTGCTCACGATCCTTAGGTCCCTGTCGAGGACCAGTATCAGATCATTGATCGCGTTAAAAGTATTGACCAGGAGTTTCTTTTGTTGCTGCTGGACCTGTTCTGCTTCCTCTATCCTTGTTATGTCTTCTATTATTCCAAGGCCGCCCTTTAATTCACCTTCGGGTGTCAGTTCCGGCAGGTATATGGAACGAAGTTTTACAGGCCCTTTTTTCAGATCTACCTCGTGCTCGGTCTTAACAGGTTCTGGAGACAGCTTATGTGAGGAGAACAGCTTCCAGATCATTTCATTGTCTATTATATCAGTAACTTGGAGCCCTATTATCTTGTTCTCGGGCATGTCCAGTATTTGTGTAAGTTTATGGTTGCAATGAACGATATTACCTTTCTTGTCCGTGAAAAGCCCTACCGGGCAATTGTGGAAAAGGGCACTGTAGCGTCGGGTGCTTTCCAGAGATATTCTTTCAAGCTCTTTCTTTTCGATCAGATTGCTTAGAGAGCCGGAAAGAATATTGAGGATCTCATGTGCCTGTGTCCATTGTTCAGAATTTTGTCTCTCTTTATTGTACAATGCTGATATGTAGCCACGGATCTTTCCATGTACTGCCACATCCACGGATATAGATGGGTACTGGCCGTTTTCCGGGTATCCGTAGATCTTTCCATCCATTTTTACAGTGATGCCGTATACCTGAAGAGGTAGCATTGCTTCAGGCAACGACCTTACAAGCATACTTATAAGAGAATGTACCGGCAGGCTGGAGTTAAGTAGACTGATTATCTTCAGCAATGCAAATGAATTGTCTGTGGCTTTTTCTTGAATGTTCGACGCACATTCTCCTAAGACGCAGGTGTCGTTTGTCAAGGTCATTTATTATATTTATATAATTATAATATTTGTATAAAAGGATTTCCACAGATACATGTGGCACAATAACCAATAGCCATATTTATTAAATATGCGCAAAGTATAACGTGCAGGTCCTTCAGAGGAACCTTCTACAGGTGAAAAGATGTACGCAGACAGAATCAATGCTCTACCACCTTACCTCTTTGCAGCGATCGATGAATCCAAAGCCAGGATGTTGGCAAAAGGAGTAGATGTGATAGATCTTGGTATAGGTGATCCTGATCAGCCCACCCCTTCGCATATAGTGGAATCCATGTGCCAGGCGGTCAGGGATCCTGCCACACACAGATACCCATCGTATACTGGTATGTTAGAGTTCAGGAAAGCTGCTGCCAGGTGGTGCCGTGAAACAAAGGATATTAACATAGATCCTGTGAACCAGACACTTACACTTATAGGCTCCAAGGAAGGTGTTGCTCATATTCCTCTGGCTTTCATCAACCCGGGTGACGTGGTGTTGTGTCCTGATCCGGCTTATCCGGTATATAAGATAGGCACACAGTTCGCAGGGGGGGAACCTTTTATAATGCCGCTTCTGGAAGAGAACGGGTTCCTGCCAGACCTTGATGCCATACCAGCGGATATGCTGGCAAGGGCGAAACTGATGTTCATCAATTATCCGAACAATCCTACATCGGCAACAGCTGACAGATCTTTTTTTGAAGAGGTTGTGGAATTCTCAAAGGACAATGATCTGATTGTGGTACATGACAATGCATATTCCGAAATGGTCTATGAAGGATATCAGGCATCAAGCTTCCTGAGCGTGGATGGTGCCATGGATGTTGGCATTGAACTTTTTTCTCTTTCGAAGACCTATAATATGACCGGATGGCGCCTGGGTTTTGCAGTAGGTAACGAAAAACTTATTAAAGGGCTTGGAAAGGTAAAATCGAACATAGATTCCGGTGCATTTGATGCTATACAGAAGGCAGGGATCACCGCACTTACAAGTTCCCAGCAGTGTGTAAGCGACATGAACCGTATATATGAAAAGAGAAGGGATGCGCTGCTCAAAGGTCTGCAGGGTATAGGCCTAGATGTTAAACCTCCGAAAGCGACATTCTATATGTGGGTTCCGGTTCCTAAGGGTTACGATTCTATGGGATTCTCACAGCTGCTGCTTGAAAAGGCCGGGATAGTGGCTACTCCCGGAGTGGGTTTCGGCCAATACGGCGAAGGCTACATCAGGTTCGCCCTGACACAATCCGTGGAAAGGATCAATGAAGCAGTTGCAAGAATGGAAAAGCTCAGATTATGAAGTTGATCAGAAGAGACGAGTGTGGATCTTATTTTCCCCTGTCTCTTTCTGAGCTCATGTTAATGGACATTTCAGCTATATCGGCACTATATTCAGAAATCCTTTTGAGGCTCTCGATTATGGAGCCCATTTGCTCGGATATGCAGCGTGATGTTACCTGCTCATTGCGCATAATGGTGTAATCCTCGAACTTCCTCGCGTAATTGACGACCTTGTTCGAGTACTTGGTGTCCTTTTCTTCCAAGGCCTTTATGGAGTCAGCAAAAACCTTCTGGGCCAGGTTTCCCATGGCAAAGACGGCATCCTTTTCAGGGACCACGGTATCCATTAAAATGATCTGCCGTGCTATCCTTTCCACATGGTCCCCTATGCGCTCGATGATCTTCGTAACAAGCCTGTATCCCAGGCACTGACGGGGTCTTTCTATTCCTATTTTCTCAGCAAGTTTCGGATCTTCTACAGCGGATTTTAATTGCCTTACGGTCAGAAGATAGAATCTGTCCACTTCATTATCCCTGTTGACTATATCTTTGGCAAGTTCCAGATCATGTTCCCTCAGGGCAAGCATCACATCCTCGAGCATCGAAGTGATGAGCCGGGACATGTTCTGCAAGGCTTTGTCCAGTGGTAGTTCCTGGTAGTTCATAAGGCTTTGCAGCACTATCTCATTTCTTGATTCCTCAATAACCTCGATACCAATGAGGCGCTGGCGGGTAACATCCTTGAAGAACTTACGGTCCATTGCATGGAATCCTTTGCTTGAGACCAGTCGGATAAGATCAGATCCTGCAAGATAATGGGACACAAGTACCCTGAAATTATCTTCTAGCGTATCCTCCTGAGATATCTCGATCACAGATTCCTGTTTCCTGTTATCCATCTTTGAATCGGCAGATAACAAAAGAGTGCAATCGCTTTGTGGAATAAGCGTTAAGGTGTCCCCAGAGTTAAGACCGCAGTCGCGTACCCATTTGATGGGTAAAGAAACAATATATGTGGAACCACCTGTCAATTGGATCTTTCTTTGCTCATAATTTATAACAACACACCCTATATTTTGGTATATTTGCATATACTTATTCAGAATACATAAACATGATGGATTTCCCATATATCTATCTATATTTAATGTTGATACAATAATAGCATTGTATCAACCAATAAAAAGATTTCATTTATAAGCTTTTATTAAACTATATAGATTACTCCTAATATCCTTCTTCCTCGGAGATATCATATCTATAAGTCAATAACATGCTTATTCTACCTTCCCATGGGAAAAGTTACAGGTCGTATCAACCATGTGATTCCGGCTCTGTAGAAATGCTTATTTGGGCTTTGTAGAATTCAGAGATGCTTGAGATGGCTCTGAGAAGCTATCATAACCGTTACATAGAAGTTGCTCAGGTTATTAAGGAACGCATCGATCTTGGCAGGCAAATGAACGTGAAGAAGCATTGGACCTGACCGAAGATGAGATAGCGTTCTATTATGTCCTTGAAACGAATGACAGTGCTGTCAAAGTGATACCCTTCGGACTATTGCAGGGGAATTTACTGAATCGTTCGAGAGAATGTTCATACACAGATGCTTGTAAAGCGTATCCTGCGTTACCGGCAAGCAGGAGAAGGCCACTCAAACCGTGTTGATGCAGTCAGAAGTGTTATCACAGGAATGGGTGGCGGTGGGTTGAAAGGTAATTGTAGTTTTCCTTCCTTTTATGATATTGGCATTACTGTCAATAAGGCATGATTTCAAAACTCATAAGTTACAAACCAAAGGTGTTTAACTTTATTTTACAGTTGTTAAAGAATCGAATAAATTGCATACTGGAACAAGTATTGATTTCATGAAATTCGGTCATACATTATGGCAGACATCTGGTGTAAAATCAATAGCTTCAAGCAAGAATTCTCCTTAACCGGAAACTAATAGTAAGATATCTAAAAAGTTCCCATCATCTGGCTTCTAAGCATTTATTAAGTTTATTCAAGCAAAATAAAGCATATTGATCCTTAGAAAACTCTTCACATGAAGGAAATGTGACCATAAAGTAAAGTATGTATTTATCTGCATATCCCAATGGGTCTCTGATGAAAAACGTGTAAAACATGTAATCCAAACTAAAGGAGAAATATAGATGAGAGGTCTACGAACAATTGCTTATGTTTCTATTGCAGTCCTTGTTGTTAGCATGCTGGCAATAGGAGCAGTATCTGCAAAAGCCGGATATGGCGTAAATGGTAAGATGCAGAATGATAATGGTGTCTGCTTGTATGTGAGTACACCAGGTACAACTGTACAGGCTACTGGTTTGACTGATGAAGAAATAGAGGATCTCCAATACTTGCGAGAGGAAGAGAAGTTAGCAAGAGATGTGTATAGCTGCCTCTACAAAGAATGGAATATGCCCATCTTCAACAATATTGCTATGAGTGAGCAGAAACACACAGATGCAGTGAAATCATTGCTAGATAGATACGGCGTGGCGGATCCGGCAGCTGAAACAGAGCCGGGAGTATTCACTAATGATGAGTTACAGAAACTCTATGACCAGTTGATCATACAGGGAAAAGAATCCAGGCAGAAGGCACTTAACGTAGGTGTATTAATTGAAAAAACGGACATTAAGGATTTAAACAACGCCATTCCTACTACTACACACAAAGATATCAAGACTGTCTATAGCAACCTGCTGCAAGGCTCCTATAATCATCTCTCTGCTTTCACAAAGCTGGGTGGAGTGTAACATCAGCAATGCTTTTCTTTTCCTATTTTTTCTGGGAAAAATACGATACTTCAAGTGTAACCTTCTTTTTTCCAAGCAACTCATAGTTTTTTGTGTAATTCATAGATTATCAATAAACTAACAGAATTAGAAACTAATAGAATGTTCCACCCTATGTAGAGTTGCAACCATCTCGGGTTAGTTTGCATCTACATACGCTAGGTATTAAATATCTCAACCCCATTCTGTTCAATAAGACACGAGAAATAGACTACGAGCAATGAAAATCATTGTATTGGTAAGGGAAATGAGTATCTTGAGGGTGTATAAGGATGCTTTTCAGATACTACCTCCAACATTCCTACGAAACTACCTGGATTATATTTCCCTATGTAAATAATAGTCAATGACTGAGGAAGCCTCAACGATTTCAGTAGAGCTATGTAGAAACCCTACCTTATAATCAACGCAAAGGCGCAAAGAATTATATCCTTGCGTCTTGACGGCCTTGCGCCTTTGCGTTCCTTTTAGAGAAGTAGAATGTTGATTGTAGACTTTGATCAAGTTGGATTTCTACAGAGCCAGTCTTGATACATAACATATTTGTGCATGAGGGACCATAGGATTTTAACACCAATTAATATATACTAAATACGTAATTGTGATGGGAAGACCATGACAGAGATTGCAATGGATGAACTGCTCAAATGGATAATTAGTGTGGACAGGCGACTTATACTCATGGAATATATGAATAAGCATAAAGTTGCCAATGCTTCTGATATTGCACATGAGAACAACAGGTCTACCCAGAATATCAGCCGCGCTTTGAAAGAACTGGAGGACATGGGACTAATAGAATGCCTTACCCCCACAAAGACCACGTGGAAAAAGTATATGCTTACGGATAAGGGGAAAACTGTAATGGATAAAATGGAAGGGAAATATATCTGATCTATATCCTCCTTCCTCTTATCTTAAAAGATGTTCGCAAGCTTTCCTGATCATTTACTTTATACTTCCATTTCAAGTGCCTGGTAACCCTGCACCAGGTCGATGTTGGCCCTGACAACTGACCCTTTGAACTCTGTCAGGTCAGGCGTAACGTCACCCAGGTCTTCCACAGCAGCCTGCCTGTTAATGGCCATACCGTCTGGTATCACTTTTCCATCCGGGACGATGATCTTGCGCACCGTGGCATTATGCATTACCAGAGTATCATCTCCGATGATACAGTCAAAGACCACTGAACCAAATCCGACGAAACATCTCGTTCCGATCTTGCAAGGACCGTGTACTATGCAGCCATGGGCAAGGGATGTCTCAGGACCGATGAGGACCTGAGAATGTGACAGAGCATGTATGATCACATTATCCTGCACATTGCAACCATCGCTGATGACGATAGAAGAACAAGGTTCATCTGCCCTGATGATAGCATTGTGCGCCACAAACACATTGTCACCGATATGGACATTTCCAATGATGATGGCGGTTTCAGAGATCCATGCTTTTTTACTTATCTTTGGTCGTTGTTTCTGTGGGTTTTCCAATTGCATATCATCACCTCTCTTCTTTAAGGGTCGTAAATATCTGAAGCACCTGTAATGTGCCTACAGCAATATAATATGAGAATTTATGAGAACTTATTTAAATCTGTTGCTCGGAAGTTTTTCAAGCCTGCAATACCACTAACAATAGATGTTACAGGCCCGGATCGCACAGAAAGTTAGGATCGCATGCAGGTGCACTATTCAAGTATAATGATAATTTAAGATGGATATATTTATATTTAAAGACGGACAAATCCAGAGTCCGGCATTAAGATTGTGTTGGAATTCACATCATATGTTTCAAACAAATATCTCTTAACTGTGAGTCAAAAACTGTGATATAAATGATCAGATCGAAGGATGACTACAAGTATTATCTGGAAGCAGACAGGGTTGCATTGTCAAGAAAGGGTAAAAAGCCTAAACATTTCGACTATGATCATATCTGGACGTTTGAACGTCTATTAAGGAAAGTCGAATACTATCAGAATTGTAAAAGATCACCTATTTGGAAGCCATATCTTCTGCTTTTAAAAAGGAGATATTACTCATTGAGCACTAAACTGGGATTTACCATACCTTTGAATGTTTTTGGCCCGGGATTGAGCATTGCCCACAGGGGCACTATAGTGGTCAATACTGCCACACGGGTGGGAGCGAATTGCCGGTTGCATGCCTGTGTGAACATTGGGACAAAAGCTGGCTACGAGGACGTAGCACCAAAAATAGGGGACAATGTTTACATTGGTCCCGGGGCCAAGATATTCGGAGAAATAGAAATAGCAAATGGAATAGCCATCGGTGCAAATGCTGTCGTGAACAGGTCCTTTTTGGAGCCCAACGTCTCGATCGCAGGAGTGCCTGCTAAAAAGATAAGTGATAAGGGCTCTGAAGGCATGCTTGTAAAGGCAACGGAACGTATGACGCAATGATGGTAGTTGATAAGGATCTAAAACGGAAAGAGGATCAGAGCAGGGTCTTATATATATCCACTATATTCTTTCCGATCTCCGCCCACGTGAATTGCGCAGAATATGCTTTGATCTTCGCTGTGTCCCAGGTTTTATCCAATGCCATCAAAATGGTCTCTGCCAGTTTTTCTGAATTTGCCGGCTCAACCAGCAATCCATAGTCATCCGACACAATGATCTCCGGAACTCCGCCTACTTTTGTTCCTATGAAAGGCTTGCCACAGCCCAGGCACTCGAACATGACCGTCGGGTTACCTTCGTTCAAACTTGGCAATACGAATATATCACAAGAGTTCACCCACATGGGGATCTCATTGTGCAATTTACTTCCCGGCAGCTTTACATGATCCTCTAAGCCCGCATTTTTGATCTGTTTTCTGAGCCTGTTCTCTGTTTCCCCGCCGCCAACTATGAAGCAAAGCACATCTTTTCTAAGCTTCACCACTTCTTCCATAGCTCCGATCAGGTAATTGTGGCCTTTGATCTCCACAAGGTTCCCGACTGCGAGTATTATTTTCTTATCCAGAGGTAAACCTAAGGCCTTCCTGCATTTTTCCATATCCATAGGATGGAACTGATCAGGCCTGTACCCGTTAGGCAAAATATGAACAGGGGTTTTTACGTTCAATTTCTTGATATAGGATAAATTGCTATTGCTCACAGTTATTATCCTGTCTGCCGAATTGAGCACATATTCGATTCTCTCTTTCCATTCTTCATCTTTAAAGGGCAATCCATAAATATCATATCCGTGCCCCGTTACCACAAAAGGAACATCGTATTTTTCCTTAAGTTTTGCACTTGCATATCCGGAAGACCATGTGAAATGAGAATGGATCAGATCGAACTTTATATTATGTTTCCCGATAGATCTTTCAGCAGCTTTGAAATGTTTCTCCCCAAGCTTCTTATACTGGGAATTAAGGGGAGCATATAAGATCGGGGTCGGATGAACAGATAGATTTGAAGGAATATTGTTCAGGTCTATCTTGTAGTCCAGCTTGAACGTTTCCAAAAATGGCGTCTTAACGTATTTATAAAACTCTGAGATAGGATTGGACCTAACTAACACTGAACATTCCTTAAAATAATGGCATGTACTGTTAATAGATTCTTTTTGGAAATTATTGTAAGCCTGTATTATGAACAATGCTTTTTTGTCAGTCTGATTCAAGAAAACACCTACTGTTGATCTTTTTCAATGATTGTGACCTTTTACAGCTTGCAGCTGTTCCAGAATGCATTTTTGATCGTGGACCGGAGATCCACGGTTGATAAGGACCAGTTTTCAGGATGGATAAAATTGCACTTTGCTTTCATTCGTCCACCAGTTGTAAATTTCTTCACCGCTGGTCATCCATGCATTTTTATCATAACAATATTTAAGTATTTTCTCATATAATAATTTCCAATTCTTCCTGATAGGCCAGCTGAACGGACCATTATGCCACAGCAGAGTGATGACACCATTATACTTCTCTACGGTATCAATGAGCCTTTTCGAATATTCAAATGCCTCATCTAAAGACCTTGCGTAGGAGAACAGGGCGCCGTCCATAATGACCAGCGGCAGTTCCAGTATATCTATAGCCTCATTTTTATCTAAATTATATGGCTTAAATGGATGACACGTGCCATTCCTGAATCCTATCATGTCATCGTATCCCAGTGTGGAATCATACTTAAAACCGGCTTTTGCCAGTAACTCCCAGGTATCCGGAGCCTTGAACCTCAAATAATGGTTCCTGTATCCTATGACCTTTTTCCCCAATGTGTTTTCCAATCTCTCTTTTTCTTCTTTCATGCTCTTCAGACTATTATAGGTATAATAACCGCCATGTACCCCTACTTCACATCCGTTATCCAGAATATTCCCCAGCTCATGTCCTATCTCTTCAATGTCGTATCTGAACCTGACCGGATCTTCCTTTGCAGTGATAAAATAGAAAGAGGATCTTGCACCATATCTCTTTTCTATGTCCATGATCTCGCTAAAGTTCAGGTATGGAGAATGCTCCTTTCCTTTTATTTTCCATGCTATCTGTGGTTTGAACGCATTATGGTCCAGTGTCTTCAAACAATATAAAAAAGAGGACAGGATGTGACTGGAAGGGGGATAGATATCATCAATATCATGGGTCAGACAAACTGCAAACCTTTTATTATCCGGATATTCCACCTTCAGACCCTCAGATACCAAAAACTCGGAAACCACTGGTTCAAAAGCGTTTTTATTTTTGCTGTTGGCATAATTGAATCTCTGATGCTTATCCAGTTTAACCGGAGAGTACTCTTCTTTGATGGTAAATATATCCCATAGTTCAGAACTCTGATCCAGCATCAACTGAGGCCTCCAATGATAGAAGCGATCTTTTCAGCAGCATCTCCGTTTCCAAACCTGTTCCTGTGCAGCTTTAATGATGGACGGAACGAGCTGACCGCCTGGAATATCTTTGCTTTGTCAGTTCCTACAAGAACATTCCAGCCATCCTCAATGGTTTCACCCCATTCAGAGTTCTCTCTGAGCGTTATACATGGGATCTTCAGAATATACGCCTCTTTTTGTATCCCGCCTGAATCAGTTAGTATCAGTTTTGAATGATCCATAAGCTTTATGAAATCCAGGAAGCCAAGAGGTTCCACCAGTTTCACGGCTGAGTTCAGCCTTTCATAGAGGCCATACTCTTTCAGCAGTTTCCGGGTCCTTGGATGCACCGGAAATACAATGGTTTCGTCCAGTTGAGAGAACGCATCAACAATATTTTGGAGATTTTCCTTAATATCTGTATTACTTGCTCTATGGATTGTAGCTACTGCATATTCTTTGCTCTTTAAGTTAAGATCAGATAAGATCGTTGATCTTGTTTCTGCTATTTCCTTATTGTGCAAAAGGGAATCAGCCATCACATCGCCGGTCAAATACACATTATCCTTTATTCCTTCCATTTTCAGATTCTCAACTGCATTTTCAGTGGGACAGAACAACAGGTCAGAACAGTGATCGGTCAAAACCCGGTTGATCTCTTCAGGCATGGATCGGTCAAAACTCCTTAAGCCGGATTCCACATGTGCATTCCTAATATGCAGTTTTGCAGCTGCAAGAGCACCGGCAAGCGTGGAATTAGTATCACCGTATGTCAAAACGATCTCAGGTTCTTCTTTGATCAGCACCTCTTCTATTTTCTTCAGCATTTCTCCTGTCTGATATCCATGTGAACCTGAGCCGATCCCGAGAAAATATTCGGGTTCAGGAATATTTAGCTCAGTGAAGAAAACGTCATTCATTTTATAGTCATAGTGCTGGCCCGTATGGATCAATACCTCTTCATGGTCTTTTCGTAGCTGTTTGGAAACAACAGATGCCTTTACGAACTGAGGTCTCACACCGACTATGCTTGCTATCTTCATGATCTCACCTTAATTTGAATTAAAGGGAACGCCTGATCTTGTTTCCTTTAAACTTTCCGGATAATTTTCAATGAACCACACTATAAATGCGGTGACATCAATTTTGTCATGCAGCAGCTTTTCTCTTTTCTTGCTCCACTCTTCCTTGAGCGTAGGTACTTTTACAAGTTCAAGTGCTTTGTTCAATGCTGCTTCGGAGTCACTGTAATTAAAGATCAGATCATATTTCTCTTCAAGTTCGATGAAATTGGACATATCATCTTTTCCCACAAAAGAATTGCAACGGATGGCAGGCACGCCCAATACGGCAGCTTCCGTTGTCATGGTCTGGCTATCGCCTACGAACATCTGTGCATAGTACAGCAGATCATGTATCTTTTCCGGAGAAACCCTGACCCTGTATTTTTCCAGCTCCGGCTCCAGCTTACCTTCTGAAGTGATCAGTACACGTCCATGTTTCTCGAGCTCTTGAGCGAACTTTATTTTGTTTTCTATACCATGATGGCCAATGTCATGATCTGCATTCCATGTAACAAACCTGAAAATTACGTATCTATCCTCTGTGGTCAGACCAAGCTCATTAAGAGCAGCTTCTGAGGGATGAAAATAATCCGGATGCAAGTAAGCCAGCTCTTTGTACCCGTTCAAGTATAATTGATTATCCCCTATCTTCTTTTTGTATGAGGAAGGAGTAAAGATAACAGTAGCAAAACGATCTGTCAAAAGGTGTTCTATGGTACCTTTTTCCGAGTCCTCGAAAACAATAGAGGGCTTGTGTATAAGTTTGCCCACATGAGCACTATATGCATTACCTGAGCCGCCTATAAGAATATCAGGTTTGAACGAACGGGCAATTTTGTAGAGTCTTTTCTCGATCTTCAATAATTCAACGGCCTTTGAAAACAAAGTGGGGTAAGCACTTCCCACAATATCATATTCAAATCCATAAGCATCCAGCAGGTCCAAAGACACATCTTTAGCAACTGCTGTCATTTTACATATATGGCCTTTGCTTTCAAGGATCCTTATTGCGTTCCTGAAGAAATGAACTTGAGCAGGATGACCAACATTAAAAAGTACTCTCATTTTTTCACCGTTATAAGATTTCTGCATGATGATTACTTGCCGTTCTTACTTTTACTCACAATGAAAACTATTGCACAGGGCAATTTCGTTATTTTAGATATAAGAATATGCATTTTCGTGGATGGACCAGTAATGGCGAAACGACGTAAGATCTTTATAGTGATATGCCTGTCGTAAAAATATATTTTTTCAATATTGCTTCCTACACTTTCAAAGAAAGATCTGAGCTCTTCAATCGTATGATTTTTCCAGTTCGTTTTCCTGACAAGCCCGGTTAGATTCGAATTATGTACCAGGACCAATATACCTCCTTCATTCAGCATTGAAAGATATTTTGTCATTATTGGTTTATTTAGATCAATGCCAAATATTGAGAAGCCCGCCATAAATATAATATCATATTTCTCAGTGAAATATTTTTCCGGATATCTGCCATCAGCAACCAGAAATGTGACTTTTGAGTTATGTTTCATCCGATTTTCTTTTGCTTTATCGATGGCACTTTCATCATAATCGAAGGCAGTTACCTTTGCCCCGTATTTCTCAAATAAAAGAGAGTGATGCCCGGTCCCACAGCCAACATCAAGGACACTTGGATTATTCTTATTAGAACATTTTATACATTTTTGGATAAGGTACTTATCCTCATCGTAATATTTAAATCCCATTTTTACGATGAGCTTATTCTGGATGCTGTCAATGATCTTCACTTTCTCATCATCCTCAGTGCTTTCTTTGCGGAATTGAATGCCAGGTCCTGGACCCAGAATAAAGCCCACCTGAAAGTGGTCGATGTCCAGCGATCCGGATGCAGCGTGATGTATAGATTTTCCATCTTACCGCTCCCAATCAATCTGATAAGGTCATCAGTTGTTTCAGCGACGAACTTTTGCGTCCTTCCCGGAATAAAATCTCTCAGGTTATTCTTTGAGTTCCAGCCCCTTCCGGTATCAGTAAAATAATTAAGATCCTCGCCGAGTGACAAATACGCTTCGCCAATAATTCCAAAATCCTTGAAATCATATCGGTTCCAAAGGTCCCGGTTATCATACTTTGATAGAGAGGCTCCATGCATACTAATGGTTTTCAGGGTACATATGCTTCTGAACCTCTGTACTTCTTCCCCGAACAGCTTTATCGCTTTTTCATAGTCACCATTGGAGTCACTCAAGGTCTCATAATGATACCCGATCTCATGGCCCATTGCTTCGATCTGCTGTATGACCTCAGGGACATAGATATTCCTTTTCGCTCTGAAATAATAGGTTGCACGTATGCCAAATTCCTTTTCGATGAGCGCAGTCCTCAGCGAAGGGATCGCTTTTCCATCGACATCGTGGCGCATCAGAACAAAACGCTCTGGCAAATCATTGCCGGCGGTCAGATATTGCTCAATGGTTACAGAAGTATAGTTCTCAGCTAAGGCAGAACAGAGCTCACGAAACTTCTCAGTGGTAAAATCAAGGTCCTGAAAATCTAACACTCAGAATCACCCACTGACCTCACACCATCTACCAGATCCCTCAATGGCACTACATTCACGTCGTCTAAGTTCTGCAGGATATAGCGTATCCTCTGCTCAACGATATCTCCTTTAATGATCCAATAGAAGGGACGGCCTTTCCCAACTTTCGGAAACTCCTCCCTGCAAATATCTATCGGATGGAAGTAAAATATAGTGTGGCCCCTGTTCAAGCTCTGTCTGATACCTTTCAGGATAAGGTTAGCACCAAGGAATCTCAGCATTGGTCCGCCAGACGTAGGTATTTTGATCCCTACTTCATAATAGGACCAAGGGAATTCAATAAGGTCTCCGGTAGGCGCAGGTTCAAGGCTGCCCTTCGCCGGATAATAAGGAACTGTTGAAACAGAATTCAACGAAGAATCTGTTTTATTGTACAAAGAGTTCACAGCCACTGAGGAATCATACTTAAAACCCATTTTTCTAAGCGAATCGAGCATTTGTCCGGTTACTGCCGCGTTGGGCGCTCGGAAACCAATTACTTCTTGTCCCGAGGCCTTTTCCAGTATCCTCTTTGCTTCCATTGTGCTCTGTTCGAACTCTTCGATGGTCAGTAAAGGCTTTTTTGTGTTAGGATTGATACTGCACCTGTGATCAGCTCCATGGCATGCTATCTCATGGCCTCTTGCAGCAATGGACTCGATCAGCCCTGGATAATGTTCTGCAACATCCGCCACTATAAAGAACGTGGCTGTCATGTTAAATTCATCGAGTATGTCAAGGACCCTTTTTGTAGGCTCACTTAAATAGTCGTATCTTCCTTCCCATTTTTCAAAGAACTCTTTGACATCTTTATATACTGAGAAATCTGATCCGCAAACAGAAGGGATATGATACCAGTCTTCAATGTCAACTGTTATTGATAAACTACGATTCACATGCAGCCGGTTCTTTCTTCCCCCGTACTCTATCAGGATGTTCTTTCCAAAATTTACAGCAAGGTCCATGGAATAGTATGCACTCCATGAAAAGATATTTGATGACCATCGTTCGGGGTGCGTCAGAATATAAAGATTATTAAGCTCTTTGCTTTCGATAAGTTCTATCAGCTCGCTGGTACTATCAATGTCGATCTGCTGAGCATTTCCTGGAATGTAATCCCTCATGTTATCCTTTAGGCCCCAGCATCTGCCGGTATCAGAAAAGTAGTTAAGCTCATCTCCTACCGATAAGTATGCTTCACCCACGATCCCATAATCTTCATACCTATAGATCTTCCAGAGATCGCGGTTATCGAAATTTGACAGGGGTCTTCCGTGCATGCAGATCGTTCTAACATCACATATCTGTCTTAACTTTTCCAGATTAGAACGGAAAAGCTCGATAGCTTTTTCCGGATCACCATTGGTCTCGCTCAGCACTTCATAGTGATACCCGATCTCATGGCCCATGTCTCTGATCTGCTTTATTATATTCGTGTGGAATTCACCACGATTGGACCTGAAATAATAGGTTGCCTTGATCCCAAGTTCATTTTCTATCTTGGCGGTCTTCAGAGCATTTCCTGGAAATCGGTCTATATCATGACGCATGATGACGAATTTATCAGGATGAGGTTTATCAAAATACTCCAATACTGTTATAGTTGAGTAGTTCCTGGATATTGCTTCGCATATATCCCGAAACCGGGGAAGAGAAAAATCGAGGTTGTCAAGATAAGACATCAGATATCACCACTAGCAAAGATTTCGACGGAATTGATTTTGTTTGCCCACGGGCCCTATATGATCGCCCTATGACCTGCTGTCCGGGAGCACATTTACCCATTTGATCGGAATGATAAGTTTTAGGTGTCATCATCTCTTTTTTTGAATGAACTGATATCTGCCCTAAAGACCATTCTACTGTAAATAAGATGGATAAGTTAGTTCCAGACCACACCCCGGACATCTGTTTCACTATCCTGCATAGCTTTGTCAGATTCCTGCATGTCGAACAGCATAGCAAACAAAGTGAACTGTATCCCAGTGATCAGCAATAGAGCGTCCAGCAATGGGGAATTCGGAGACACTGGCCAGCCAAGGAACAACTTGGCGGCAAAAATGTAAGCTCCAAAGAGCAGGCCAATAGGCACCAGTATCATTCCCAGGGTATAGAAGAACACCAGAGGATGGAAGCTCAATATCATGTACTTCATCTTAAGGCGCCACAGGAATTTCCTGAAAAGCATACCAGAAACACGGAACATGAACTTACTGTATTTGATAGAAGATTTTTCCTGACCGTAGCGGGCAGGCATCGTAATATCCATGGTGCGGAAACCAAATGTGTTGAGTTTGACAAGCATATCATTGCAGTATCCGTAATAAGTGAAGAGGGTATCTATATCAATGCCAGAGAGGGCTCTTCGGGAGATCGCTGTGTAACCGTTCTGAGGGTCCATGATATGCCAGTATCCGCTGCTGATCTTATTGATCATTGTCAGGATAGAGTTACCAAACAGGCGCCACTTGCTCATGCCACCCCTGAACTCCTTGCTGAGGAGACGATTCCCTTTGGTATAATCTGCTTTGCCCTGGATGATCGGCATGAGAAGCTTAGGAAGCTGGTCAGGGTTCATCTGGTTATCCCCGCCCATGACCACAATAAGGTCCATGTTCTCTTTCAAAGCGCGTTTGTACCCATGCAGAATAGCTGCACCAACACCCTGATTGATCTCATGTGTGATCACATGTAATCTCGGATCTTTAATGGATTCCAGCACCTGTGCAGTTGAGTCGGTGCTTGCATCATTGATAACAAATATCCTGGAAACATAGGGAGGAATACCGTCAACTGTGATCCTTATGAGTTTTTCCTCGTTGTAGGCAGGAATGACCACACCGATCTTGCGTTCATGCAGAACAGCATGTTCGTCACTGACGAAAATAGATACTTCTACTCCTTTTACATCAAGCCCCGCATCTTGTACGTCCTTAAGCAGAGAATATTCCACAGGGACGTGTGTTCCATCGAACTTAAGAACAGCAAAAGTATTGGATGAAAAAGCACTGAAACCAGCATATCTGCTTTCCGAAAGGTAAAATGCTTCCTCCACAACGGTCTGCTGTTCTTTTCCATTTTTATCGATGAGGATCACAGGCATAGCTTCATGGCCTTTTAACTCACCCGTGACAACATCAGATTGTAACCAGAAGATAGGCTCCAGAAGTTTGGGGATCTCATCGGGATTATGGCATCCGTTCGGATAAAGCGTTACAATGATCTTGGGCTTAAGTATATATGCCTCCCGAAAACCTGTTTTTAGAGCCTCAGCCCTACCAAGGGGCTTATCGTGCCTGACAAGGGTGACATCCATACTGGTGGCAATGAATGCTGTGGCATCATCACTACAATCATCCACAACTATGATCTCATCAACATAAGACCTTGCTTTTTTGATGATATCCCTTAGATACACTTCTTCATTATAAGCAGGAATTACAGCAACTATGGTCAACTATTTAGCCCCCGCATTAAAAGCCGGAAGGTGGCATACTTATCGTAAATCTCACATTCGCTTAGTATCGCTATGTGCATGTTATCTAAATATCTATCCATACAAAGCAATATAAATGTTTCTTTATATTTAAGTCGCGTTTAAGTAAATAATACATAAGGCTCTCATTAATTAAGTAAGTTATTGTTTTTTATATAAAAGAATCTGATATAGCAATAAAAAATACAGACATATTTTGAATACAGGTATTACTTACCAACATCTGTGATGATGGAAGCATCAGTATAGCCACAACGATTTAATCCAATGATACAAATTGTAGTTCAATGAAATTACCTTGTCAAACTATAGTGTGGGATGTACTCCCAGCGATCAGAGCAGCTATAGCGGAGGAACTAGTACAACTTGGGGTGTCACAGCAGGAAGCCGCGCGTCTGCTGGACATGGCCCCGTCTGCAATTTCCCAGTACCTTTCAAAGAAAAGAGGATATAGAATAGAGTTCGAAGACGATGTTAAAGTAGCTATCAGATCCATTGCCCAGGACTTGAGCAATGGTGAAACTGAGAGTCTTCCTCAACGCATTTGCGGCATTTGTACAATGCTGCGTGAGCCTGGACCAGGCTGCGGCCACAATTGCAAAAGCGATAGCAAGAACTGAGATACTGTAGGTCAATAACCGCTATTGTCACCGCAGTTGCCTTCGTCTTTCAAATACTCTTCGGCATCAGTATTATTCCAGACCTTATTACGTGGCCCACTAAAACGATCGGCTTGATTCCCTTCTTTTTTTATAAGAATCAATTTGTTGTCTTCAACTTCCAGAATGACCTCATCGTCTGTTGACAAATCCATTTTTTGGACAACATCTTCCGGAAGTTGTATTTTGCGATCACTGGTGAGCCTGACACTTACACTCATATTTTTATCCGTAGTATTAATAGGCTATAACCGTTTAAATGCTTTACTGACAGCATTCTTTCCGTATATTCAATGATCTGCCATAGTTTACTGAGCATTATTTGATCCGAACATTATGCCATAGCCTGAAGAAGTGATCTTGCAGTCACTCTTACGCTCTCCTCACTGCCCACGCCGGGTTTCCATCCCAGTGCTTTTAATTTTTCTATAGAGAGCATCATTTTTGGCACATCGCCTTTCCAGCCCTGAGAACCTCCCGTGTATTTGAACTCAGGATCCTGTGCCATCTCTTCAGCTACTATTTCACCGATACGGGTGGCTGAAATGGTATCTTCGGAGCCGATGTTGAAGATATTGACCTGGTCGTTGCCTTTGAGAACAACGAGCATCATGGCATCCACGCATTCTCTTACGTGCAGATAGGATTTGGATTGTTTCCCGTCACCCAGTATCTCCAGGTGAGCAGGGTCCCTTTTGAGCTTATGGATAAAGTCAACTATGATACCATGGGTTCCGCGGTCACCTATTATATTGGCAAATCTGAAGATCCACGATCTCATATCAAAAGTATGGCAGTAGGCCGTGATCATCGCCTCGCAGGCAAGCTTGGACGCCCCGTACATGGAAATTGGAACTAATGGACCATAGTCCTCAGGGGTTGGAACGATATTGGCTTGCCCATATATAGTGGATGAAGAAGTGAAAGCTATCTCTTTCACATGCTGCCTGTGCATGGCATCCAGAAGATTGTATGTGGCCAGAACGTTCTGGTCGAAATGCATCCGGGTATTAGAAGCTCCGATCCTTACATCCGGGTTAGCCGCCAGGTGAAAGACCTGACCCACATCATTGCAGGCCTTGAGGACCTGATCCGGCTGGAGCAGATCCCCATTGATCAACTTGAAATGCGGATCATTTAAGTGATGAGCAATGAACTCCATTTTACCGGAGGTCATGTTATCAAATACCACCACCTCGTGTCCATCGGCCAGAAGCCTGTCCACAACATGACTGCCAATAAATCCGGCACCGCCTGTAACGAGCACTTTTTCAGATGAACCTGATCTCATCCTTCCACCATTCCAAAAAACATTACATCATCCCAAACATAACATAAAAACATATATAAGTGTTTTGAATAACCTTTACAGAAGATCAGGGATCGTAAGATCACAAAAAGAAAAAGTGGAAAACGTCCGAGAGATCGGAACTGCTCAGATCATTCCCTTCAATCTCTCAACAAGCTCCTGCCGGATACATGCAGTACGGTCCCCACCACATACCATACCACGGATACCAATGATGTCGGGCTGGATGCGCTTGAGCACAGGGAGGTCCTCGAACTTGAGAGTACCTGCAAGGGCAGATTCCAGACCAAATTCACGAATAGAACTGGTGAATCGAATGAGCTCTTCCTCGGACATGAATTCAAAGGTGGAGCGGCCATCCTTGATACCCGTATCTACCATTACCACATCCACACCGGCTTTTGCACCGATGGCCGGAAGCAGGAAAGGAGAGATGGAGTTTATGCGCTTGTGATCAGAATAACCTGATGCTACTACCTTTTTGGAAGGGTCGAAATCCTTGACCGCTCTGTTGATGTTGGTAAGCATCTCCAGAGCCTGATCCTCTGTCTGCACATCGAACAGACCGACCTTTACATACTGAGCACCTGCAACCGCAGCACCCAGAGCTGCCAGAGATGCTGTTCCGGGCTTGTAATTAAAATCACCGATCGTTGCACTTATAGGCTTCTTGGAACCTATAGCCTCTTTCACTGATCTGATGACCCAGGGGAAGTTGGCGCCCAGAGAACCTTCTTTGGGGTTCTTCACATCAATGATGTCAGCACCACCCTTGTATGCAGCGATAGCCTCTTCTTCGTTTATTGGGCTGACTAGCACTTTCATGTTAATGACCTCTATTTTATAGCATGAGAATGTCTATCAGTTAATATATGTTTCGTATCGTTTTTGTACTTGATATATATAATATGAATGTGGTCCACGCTCAGGGTGGAAACCGGAAGAAATACCGACCTGTGCATCTGGCAAGCCACATCTGCAGCACCTCAGAACCCATAAAGCTCATAGAAGAAGTGAAACCAAAAGAGGTCTACATCGCGGACCTTAATATCCTGCAGGGAGAGGGACCTCACAATACCAACTTCGCGACGATCAGGCAAATTTCCTGCAGGGTCAGCACGATGCTTGATCCCGGCATATCCTCACTTAAAGAGGCGATGGAAGCAAGTCCTCTTGCAGATACCATCATCATTGGAACCGAGACCGCATCCCTTCAGACCATAAAAGAAGTTGCTGCTGCTCTGCCTGGGAAAGTGAATGTCAGCATTGATAAAAAGCACGGAAAAGTGCTTACATCCGATCCCCTCATGCCTCAAGAACCTGCTGACATCGTGCATGAGCTCAATGCTCTCGATATCCGTAATATCATCATCCTTGACATGGACAGGGTGGGAACATCCAGCGGAGTGGATTCACAATTCTTAAGTAACATTGTCTCCATCTCCCATCACCATGTGCTGCTTGGCGGCGGTGTGAAAGATATCGCTGATATCGAAAAGCTTGAAAGCATAGGCGTAAAGGGCGCTCTTGTGGCAACTGCGCTGCACAATGGTTCGATACCGCTGCACATGGCACAGCAATGACGAGAATAAAGGTGACGTACTTGGAAGAGATCGATACCACATCTGATACAAGATCGGAAATTACTATAGAAGAAGGCTTCGCAGAGATCAAAATGGGAGGCGGATGGTTCCTCACTATCAGCCTTGCTACAAGTGAGAAATATGACAATGAATATGTAGAGATAGCAAAAGAACGAGCCGGCCAGAAAAGGGGCCGTTTCAACCTCAATCCCAAATATATACGGGACCTAGGTGAAACCCTCATCAAGTTCGCCGATGCGAACGATCTGTGATCCTTAGGGCCGGGAGAATAGAAAATAGATTTAAAAAATCAGTTCTTTATTCCCGGCCTTCTAACTCATGCGCAATAATTTTGAAGACTTCGTCTTTTACTTCATTCAAGGGCCTGTCAGCATTGACCACAACAAACCTTGAGGGCTCTTCTGCTGCAAGGCGCAGGTAATTGCTGCGTACTTTATTCAGGAATTCCATCTTCTCGAACTTCGAGCGTTCTCCGCGGTCACCGCAGCGCTTTACAGCAACCAGGGGGTCAATATCAAAAAGAAGTATCAGGTCCGGATCTATGGTCCAGCCTTTATGCAGGGAACGTACCCAATCCAGTGGCTCGTCAAATAAGCCTGCAAGGGTAGCGCCCTGATAGGCACACCTGCTCGCAGAATAACGGTCTGATAGAACATTTGACCCGCTTTCAAGGGAAGGGCGAATAAGCCTGGAAATATGGTCGGCATGGTCTGCCAGAAAGAGCATGAGTTCCGCTATGTGGTCCGTATCGCTGCGAAGGGCACGGTTCACGGCATCTCCAAGCCAGCTAGTAGTAGGCTCCCGGGTAAAGACACACCCTGAAAACCTTTTTTCATCCTGCAGTAACCGGCATATAGTAGACTTGCCGGAGCCATCGATACCCTCTAAAGTGATCAGTTTGCCTCTCATTCAATGAGTATCAATAAAGACAGGACTTATTAATACATAACCGCTCAGATACGATAAGTATTCCCGCTTCCGCACTGTGGACAGGTTACCTCCAAGAATTCAGGGTCCGACTCAAAGACATGATCGCATGAGCCACATTTGAAATACACCATAGACTGGTTGATCTCGACCATTATTTCACCACTTAAAAATATAAATAAAAAATATATGAATATGTCGGTTACCCTTTATGAGATATAGTGCTGCTTGTACAGATATTTTTCAAGCTCTATGAGGAAGAACACTGTACTGGAAACCACTATGATCATCAGCCAGTCCACGGCACTAAGAGGTGCTGTGGAAAAGACAGAGTTCAAAGCACCATTATAAGTTATCAGCAGCTGGAGCAACATAACTATACCGATACCCAGCAGCATGTACTTGTTAGACAGCAGATCCTTGTAGACATACTCATACATGGACTTGGAATTGAACAGATAGAAGATCTGGAAGAACACTATCGTATTCAAAGCAACCGTGCGTGCTGCAGTAAGGTCCCCATCCCTCCCCATTTTCAGGAAGAATGTAAGATAGGCCCCTGCAACGATCAGCAGGGATACGAACACGATCCTTCTCTTGATCAGAGGAACGAGGATAGATTCCTTAGGCGGCCTTGGCGGTCTTTTCAGGATGCCCCTTTCCTTTGGCTCCATAGTGATGGGAACACCAAGCCCGATAGCAGTTACCGTATTGAGCCATAGGATCTGCAAAGGCACCAGAGGCAATGTAATTCCCAGTAAGACTGCAAGCACTATAGATAAGCCCTGTCCGCCGTTCGTGGGCAGTGTCCATAATATGATCTTCTGGATCTTGCTGTAGACATCCCGTCCTTCTTCGATAGCTGCTACAATGGAAGAGAAGTGATCATCGGCTAATACCATATCAGAAGCCTCTTTTGCCACCTCTGTGCCTGTAAGGCCCATGGCTACTCCGATATCCGCTGTTTTAAGGGCAGGAGCATCGTTGATCCCGTCCCCTGTCACAGCCACTACCTCTCCTTTTTTCTGTAGCAACTTCACTATTCTCAGCTTATCCTCAGGAGAGGTGCGTGCAAACACAGAAACATGATCCAGTTTTTCGCCCAGATGCTCATCTGACATTTTCTCCATATCACTTCCTGACAGAGCATCTGCGGATTCTATCCCAATTTTCGTTGCAATGGCATAGGCAGTTTTCAGATGGTCCCCTGTGATCATTATTACCCGAATGCCTGCTGTTTTGCATTTTGCTATGGCCTCCATCACATCATCCCTTGGGGGGTCCATCATACCTTGCAGTCCCACAAATACAAGGTCCCCTATATCCTCTGCTTCAATGCCCGCTACATCCTTAGGAACATCCCTGTACGCCATTGCCAGGACCCTCAAAGCCTCTGAGGCCATCTGCTCGGCAGCCTGCATAATACCTTCCGTATCTACAGGAACAAGGTCATTTCCGTCAAACTGTGAGACGCACATGTCAAGGACCGTTTCAGGGGAACCTTTTACATAGATCATCCGTGAACCATCTTCCTTTTCATGCAGTGTGGCCATGAACCTTTGTTCCGGCTCAAAGGGGACCACGTCCTTGCGGGGGAGATAGAACTTACCGGCCTTAAGGCCGGAAACAAGAAGTGCGCCTTCCGTAGGGTCACCATCTATGTTATCTGTCCCTTTGAAAGAAGCGTCGTTGCAGAGCACACCAGCCTTTAATGTTTCCATAAGAGCTTTATCCTGAAGCGGATCGACCTTGGACCCATTAAGCAGAAAATCACCTTCAGGTGAATAACCCGCACCTGTTACAGTGTAGGTCTTGCCTGCTGCGTACACCTGTGTCACTGTCATCTGGTTCCTGGTGAGAGTACCGGTCTTGTCAGTACAGATCACAGTGGCACTTCCCAGGGTCTCCACCGCAGGTACCGTACGAATGATCGTGTTCCTCGCCGCCATCCTGTTGACACCTATTGCCATGGAGATGGTAATGACCGCAGGCAGCCCTTCTGGGATAGCTGCGACTGCAAGGCTTACTGAAGCCATGAATACCTCTACGGTATCATATCCTTGCAAAAGACCAATAGCAAAGGTAAGTGCCGCAATAACTACGATGACAACAGAGAGGATGACGCTGAGCCGTGCCATCTTACGCAGCAGGGGGGTAGAGATCTCCTTGCTTTCCCTGATGAATTCGGATATCCTGCCTATCTGTGTGTCATTACCCGTTGCCACAACGATACCCCTTCCCTGGCCCTGCGAAATGAGAGTCCCGGCAAAGGATATGTTCTTCTGGTCCCCAAAAGAGGCACAGCCAGTGTTAATGGTGGCAATGTTCTTTTCCACGGGTACGGATTCCCCTGTGAGTATCGATTCATCTGCCCTCAGGTTCTTCACATAGAACAGGCGCAGGTCTGCAGGCACCCTGTCCCCGGCTTCCAGCAGCACCACATCCCCTACAACAAGCTCCCTGCTTGGCAAAACCTTGCTTACACCTTCCCTCAATACCCGTGCTTCAGGTACCAGTAGCTTAGATAGCGATTCCAGAGCATTTTGCGCCTTGCCTTCCTGTATGAAACCGATGATAGCATTTGCCAGTACCACCAATGCAATGACCACTGCATCTGCATACTTCCCAAAGAAGAGAGTGATGACAGCAGCTATCAGCAGCAGGTAGATAAGAGGGCTCGCGAACTGCTTAAGAAAACGATGAACAGGTCCATGTTCTTTCCTGGCCGATACCTCATTATATCCATCCCTCGCAAGCCTTATACTGGCTTCTTCGTTGCTCAGGCCATCCTGGTCACTTCCAAACAATGAAAAGACATTCTCGGCTGGAATACCACACCATTTTTCTTCTCCCATAAAACAAAGAGCACGTCCAAAAGATAAATAATTTACTTGATATTATATGCAATACCTTTCCTGTTTGGGGAAAATGTACATGACGAACATTGGCGTGATCACAAGAGGCAAGTATGGCAAGAGGCTGATAGATACCATACTTCGCAAGACCGATCTGAGAGTTCTCTCTGCAGAGGTTCCCGAACATCTCCCAGAGTTCATAGATGAGCCGGATGAATTCCTTGAGGAGCTGCACCTGGATGAAAAAGTGTTCAACTCAGAGATCCTGGTAACATATTCCCTGCACCCGGACCTCACGCCTGCCATAGCCAGGCTTGCCGGCAGACACGGAGTCAGCAGCCTAATCGTACCCGGTGGTGCATCAAAAGCGCCTGTGCAGGAACTTGAGCAGATCGCACAAGAATATGGCATGTACATAGAAGTGGAGGATATCTGCTGCACCCTCAGCGCAGATCCCGCTATATGTGAATTCACTGAAAAACTGTCACGTCCTCTCCTTGAGATCATTGTTCGTGAAGGAAAAGTGGATCAAGTTAAAGTTATCCGTGGAGCACCCTGCGGAAGTACCTGGCACATGGCAGAGGGACTGAAGGGTACGTCTATAATAGATGCACCTGCCAAAGCCGGACTGCTGATACAACAATACCCATGCCGTGCAGTAAGAGGCAACAAAGGCGGTATCCATGAATCTGCACAACTGCATAAGGATGCTGTTGCCAGGGCCATTGAAAAGGCCGACCTGGAAAAAGAACATTAGATTTTTGTGCTACTCCCTCATTATATATCAATGATGGATAACGCTGAAGTTGCAAAGCGCCTGTATGAAATGGCAGAGATGCTGGAGTTCAAAGGGGAGAACGTTTTCAAGATAAAGGCATACCAGAAAGCTGCACGACATATTGAGGAGCTGGAAGAGGATATAAATGTCCTGCGCAAAAAAGATGAACTTGCCAATATTCCCGGTGTTGGAGAGGCAATAGAGGCAAAAATAAAGGAAATGCTTGATACGGGGTCATTCAGGGCCTATGAAGAGATCAGGCACACGATACCGGAAGAAATAGAAGAGATCACTGCCGTGCAGGGAATTGGCCCCAGGACCGCACATCTGCTGTACACAAAACTAGGCGTAAAAGACCTGAAAGGATTGCTCAGAGCTGCAGAGGAACACAGGATACGCAGGATCCCTGGAATGGGTGTGAAAATGGAAGAGAATATCCTCATTGCCGCTAAACGCCAGCTTGCAGAAGGTAACATAGGAAGGCTCCCTCTGGGTGTGGCGTTGCCTGTAGCCGAAGAAATATCCAGAAAGCTCGTTGATGGAAAATCGATCAGAGAGGTCAGGATAGCCGGAAGCATAAGAAGATGTAAAGAAACAGTAGGGGATATCGATCTGATAGCCCGCTCAGATGAGCCGGAAAAGGCCATAGAAGCCTTTTTCCGTATGGACAACGTGCAGGAGGTTCTGGAGAAGGGAAATACCAAGGGCTCGGTGATATATCAGGGAAACATCCAGGTAGACCTGAGGATCGTTAAGGACGATGCATTCGGTTCCCTGCTTCAGCATTTCACAGGCTCGAAGGACCATAACGTAAAATTGCGCAAGATAGCCCTTGCAAAGGGCTTGCACCTCAGTGAATATGGATCAAAGGATGCTGAAACCGGAGAACAAATACCTTTCTCTGCGGAAGAGCAACAGTATGAGATGCTCGGACTGCAGTTCATTCCGCCTGAACTGCGTGAGGACAGGGGAGAAATAGAAGCGGCAATGGAAAGGAAGATCCCCAGGCTTTTAGAGATCGGTGACATCAAAGGTGATCTGCATGTCCATTCCAACTGGAGCGACGGTAAGAACACAATGGAGGAAATGGCTCTTGCAGCAAGGGCTTTTGGATATGAATATATAGCTATCACTGATCACTCCGGATCTTCTAGGATCGCAAACGGCCTTTCGGAAAAAAGGTTGCTGGAGCACATCAAAGAGGTAGAGGAACTTAACGAAAGCATTGAAGGCATACGGATACTTTCAGGTACAGAGTGCGATATACTTCCCAATGGAACACTTGACTACAGTGATGATTTGCTGGAACAGCTTGACATTGTTGTAGCTGCTGTGCATGGTGCTGTAGAACAGGATAGCAAGACCATGACAAAGAGGATAGTATCTGCACTGGAAAATGAACATGTACATATCCTTGCGCACCCCACCGGCCGAAAATTCGGAAAGAGGCTACCCTTTGAGATGGATATGGAAAAGATCATGGACACAGCTCTTGAATTCGGAAAAGTCCTGGAGATCAATTCCTCTCCCCAGAGACTTGACCTTAATGACAACTATGCGATGATAGCCATGCAGATGGGGATAAAACTTGCCATCAATACAGATGCCCATTCGCCCGATCAGTTTGCCAACATAAGATATGGAATTGGCACTGCAAGAAGAGCCTGGATAAAACCTGCAGATGTAGTGAACACTTTAGATCTAAAAGAACTCTGCAAGCTCTTAGGCATTCCCTAGGACGGAATGAAGGATAATAACAGCTTCTTTATATACATGTACATAAATATGAAATGCATAAGCAATGTTCCTTAAAATGCTCATTATTAGTTGTAATATATCAACTCATCCACGGAACGTGTCTAAATGTTCTATCGTTCCGGTTCTGCTCAACTATCACAGGAGATAGCCACATGTATGCAAAATATGACTATTCACAGGTGGTCGTATGAATAACAGAAAGCCTAACAGACATGAAAGAGCAATGGTTAAGCACCAGATGGAGTTCAAAAAAGAGAAGATGAGACAGGAAAAGAGGAACGGCAGTTATTACTGACTAAAAGTGAACTGAATAATTCTGGTACGTATTGTCTGGTATTTCTGGTCATTTATAAATGTTCACAGGGAAGTTACTTACTTCCCAACTACTTATTTTCCTGACTGGAGTTTTACACGCTGGGCAAGGATACATTTCCCGCCTCTTCTGCCTCCAAGAGGATTGAATGTGGTTCCCAGGGAGTTCATACACCGCGCCATGACAGCAGCACCCCTTGCCAGACCATCGTCCACGAATACAACGTGTTCATCTATTTTGCCATTGATGCCCAGCTCTTCAAGGTATTTCAGGATGAGCTTTGGCTTATCACCAGTGATCCCTGCACGTCCGGTGACACCTATAGCTGTGTTCTCGAAAACAAGTTCATATTCCTGTGCCACTTTTACAAGCCTCTGTACAACACGGGCCATTACGTCATCTATTACAGCGAACAGGAAGTTAAGGCCGTGTTTCTCGTTTATCTCAGCACCTATTGCCATGAGCTTGTCCATATCTGAGCCATTAACACCTACATCACAGCCTATGAGCACAACACCTATCTCTTCTGCAGCCTGAGGGTTCACTGGCACGCTGCCATATCTTTTAAAGCCTGAAGGCACTTTCTCGATACGTATATACTGCTGGATCTTTTCTGAGTACTCCTTTATCTGTTTACCTTTCAGCATGAGCGAAACTTTACCAAGGGAGATGTTCTGAGCGACCTCAAGAGCTGTACCTTTTTTGGCATCGACCTTACCTGTGCCTTTGATAAGTGCATCCGGTATAGCACCAGCATAACCGCAGAAGTTGCCGATGGTCCTTGCATAGGGCAGTTCCTGTCCTATGATCCTGCCGTCCAGTGTGGTACCAAAGTCCATGGAGATACAAGGATTACGGAAATCCACATCCACCCATTTTGCACCTTCCTTGATGCCTGCTGTTGCAAGTTCTCCTTCCATTTCGTTGGCCACGATCTCCACGCCGGTAGCTCCTTTGGGAGGTGTGACACTGGCAACTGCACCATCAAATACGACCTTTTCCAGTTTGGTATATTTGCGGAACTTCTCATGCATATTGAATACTGACATTGGTGGTGTCATACGATTCGGAGGCACACCCGCCAGGAGGCAACCTTCAGCCAGTGCCTTTATGAACTCGCCCACTTCCTCTGGTGCGTCAAAACCGGCCACGACACCTGTGGAACGTACCACGAAATGAATGTCTGTCTTTATGTCAAGATTTGCCGCATCCACTGCTTTGAGAAGCGTATCTCTTACAAGTTCGGCAATGGATTGTCGCGTAAGTTCCACACCGCTGAGGGTCCGGCCAAATATCTCCTCTCCGGGCTTAGGTGCTCTCACATCACGGGTCATGGTGACCGTCTTGTTTATAAGACGTGTTTTCCCGTCCTCAAGGTTCGTGGCTGTGAGGATACATTTGGTAGTTGTGTTACCTACTTCCACCGAAGCTACAATGAAATAGGCAGTGGAACCTGACTTCAGTTCTATAAGACGTACTGAAGGACTCTCGACGATTCTTGGTCTATAACCCATATTACAAGCTCCTGTCCATGATCAATATATCAACTAATGAATGGCTTTAATCTTTGTAAAAGCAACTGTTTAGGCAATGCCCCTGAAACACGGTCAACTAAATTACCCTGTTTGAAGACCAGTAATGTGGGAATGCTTGATATTCCCATATCCTGTGCAGTCCTGGGATTCTGGTCAGTATCAAGCTTGCCAAAGACGATCTTGCCCTGCAGTTCTGAGGCAAGCTGGTCGATGATGGGAGATAACATGCGACAGGGACCGCACCACTGTGCCCAGCAATCTACCACTGTAAGAGGATATTGCGATATGAACTGATCAAAACTGATATCAGTGACAACCACTGGTTCTGCCGGATATTGACGTGCTTCAAGGGAACGCTGCAGTTCCTGAAGCCTTTTTTTCCTGATAGCTTCCAGATCGTCCATCTTACTCATCTTTGAATGATTTGTTCCATTGTATTAAAAACATGATCCTGTAGTGTTCATCCGGAGGAACAATGCCTCAAGGAAGTAAATATTATTTTTCCCTTCTTGTCTAAATCCATCCATTTGAATGAACATAATAGCTAAATAACATTATGGTAATGTTATGCGTAATAATAGAAAAGAGGGTGCAAGGATGCCATTATTGCAGGAAAATTGTAAAGGACAATTTACTATGACCATACCTAAGAACATCGTAGACATGGAAGAACTGAAGAAGGAAGATAAGTTCAGGATAGTCAAGGTACAGAGCCATCTATAATTGGAACCAATCTGATAAAAGCTAATTTTATAGCGTTCTTGTGCAGTGACCTTAGACGAAAGTTTAAGATCAGGTAAAGGGTGTAAGGTACTCCCGAATGTCCTAGAGGCTCCTGTTGGCTTGTAGCTGGGACGAGTTTACCAGGATAGGACCATTAACTACTGTTATTACTATAAGTTTTACAGTGTACGGCTACTTTAGAAATTAATTGGAAAAGGTTTAATGTGCCAAAAGGCAAAATTAACCGTCGGCAAAATGGATCCCTACATGCAGTCAGCCCAACAATTAACCAACTATCCTATCCGAGTTTTCAGACATATTTTCTCTGCAGGCCTACAATTATTAAGAACCCTACAACTGCAAATATAACTTCAAATCCAGGGGACCTCGGTGTCTCTGTTGTATTGTTTACTGGTATTTGAACAGTTGGTTTTTCCTGAGTTGTGTTGTTCACTAAACCTTCGGTAGTTGTTTTCTCCGGAGTTCCATTGCTGACATGTACTTCAGCGGTCGTTTGCTGTTCCTGAGTTACGTTAGAGGTTGTTGCAGCTGGAGTGGCAAGTGTTGTTTGTGGATAGTCATTGGCATTTCCAGGGAAAGTAAGGGCTTTGATTTCCTCGATATTAGTAAAGCCATCTTTGTCTGAATCAAGGGCCTCGATTGATGCAAAGTTTCTTCCACTTCCTGAATATGCCATACTATAAAGATTAAAAGAACCTCCAGAACTGGAGCCATGACAGATATTACATGTATCTAGCTTTGTACCACTAGTGTTATAGTGTTGATTGAAAGACGACAAATAGTTAGATTTTGCCGAAACCATAGGTGCTCCAATCAAAACTACCACTGCTAGGAACAATACGATAGTTAGTTTATAGTTCACATCTATCACCACAGCTTTTCCGATTATTTCAACTAATGAATAGTGGTCATGAAGTATTTAAGTACTCTGAACCTAGTTGAGTGATAAATATTACACTGGTTATATTGCACTTAAATTCGTATTTCCTTTTCTCCTTCCTGCCCAGCCCTCCAATATTTACAACAAGATATAAGAACCACATCAAGAGATACACTTACATATCAGCCGTAAAGTTGTGGAAGGATTAAATATGGACGATAAAGCAAATAATAAAATGTATATTATGCTTGTTGTACTCGCAATTGCTGTAGCACTGATGGCGGCTATAATATATGCTGGTTCGGTAGCATCATCGGGACAGAATGGGGAACACACTCTTTCCATCTCGGGTTCTGCTGAAAAGAAGATGACTCCAGATACAGCTTCATTAAGTATTGGAGTTGTTTTCCAAGCACCGACTGCAAACGAATCTTCGACTCAAAATGCAGCTTTGATGAATGCTGTTATCAGTGAACTTAAGAATATAGGATTACAGGATAATGAGATACAGACATCCTACGTTTCAATAGAGCCTGTATACGATTATAATGGTACTCCTACCATAGTAGCTTACTCGGCTTCTAACACAGTACAGGTCACTACAAAGGATCTAGGTAATGTGAGTGTTATCATTGACAGGTCAACAGCTGCAGGTGCTAATCAGATTGGAGGCATAACCTTTTCCGTATCTGATGAACAGCAGGAATCTGTTCGTAATGAGTTATTCCAGGCAGCTGTAACTGATGCCCGGTCTAAGGCTGATGAACTTGCTTCAAATCTGGGTATCAAAATAGTAGGTGTGCAGACTGCTTCCGCAAGTGAGGGAGGTAATGTACAGCCGCTATATTCACCAACAGCAGCCGGAGCAGCAGTTGCCACACCAATTCAGCCAGGTGAAACGACAGTTTCCATGTCCGTACAAGTGACATACATTACCAAATGATGGGATTAATCGATTAACCGTTGCAAGTAACATTAGTGTATACTTGCAATTTCGTTTTTTGGTCTACTCTACTTTTTCTTTAAGATGCCGATTCAATTGAAACTGGTTCTATGTGTATGACCACGTCTTGAACTCCATCAAAGTGTTCTTTTAATTTATTTTCAACTAAATGGGAAATTGTATGTGATTCTGTAATGGATATGTCATGACGTACTCCGAGTCTCATATCCATAAATATATTCCCTGCTACTCCTCTTGTCCGTATCGTGGTACATTGCAAAACCCCTTCTACAGAATATGCGACCTTACATATATCCTCCGGGTCAAGTTGTGATTGGTCACATAGCACAGATGCACTTTGCTTGATGATAGAATAACCTGCGTGTATGATCACTCCAGCAATCACAACAGCAATCAAAGGATCTAGTATCGGAAAACCTGCTTTAATGGCAATGAGACCAACAATAACAGAAAGTGAAACATATATGTCGCTTTTAGTGTGCATTGAATCAGCAATAAGTACTTCACTTTGAAGTTTCTTTCCGCTTCTATATTCATATGTTGTGACAAAATAATTCACGATCATTGTGCCTATCATTATCAAGAAGCTGATTAAAGTCACTTCAGGCACGTCATTACTGCCAAACCTGGAAAAGGCAGAACTTACGATTTTGAAAGCCACGGATATGAGCAACACTGCAATAAAAATTGATGCCAATGTTTCGAACTTGCGGTGCCCGTATGGATGTTCTGCATCTGGAGGTTTGCAAGCCACTTGAATACCAACTATACCTACTATATTGGAAACACCATCAAACAAAGAATGATAACCATCGGATTGCATACTTAGCGTATTTGTCAGCATTCCGTAGCTAATTTTTGCAACCGAAACTGCCAGATTGAGAAACAGAATGAGAATCATTATATTTCGGATTTTTCTGTAGCGTATATCCATCTGTATCTCTCAAGAGAGTGATACAGTAATATATAAAACAGTATGATTTTTATATCGAAAAAGTGATGCTGCGCCTATCTTTTTTACTGAAGGCTATGATGTAACTTCATATCTAATTTTTGTAAATAGCCTTATTACATGACAGCAATTCTTGTTAAACCACGAATTATGACCGAAATGCTTCTTCTCAAAAGTCAACATGATCAGGTTATGTATCCATTATGAGTAGCGATGCAAACTGTCTGCTTGATGGCAATGATCCATTTTAACCGCAATTAATAAATTAAAGTAATCTTTAAAAGAGGAACTCTGATCAAAGTTGTGGAATTTCTTTACACTCTACAAGTGTTCTATTTTTTCTGAAGAAAAAAATATAAGTAATATCATGTGTATTAATATTGTTCAAGATATCTGATATGTCGCTTAACTTCAGAGGGAAGTGAATTTCTTTTGCAATAACATGAGGCTTTCATGCTTAATATTTACAAGTCAACGGAAAATGAGATAGTCAGTCTCGATAGAGTTGAAAAAGGAGCATGGATAAATCTTGTAAACCCTACTGAAGATGAAATTGCTACTATTTCTGAAAGTCTGAA
>NZ_MVQX01000009.1 GCF_002067275.1 Methanomethylovorans sp. PtaU1.Bin093 | reverse complement strand
ACCCTGAACTTAATTCTTATATCGTTGATGTTAGAAGCCGTTGAAAAACCAGACTTACCCACCCAGATATTAACATATTTATAGACAAGCCCTTCTGGATCGCTGTTAACTAGTTTAGACCTGTCGTTAAGGACCTCTATAGTTGATGTTACCTCACCTGAGTTCTTAAGGGAATGGAAACTAATGGACTGGATAACATCACCTTCGTTTGTGAACTCATAAGTAACATTGGAATCCATTAGCAGGTATGCACTGGCAACATCTTTCAACGCTACGTTCTCATAGTCTTCGGAACTACCTGCACCGCCTCCCCCTCCACCACTAGTACTCCGGCTGGAAGTGGCGCCACTGCTGCTACCTCCGCTGCTTCCTCCAGTGCCGCTATTGCTTGAAGAGGGCGAAGAAGTGAGAAGGGTAATATTTACCATGGTACCTTCGGTCCCATCAACATCATAAGGCAACAGTGAATATTCATAGCTTGTGTTGCTATCCAGTCCACTGTCTACATATTGAGATGTGGGTCCTGTTACATTCCCAATAATAGTACTGTTCCTGTATATTTCAACAAAAGCTACATCCGGAGAATTGGCCCAGGTCAAAGTGATGGAACTTGGACTAATGTCACTTGCTAAAAGATCGGAAATAAATGGTGCAGAATTGAGGACATCGATCGTTATGGTCTGTGAATCATTTAGACCGTTCGACTCTGCAAGGAATGTAACAACATAACTCCCCGCAGCTGCCGGAGCCCAGCTGAAATCACCTGTTTCACTATTCAGCTCAGCACCCTCAGGAAGTGCTACTGCAGAATATGTGACAATATCCCCATCCTCATCGGTGGCAGAGATATTGAAGCTCAGAAGATGGTTCTCATCTGCGACCTTGTCACCAATGTCAGCAAACTGTGGTGCTCTGTCGATGTTATTAACTGTTATCACTACATTTTCTGACTTCATCAGACCATTGGCATTAGCCACGAACTGGACATCATATACTCCTGAATCACTATAAGTTGGAACCCAGTTGAATTCACCGGTCACGTTATTAAGATCAGCTCCGTAAGGCAGGTTCATGGCAAGATAACTAATAGAATCCATATCAAGATCTGTAGCTGAGATGGTGAAACTAAGCAATTCACTCTCGTTCACCTCTTTGCTACCAATGGGACTTAGTACCGGTTCTCTGTCAACATTGTTCACAACGATAGTAATATTCTCAGAATCGCTGAGATTACCTGCCTCTGCAACAAAAACTACATTATAGTTCCCGGAATCATTATAGTCTGGTCTCCAGCTGAATGCCCCTGTACCAACGTCAAATATTGCCCCTTCCGGCAGCCCAATTGCGGAAAATGTGATAATATCCCCTTCAGGATCACTGGCTGAAACGATAAACCCGAGAAGATCATTTTCATTGACAGCCTTATTGCCTATCGGACCAAGCTCCGGTGCCCCGCCTATGTCACCGACAGTGATCGTTATTGTCTCTGAGTCACTAAGTCCTCTGGCTTCTGCGGTGAATATTACCTGATAGTTCCCGGCCGCATCAGGAGAAGGCATCCAGCTGAAAGTCCCTGAACCAGCATCAAATGTGGCTCCTGCGGGCAAACCGGCTACAGAGTATGTAACTGCATCCCCATCTGGATCATTTGCTGATATTGCAAATTCCAGAAGACTGTTTTCACTTATCTCCTTGTTGCCGATCACTTGAAGCTCCGGTGCCCTGTCGACATTATTGACTGTTATCACCGTTGTGCTGGAATCTGTGTGCTTTCCATCTGTCACTGAGAATCCAACAATATACGTCCCAGCATCATCATGTGTAGGAGTCCACGTAAATACATTATCTTTCAGGGTACCAAAGAGAGCATCTGTGGAATATGTGAGATCGTCACCATCCATATCCGTTGCCAGGAGAGTGATGGTCAGATCTTGGGTTTCATTTATTTCCCAGTTACCAATATCTGCCAGCACAGGAGCACGATTCACATAAGCATTGAAACTGTTCAGTGCATCCACTCTCCCATATCCAGAAATATGATCAAAACCTGAAGATTCTACATCCTGGGCAGTTTCATACAGTATGTCCCGTACTTCAGCGGCTGACATGGTCATGTCATTTCCCCACAGCTGTGCAGCCACTGCTGCGATATGGGGTGCTGATGCACTGGTCCCTGAGAAAATAGTACCAAAATTGCCTGCTCCAGTGACAGCTACGCGATCAATCCCAGCAAGATCTGGTTTCTCTCTGGTCGTAGAATCAGGATATGCAATGGTCACAGGTCCTCTTGATGAAAAGAATTCTACGTTATCATGATCGATGTCATTGGCAGATATTGCCGCCACCGAAATGACATCTGGCACCGCCGGATGGCCAAATATGGAATCACTGGATGTGAGGTTCGTTTGGTCCAGAGTTACTCCAGAGGTGGGATAGATGAAAAGTTCAAGAGTGCGCTGCTGTGCCGTACCGTCGCTATTTCTGATCTTTATATAAGCTGGCTCTGTAAGATAGGATGTCGTGGTCCATTCTAACGGATCACCGTTCCCATTTTGCCTATTAGTGGAAGAGGCAATGGTCCTTCCGGACCTGTCCAGGACATAAAGATCATAGTCATTGCCAGAAGATCCAAATTGATCATCCCATTGGAGGAACACCTGGAAAGATGTCCTGGAGGGGAGAGGAAATATCTTGTTGTGAAAGCCAGTACCATCATCAACGAACGATCCCTGATAATGCCTCATTCCTGAGTTGCCGGCAGAGGAGATGTATATTATGGTATCATTTGCTATTACTTCAGCGACGTGCTTAGCAACAACCCCATCCTCAAAAAATGGCTCATCGGGCCATGTTATGTCATCCACTATGATAGTGCAGCCCGCTGCTACTAGTTCATCAATGGCATCGTTGAATTCATATACACTGTTCCCATGATCATGGAAGTATAACTTTGCACCTGGAGCCATATCATAAATGATCTCCATCATGGCAATACCTTCATTGCCGCCAACGCTATTTCTCAATACTGTGACATCTGAAGGCAGATCCCCGGAAGCCCTTGCTGCGGATATTGCATCCACACCGTTGGAGATCACACCTATCTTTATGCCACTGCCATTATGGTAATAGCCAGACCTTACAAGATCGGTCCTGTGAATAGCATCTCCTGCCGTCGTAACAGAACCACTGTTCACCAGCGGGCGTATAACTGTCCTTATATTGCGTACTTCTTTCAGGGAAGCTATCTCTTCCAGACCGCTTACATCTACCCAGGCAGCAACAATTGAATTTGCTTCATCTATGCTGGTAACATTCCAGACATAAGGATCAATTACAGAGGTTTGGTTCCCCTGAAGAAGGCTGATATATACAAATACCAACTGCTGTTCAGATTCAGTATTAACTGCTGTTGAAGGAACTGTGGTTGAAGGCTGGACAGCATTAGTGTGAGATGTTGTTCCCGGGCCAGGGCACTCTGAATCCATGATCATCTCAACAAGGTCACTGCTTACTTTTTGCAGTTCTTCTGTAAGGATCATAGTATCATTGAAGTTTATACTCTCTGTAAGATCTGAGGCAGGGGCCTCGTTTGCACTTGCCATGGTTAACGAACCAGATAGAAGTATACCTGCCAATAATATAAAAGCAAAACCAACCAATTGCTGAATCTGTTTTTTACAATTCATCCAAAATACCCCTTATTATTACTACCAAAATTATACATCCCATTCACAACGAAGATTACTTTGTTAATATTATGATTTGTGGGGTATGTCATTTAAGTTTAAGTAAGTAATCTCGAATTATATTTAAACTCATATAATATTTTAAAAGCCGGACACTGTTATAGATGTATCCTTTTACATTCACTGACTCAAAAAGATAAGAATACCACCACATTTCATAAATATGAACTAATCATATACAAAAGAGATCCCCATGAGAACTATCATTACCCTGAACATGAACCCTGCAATAGACAAAAGCACTACAACAGAACATGTGATCGCTGAACGCAAGCTGTACTGCGGACCTGCCAGCTATGAGCCAGGTGGCGGTGGAGTAAATGTTTCCCGGGCCATAAAGAAACTTGGAGGAGGATCATTGCTTGTATATCCGGCCGGTGGCATGCCTGGTAAGATGCTCAATGAACTCCTGGAACAGGAAGGGATCGATCAACTGCTATTACCCATAAAAGGATTCACAAGAGAGAACCTTATTGTCCTTGAGGGAACTACAGGAAGGCAGTTCCGTTTTGGGATGCAGGGCCCAAAGCTAGAGAGGGATGAATGGGAACACTGTCTTCTGGAACTTTCCAATGCCAACCCGGCCCCTGATTATCTGGTAGCCAGCGGAAGCCTTCCTTTAGGCGTACCTTCTGATTTCTATGCCCGTGTTGCACGTATCGGAAAGAAAATGGGCGCAAAGGTCATCATTGACACTGCTGGCGATGCCCTTGCACATGCACTGCAGGAGGGTGTGTACCTGATCAAACCCAATGTACGCGAGTTCAGAGAGCTTGCAGGCAACGATATAAAAGAAGAGTCACAGATAATAGAAGCAGCTCAGAGCATGGTCAGGGCCGGGCAGTGCGAAGTGATGGTCATATCCCTGGGTGCGGCAGGTGCTCTGCTGGTTTCCGAAAATATTGTGGAACACATTGTGCCCCCAACTGTGCCCATTAGCAGCAAGGTGGGAGCAGGGGACAGCATGGTGGCAGGCATTGTCCTAAGCCTCTCAAGAGGAAAAGAACTGAGAGAAGCTGCCCTATATGGGATAGCTGCCGGGTCTGCTGCTGTGATGACCCCCGGGACCGAGCTATGCAGGAAAGAAGACACTGAGCGGCTCTATGCAAAGATGATATCTTCTAACTGAATAAAAGAAGGCAAACAGGAAAGATAAAAACCAATCATCGATAAACCGATGACAGCAGAACACTCCTGAGTTATCGTATCGATTCAATGAGTGCTCTGCCTTTCGGTCTATCTCAGATCCATTCTTTACTTCATCAAAAAGGCATTAAGGAACAAAATGCCTACTTCACATCCTCCTCTTTCTCATGAATCCTATAAAGACTGCACCAACTGCTCCTGCCACAAGAATAAGAGCAACTATATCTGAACCCGAGAAGGTAGGACTGCTGCTTTCCGGCTGGGACACGGTTTCTGTTGTCATCTCATAGCCTTCCACATAGTTCGGGTCCTGAGTTGATCTCATGGACTCCTGAGGCACTTTGTCCAGATCTGTTCCAACACCGCCATCGGTTTGAGTGGTCTGATTGCTGGAGCCTCCAGGTTTTACCTGTGCAGAACCTGTGGAACTTCCACCCTTGCTCTTTTCAGCAGATGTGGTGTCAGTTGCTTCAGTATCATCACGGAGAGTTGCCTTGTAGAGTTGCTCATTATATTTATCGATAACTTCCTCACTGACAACACCTGGTACAGAAACCACACCCTGTACGAAATCGTCAAGAAGGGGGTTACCGCAGGTGTGATGACAGCATGTGGCTCCATTCTCCGCCACGGATTCCATATACTCCTGGGTCAGGCTTTGTACCACCTCATCAGAAGGTTCCCAATACCCTTTACGGACAGCTTCCAGCATCCTGCCGGTGATGGACTGGTATGCTCCAGAGTTCTCTGCATTGAACCACTCTTCCATACCCTCGTTGACATACGTCCTGTAGACATTATCCCATACGGAATCGTCCACAAGTTCAGGGTCTGTGACTTCCCATCCCCAAAGATTGTCCACGAACTCCGCCATCATCCTGCCACCGGCATATCCTGATCCCTGCATACCCTCTATCCATTTGGGATTGAAGTATCTCGAACGCAGGTTTTTGCTCAGGTATTCCTTCATTCCGGTCATCTGGGCATTATTCGGGTCCCGCGTATCCGAAACATACATCTCCGGCGTCTGATGGTCTTCCCTCGCATATCTGGTCGCAAGGTTCAGTCCACCGAAATACTGGAAGAAATCATCATTGTCCAGGGTATCATACAGATTGGAAGAATCCGAATGTACCGATGCTTCTACGTTCTTCAGGTTGGATGTGAGCAGTTCCTGGCATTGGTATCCCCACAGCTCAGTTCCATAGGCAAAGCCCATTTTCTCAAGATACAGAGTAGCGATCTCATCCTCGCTTTCCCAGATACCGCTTGCATCGATGGCATCACCGACCAGGATATCATAAGTTCCGTCCTGTACTGCAAAACATCTCATGGTAGAGAGGGTTTCAGCCATGGAAGCGGTTTCTTCCTCGGTCTCAAATGAGCCCTGAAGGCTTGCGTAAAGATCCTGGTATATAGCCTGTGTACTAGTGTTAACATAGTTGGGGTAATTCACCGAAGGAGCAGTATTTGCAAGTTTCACTGCATCATCCAGCATTTTGATCTTGCTTGGGAACGCATCCCTCATACCTGCAGTTGCATAAACTATGTCGATACGGGGTCTTCCCGGCAAGGAAGCATCGTAGTTGGGTAACAGTTCTTCTTCAGGTATGAGTTCCACACCGACCACGTAACCATTGCTGTCCCATACTGGTTTTACACCCAGCAGATACATAGCTTCAGCTTCCAGCGTACCATGGTCACGAATGAATTCCACACCAAAGCGGGAGAAAGAGACCTTTGTGGGATATTCACCATGTTCCTCATAGTAATCCACAAGCAGTTCCTGAGCAAGCATTACTCCCAATTTCCATGTGGCTTCAGAGGGATAAAGCTCAGGGTTCACCCCGTAAAAGTTCCTTCCTGTCGGCACAGCATTAGGGTTCATCACCGGATCGGTACCTGGACCCGCAGGTATGAAATCAGCACTCAAAGCATTGATCACCCTGTCCATCTCTATGGCAGAGTCAATGAGCCGCTGTTTATATTCCAGACCTCTTTTTAGGTCTATGGAAACAGATTCATTGGTATAACCGTATACCAGATCCTCAGCCTCATATACAGACGTGCCATTGGTCACAACTTCCCATACCATCCAATCGACTTTTGTATCATTCAACGGTATGCCCAATGGATAATCATCTATCGGATAATAAGCCGCTGTGACGTTGTCTTCGAAATATCCTTTCATCATGGAACGTACCATGCATGAAAGTTCATCCCTGTGGGGAGATGTAGCGTTCGTAGCTGGCACTTCTCCAAGTATGTGCATGCCATAGGGTATGTTCTCACTTGCGATCTCTTCCAGATATTCATGCAGCACGTTCTTTACGAATACATCAAAGAGCGTTTCATTGTATCCGTACAGTTCAGAAGCATTCAGCTCAAGGTCTGTTGTGAGATTTGCTTTTACCATTTCATCGACAATGATCATCTGATATCCTTTTTTCGTCTGGGTGGACATCTCCTGTCCGTAGTACTGCTGCACGTAACGTGACAGATTAGACAGTTGTCCGTATGTGCCAGAGCGTTCCAGAGTTGGTGTCATGTGATCGATGATCAGGGCATTGCCTCTGTATTCTGCTGTAAGACCTTCTCCTACATTGGCAACGATATATGGATAGATATTTGGCATGTCTTGCAATAGCAATGGGGACCATTCGGCCGTCCTGTTCATACCGTATGCTTGCCCTGGAAGCCATTCATGAGTGCCATGGGTTCCGAGATGGATGACGGCATCTGCATCCCACTGCTCATTAAGCCATAGATAGAAGGCTATATACTGATGTGGTGGCGGGATCAATGTACTGTGATACAACGTGTCATCACTCTGCATGAAACCACGGGCAGGCTGGGGCATGAGCCACACATTTCCAAACTGTACGGTAGGTATTACCAGATATTTGCCGGAATTGTTCTCCCATGTCATGAGATTCTTGTCCTCGGGTAAGTCTTCCTGCCAGGGTGCTCCCCATTCTTCTATTACCTCATCTCGCAGATCCTTTGGGATCTCTGCTTCAAACCATTCGCGATAGGTTTCCATGGGTATAAGCTGCAGTCCCCATGATGTTCTGTTCCCGACCATTTCATTGAGCACACCCGGAGACCAGCACCCTGCATTTATACCCTGGGCCTGGATCACATCAAGCAGCTCTGTGTTGTTCTCAGGCACTGAAGTAACATTGAAACCAGCATCCTGCATTTCCTGAAGCATGAGCCTCATGCTGGAAATTGTATCAAGGTAACTGGCTCCTATATTGTCCTTGCCTGAAGGATAGTTGTAATAGATCACCGCAACCTTCTTCTCGGAATTGTTCATTAACTTGAGCTTTGCCCAGTTTATGGACCTGTCCCCTATCCAGTCCACCTGGCTGTCCATAGGAACAGCTTCACTTGTACCGTTAGTGGAATCATATACATTCTTTCCTATGACAACATACTCAAAGATACCGTCAAGGTTCGGACCAAGGGTCATCCTCACTACCTGCGCATTCGGTATACCCCTGTTAGCATCTGCCGGATCAGGTGTCTGCGGAACGTCCACAACGATTCCTCTTAATACAGGTACATTGAGCTGCCTCAGTTCGCGCTCCCCTTTCTCATTGTAATAATAGTTCAGCCTGAAGCTCTTCAGGGAGATGACGCACTGTACAAGAGACTGATTGTTCTCATCACAGTAGTACTTGACAATGTCATCGAACGTATCGAATCCTACAATGACATTGCAGTTCTTGCTTTCAAGGTCAGAGATCAATGCATCCACCACTCCCATCTGGCCGTTGGTGATATCATCACGATGGAACCACATACCAATGGTGGGTTTTGTAGGATCGTAAACATGGTGCATACCATCATTTGTAGAATACCATTCCAGATACTGCTGCGTGGTCTCAAAGTATTTCCCTGAATGATCTTTATGGTAAAGCCCCACCTGTGGCACAGCAGAAGAATCGGAGACCTGTAATTGCCAGTCCGCAGTAAGTTCGGGATTGTCACCATATTCCTTGGCAAGGTAGATAAGGAAGTTCTCAGCACTAGTTAACTGGGCATCGGTCTGTGTACCCATGTTGTTGTAATAGTTAAGCAATGTGACATTTTCATCGCCTGTATATACATGATCAAAATATGCCGGTGTATCAATGGAACGCACATCAACGAACACTGTGCCTGCTGCATGAGCCTCCCAGAAACTCTGGTTCAGAGGACCATAGATGCTGCTGGAAAGCATATCGCAAAAGATCACATCCTGCTCCTGAAGTAAACCGCTTGAAACTGCCTGTAGTAACTCGTCACTGGGATCAGCCCAAGTGGTCACATTGAACGATGGAACGTAAGTGTATTCTATGTTCTGGCTGTACGGATTTGTCAGACTGGCATTTTCCAGGGCCGGGTTTGCTGCATAGCAAAGATACATGATCTTTATCGTATCCCATTTATCAGTAATCTCAGGATGGTTACCATACTCCTTTGCCAGATATAGCACAAGGTTCTCTGCATTGAGCCTTTCATCTTCAGTAGCAGTACCCATATTGTTATAATACGTATCGATCAACTGAGTGGATGAACCATCTGAAATGTAATCAAAATATCCTGGAGTGCCCATAGACCT
>NZ_MVQX01000008.1 GCF_002067275.1 Methanomethylovorans sp. PtaU1.Bin093 | reverse complement strand
CGTCCAACTGCAAGCAGGCCGAGTAGGATAATGCCCATAATGTAGGTCCATATATTGGATCTTGCAGGTTGTATTCCTTCCAGTGCGATATCTTCAATCTGTGAGAGATATTTGTTAGCATTACCATCAACCGTAGATGCAAATGTATTCCCGGCTGTAATAGCAAATGGAGAGAAGCCGGATGTTTGCGCTTCGAATACCATATAGTCCATTGTGCTGTCCTTGAGAGTTGTAGGCAGCACTTCCCACGCAGTTCCATTATATCTTTGCAGTTTAACATCTGCAGGGATTACACCCATCTCTTCTATCCATGAATTGTTCACTTTGAACATGATCCGGGCATCCCTGATATTATCGGATGTGGCAAAACCAGCCTTGCCTACCCAGATGTTTAGATACCTATAGACAAAACCTTCCGGATCGCTATGAACCAATTTTGATCTGCCGTTCAGCACCTCTATAGTGGAGGTTATTTTTCCTGAGTTCTTGAGAGAGTAAAAACTAACGGACTGGATATCATTGTCCTTCCTTGAGAACTCATAGGTGATATTGGAACCCATCCTTAGATAGGCATTGTCAGCGTCTTTAACTGCTACGTTCGTAAAGTCCTCAACACTACCTGCACCTCCTCCACCACTACTGCTCTTTTTACTGCTGGAACCACTGCTGCTTCCACCGCCACTTTTACTGGAGGATTTAGTTTTCAGGCTAATGCTTACTGCTTTACCCTCAAGCCCATCATTAGTGTATGGAACCAAGGTATAAGTATAAGTAGTATCTTCTTCCAGGGCGCCATCTGTATATGATGTGGAACCGCTCACAGTTCCGATCAATATATCATCCCTGATCACTTTGACACTGGATATATCACTCGATGATTCCCACATCAATGTAATTGAATTGGTTGTAATGTCCCCTCCAGAGATCCCAGTGATCTCAGGAAGTTTGATCGGTGTGGTGGTGGTAGTTGCTGAAGCGCTGACAAGTTCAGGATCAATGTTACCTGAAGTGTCTACGGTTTTGATACCTATAGTATATGTGGTTCCCTCGGTAAGCCCGGTCAACTCAAAGTAGTTGTCAGAAGTGGTTGTGACAAACGAACCGTCAATGTACACCATCACATGACTAAAATCAGCATCCGATGGATTTGTCCATGTCCATCTTATCCAGGCTGGTCCTGCTGCACTGTTTTCCAGAGATGATATAGATGCGGGTGGTGTTGAATCTCCTTGTTTGATTCTGGACATATCGAATGTTGCTTCAGCGGTCCTGAGGTCTTTAACAGCCTGGTCCACTTCTGCCTGAGTTGCACTGGCATCCCTAACTACAGCCTGTGCTTTACCAATAGCCTCCCTAAATGCATCTATTGCAGACTGTGGATATTGACCGACACCTGATCCAGCCATCGCACTTTCTACTTTTGAAGATGCCACACTGATCGCAAGGGTCAATGCATCCTTATTCACATTTACTATTTTAGCCGCGTCAAATACAGTTTCAGCGGCCCGGAGATCAGATAAAGCCTTATCCACTTCTGCCTGGGTTGCATCACTGTCGTTAGCAACCCTCTGTGCACTGGAAATAGCTCTGTTAAAAGCATTTATTGCTGCCTGGGGATATTGACCAGGTTCACGTCCGGCTACTGCACCTTCCACTTTAGCAGAAGCTGAACTGATAGCTGACATCAATGATACTTTATTTACACTTGAAATTTGAGCTGCATCAAATACAGCCTCAGCATCTTCAAGGTCTGAAACGGCCTTATCCACCTGTTCAGTGGTCGCGCCCGGATCATAAAGAACGTCCTGTGCAATAGCAATGGCTGCCTCGAACGTATCTATTGCTGACTGAGGATAGTTACCTGGACCGTCCCCTGCAACAGCATCTCCTAATTTTACATTGGCAGCAGCAATAGCTGATAGTAATTCATTCTTATCATCCACAGTTGCATTGTCTGCTAAGCTTGTTCCCACGGTCATTGACACTAAGAACAGTACCATTCCAGTGTAAGCCAACCCGACCCCAAAGTACATCATTTTTTCAAAATTGGTTCGCAGAAGCACCACCTACTTCACAGCTATAGAGGACTGCTACTTGCCTTATTGTTGTGTCCTATAGTAGGATTTTAAAGAGGGAGTATTTAAATATGCTTAAAAAAACATATCCATTTATAGTATATTTTTGTTAATAGTACGTTTTTTTAGTTGAATTTTTGAATAAATATGAACTTATGCATAGTCTGCTTGAAAAGACAATCAATAAAATAAATACAAAGGGTAAAAAGATTGTCTGAAAGACTTTAACAATGGCCCGATAAATTGAACCTTTTGTAAGTTAAAGGAAAGTAATGGGAGATGTTCCCTGTAACTTGCACAGGGAATTCTACTGATCAACTATCCCCTTTCCTTAGATAGAAATACGCGGCTGCAAATGCTCCTGCCAGGAATATCAACATAGCGATCAGAAACATATTGGATCTTTGTGCTAGTCCCTGGGCCTTATCCCTGTCAGCATTTATCGAAGAAGCAAGTTCTTTTTTCGCAGTGATGGCAAATGGAGAGAATCCCGGGGTCTGAGACTCGAATACAGTGTGACCCACATTGTCATTATTTACAACAGTAGTTGGCAATACTTCCCAGACGGTTCCATCATACCTTTGTAATCTCACATCTGCAGCAGTTAAGCCAATATCCTGGAGCCATGAATCATTGACTTTGAACTTAATCCGCGCGTCCTTGAGATCGGACCCAGTAGCAAAACCGGAACTGCCTACCCAAATGTTCATATATTTGTAAACAAACCCAACTGGATCGTTGCTTACAAGTTTAGATCTGCCATTAAGTACTTCTATTGTACAGGTTACATCACCTGAATCTTGAAGGGAATAGAAATCAACTGACAGGATATCATTACCTTCCCCTGTGAATTCATAGGTCACATTAGTATTCATTATAAGGGGAACGGTCAGAGCTTCTGTGAAGATCAAATTGGCAGCGTCTTCTGAACTATAAAAGATGCTCTTTGTATTATCCGTACCATAAGGAGGAGTCCTGAGGCTGATCATTACCTTTTTACCCTCCATTCCATTATCTTTGTATGGGATTATGGTATAATTGTAAATTGTATCGCCATTCAGACCGGTATCCGGATAAGATGTTGATCCGCTGACATTCCCAAGGGGTATGCCATTGCGGAGTATCTGGACCCCTGTGGTGTCATCAGAAGCTTCCCATGCCAGTGTAATTGAAATTGGAGTAATATTGATTCCAGAGATACTGGAAATATCCTGAAGTGCCAAAGTCGTGGCTAGATCGTGAACTCCCTCAGTAACAATATTCCCGGAGCTATCAACAGAGCAGATAGTTAGTGAATGAGAGATGCCTGGGGCAAGGCCAGTAGCTGTATAATAACTTTCTGATGTGTTAGCTACAGGCACGTCATCAATGTATAACATCACATGGCTGAAATCAGGATTATCCGGATTTGTCCATTCCCACCTTATCCAGCTTGAACTTAAACCAGTTTCCTGAAGATCTGTAACAGCCATCGATGAGGTCTGATCCTGGGCGGAAGCAATCACATTTAAAATAATAGTTTCCGAATCGGTAAGGCCATTCGATTCTGCTGTAAATGTAACTGTATATGTTCCGGCAGTGCCCATGCCAGGAGCCCAGCTGAAAATACCAGTGGTCGGGTCAAGAGTAGCTTCTGCGGGCAGACCTGCAGCAGTGTAAACAATGGAGCCACCATCAACCGTTGTTGCTGAAATTGTAAATGTTAGCATTTCATTCTCTTGAACTGACCTATCACCTATGAGCGAAAGTTGAGGTTCTCCGGGCAAATTAGAACCAATTGCGGTATCTGACGTGGAATTATCTTCAGTGACGATAGAACCTCCAGATGCACCCTGTTGAAGAACAACAAGGCCTCTACTGGAATCGGCTACATAAATATAGTTGCCCGAAGCTTCAATACCATTGACATTGCCGTCAGTACTATAGCTACTTAAAAGATCCGGAGAAGAAGGCATAGAAACATCTAGAACAAAAATACCAGTGTGATCAGCTACATATGCATTATTGCCCGATACAGCAACATCATTTGTGTCGCCACCAGCGGAATAACTACCCTCTGAACGTGGAGATAGAGGATCACTGACATCCAGTATCACAAGACCAGTGTGATCAGCCACATAAACATGGTTATTCGATATAGCTACATCATATGCATAAATGGAACCATAACTTCCCACCTGTCGTGGTGATGAGGGATCAGAGACATCCACTACTGCAATCCCATTACTGCCATCGAAAATGCCTTTGCTGTCACCAGCTACATAGGCATAATTACCTGATACTGCAACCCCGTTCGCATAACCGGTGGTATCATAGGTTCCTGCAAGGATCGGGGAAGAAGGTGTACTGACATCGACAATAACAAGACCGCTGCCATCAGCTACATAAGCATAATTACCTGAAATAGCAATATCAAGTGCAAAACCTTCAGTATCATATGTACCTGCAAGGCTTGGGGAAGAGGGAGTACTGACATCGACAATAACGAGTCCATTGTCACCATTGGCTATATAGGCATGATCACCTGATATTGCGATATCATATACTTCTGATAAAGCAGTTATCCGACCCACCTCAGAAGGATCGGCAACATCACTGACATCTAATATGACAAAGTCCTGTCCCTGGCCGAGATATGCATGATCACCCGCTACCCCAACATCAGATGCATCTCCACTGAACTGACCTACAAGCACCATATCAGGGGTGTCTGCCAGTCCGACAGATGCAGTAACCGTCACAAACAACAACATCATCACAACACTACTAAGCCAAATTGATTTGATCTTCATTTTTCTCACCAGCTCCTCAGCAAGAGTGGACTTTGATCTAATAAAAAAGTAAAGGAAAAGTTCAGTTTGAAATTGTTATTTACAGAAATATGCCATCTTAACACTAAATTCCCCTGTACTTAGTGTACAGGGGAATAACTATCATCTCATTTTTTCTTCATATACATATACCCAGCTGCTAGGAGCACAATTAATATTACAGCTATGATCGGGATCAGGAAATTGGACCTTTCTGGCTGTGTTTGCCCATGGTCCACAATTTCTGTCTGGTCAGGATTGACCAGTTGATCCGACCCTGTAGCCTGCAACTTGGTATCTGTATCATTTACAAAGGTTGCATCCGCAGTGATGGCAAACGGAGAGAATCCAGGAGTTGAAGCCTTGAATATCACATAGTTTGCTGTATTGACTACCAATTCGGTAGGTAACACTTCCCATGCAGTTCCATTATATCTCTGCAACCTTATACTTTCAGGGCTTACATCCGTTTCCTCGATCCATGAATCATTTACCTTGAATTGTACAACCGCATCTTTTATGTTAGCTTCCGTTGCGAAGCCGGATTTTCCCACCCATATGTTGATATATTTGTACACAAGTCCTTCTGGATCACTGGTGACAAGCTTTGATCTGTTGTTCAGGACCTCTATAGTGGAAGTGATCTCACCTGAGTTCTTAAGGGAATGGAATTTAACGGACTGGATATCATTACCTGCTCTTGTGAACTCATAGGTAACATTGGCATTCATCCTGAGGAACTCATTGTCCACGTCTTTCACCGCTACATTTGCAAAATCCTCAACGCTGCCTGCACCGCCGCCTCCACCGCCACTGCTACTCTTTGTACTGCTGCCTCCACTGCTCCCTCCTCCGCCAGTGCTGCTACCGCTGCTGGAAGATGAGGTGCTCAAAGTGATGCTTGCCACATTTCCTTTAGTGCCGTTATTGTAATAGGGCAACAGAGAATAGGTATAAATGGTTTCGCTGGCCAGCCCATTGTCCTCATACGTTGATACGGACCCGGTGACGTTACTGATTAGAAATTCATTGCGATACAGCTCAACATAACCTACATCCTGAGAATTGGTCCAGGTCAATGTGATGGAAGTTGAACTGATGTCCTTTCCTGAAAGGTCAGAGATCTGTGATCCGGGAGAGGTAGCACCTGAAGCTGTGACAAAAATAGCAATTGTTTCCGAATCAATAAGGCCGTTTGATTCTGCAGTAAATGTGACAATGTAATTGCCTTCGGTATCCGGGGTCCAGCTGAAAACACCAGTGTCCGTATCAAAGGTAGCCCCTTCTGGCATGTTTGAAGCAGAGTAATGTATAATATCACCATCAGGATCTGTTGCTGAAACAGTGAACGTCAGCAATTGACCTTCAATTACCGACTTATCGCCTGTTCCTGAAATTACCGGTGGTTGATCTGTTTCCTCGGGGGTTGGGTTTTCAGTATAATTGCCTGAGAAGTCACTAATTGTGAATACCACAAGGCCCTTAATGGAATCGGCTACAAAGGCATAATTATCATCCATCGCAACATTATAGGCATTAGAACCATCATATTCCCCCATATAGACAGGAGACGAGGGGTCACTTACGTCTACAACAAAAACACCACTACCATCAGCTACATAGGCATAGTTGCCTGAAACTGCAACACCGTTTGAATCACCATTGCTGAAATAACTGCCTGCCAGAACTGGCACGGAAGGATCACTTACGTCCAGAATTACAAGACCGCTGTAGTCAGCCACATAGGCATAATTGCCTGATACAGCAGAACCATATGCATAGATGGAACCATAACTTCCCACCTGTCTTGGTGATGAGGGAGTAGAGATATCCACTATTGCAATTCCATTACTGCCATCAAAAATAGCTTTGCCATCATCAGCTACATAGGCATGATTGCCTGATACAGTGATTCCAGTTGCAAATCCAATGGTGTCATAGGTTCCTGCAAGGGTTGGGGATGAAGGAACACTGATATCGACAATAGCAAGACCTATGCCATCAGCTACATAAGCATAATTACCCGATATAGCAACATCACGTGCAAAACCATCAGTATCATAACTGCCCATGATCGTTGGAGAGGAGGGAACACTAACATCCACCACAGCAATCCCATTTTCCCCATTGGCTATGCATGCATGATCCCCTGAAACCGCAATACCATATATTTCAGATACAGAACTTACCCTGCCCACCTCTGAAAGAGCTGCGACATCGCTTATATCAAGTATTACAAGGTCCTGACCCTGGACGAGATAGGCATGATCTCCGGCTACGGCAACATCGAATACTTCTCCGCTGAACTGACCAACAATATCTACATTGACATTATCCGCCGAACAGATTCCTGTGGCTAGCATTAAAAAGAACAATACTAGCCCTGAATAGACCGATCTACTAACTTTGATTTGCACTTTTGTCACCAGCTCCTCAACAATGGAGGACGTTTATCGCAGTAAGATTTTTTGAAACTCTTATAATATCGTAGTGAAGATCCAGGATCTTGCTTTATACCCCTGTATTTGTGTACAGGGGTCAGCAGATCAATTTTACCGTTTCCTGAGATACATATATCCAACTGCAACCAATGATATAACGAGTATGGCCATGAAGATCGTCCAGATGTTGGATCGTTCCGGTTGGCCCTCTTTCAGACCTGCATTTTCCATCTGGACAGGTTCCATATCTGCATCACTGCT
>NZ_MVQX01000007.1 GCF_002067275.1 Methanomethylovorans sp. PtaU1.Bin093 | reverse complement strand
TATGAAAATAGAATTGGTGGTTGCATTCTGAACTTCCCTGAAGACACTTGCTGCCTGCCTGGTCACCAGACTGTATATCATTATACCGTCAGTTGGCGTTTTGACTCTGCGTATGCTGGGTAGCAATGGTGCAAGCGCAGCAAGGCTAAAAGCGTTCTTTCGTTTCCACCTCAAACAAATGTCCATTAGTACACCACTTTTCCAGTACCTTTTTGCATCTTCGGGACCATTATCCTTCAGGCACTTCCACATATCCTTCACTGCTATTTACTTTTATGGACATGCCATCCTTAAGGAAAATATATGGATCATCCTCCAGCCTGTCAACCAGCGGTATGGCAGAGATAATAGCACCCACAGCAACTATAGGTTCTGATTCCAGGTTTATCATAGCTGCAGGGGCAACTCCGTTCTTGAAGAGCTGGTATATTACATAGGAACCTACAGTGGAGCCTTTTCCATGCGGGAAGACCAAGACCTTGCCCTGCACAGACTGCCCGAAAAGTTCGTGGTTCGCATCTACTACTTTGCCAGTCTTGGGATCTACGTTACCCAAAAAGGAAATCGGATCATGCGTGAGCATCACTTGCCCCTCTGCACATCCCCTGGAAATAGTACGGCATTTGACCTTCATTCCTTCACCGCCTCCCTGATGCACTTATAGATATCACCAAATAGAGTAGGAACGCCGCACATTCCGGGTACGTATGCCAGAGCTTTGCCGGAGTTTACCATCATGGTCTTATATTTTTCAGTTGCCGGGGATACTACCATGCAGGTATCACAGACCACTTTTGCCCCGCTTTTTTCAATGGACCTGACAAGTCCGGGATGTTTGGCTGCAATCTCTCTGGAAGTGCAGATCCACACCTCTTTGTTCACAGTTTTTCCTTCGAGCAGTCCTGCTATCAAAGAGAGCTCAGCCGGAGAGCAATGTGGACAGCCGATAGTTACGATATCCAGGTCATTGATATCTGGTTTTGTCCTGTCATAGATTTCCCTTATCTGACTTTCCTCGATGACTATATTCTCATCAGGCCTTGCAAAATTGTTCTTCCTTGCTTCGGGAGTAACTCCTTCCACGTGGTATAGGGCAACCGCCCCGGAGGCAGCCATGGCAGCACCCAGAGATTTAAGCTCTTCATTGTCCGGCTTTCCTTTCAGGATGAACAAAGGCACTCTGCTGCCCACCATCTTCCCGACGATATACCCAAGGGCACCGTAATCTGAACCCTTCAGTTCACACTCCACTGTAACTGACATAGTGGGTTTACGCATCTCATCCAGATGATAGCCATAATTAGCGGTTTTACCCACAAGGGCTGCCGAGAGAGCCGATGGTCCACCTTCGCGGTTGGTCCTTGCCCCGATGACAGAGTTGGCATAGGAAACCGCCGAGGATTCGCTCCACGCAAGATGGTCTCCGTAGGTGGCATTGAATCCTTCAAGATAATAGGGAGTACATGTGCATTTTGCACTGATGCCCAGCTTTTCGTATGCCTCTATTATTAACTGCTGCTTATGTGCAAATTCGGAATCTATCCGCATTTTTTTCCAGTCCTGCAGGTCCATGCCCGCAGGATTGAGTATAGAAGGGATCTTTACTTTTCCATGCAGATCGGATATCCATTCCAGACCTGCATCGCCTATGGTCTTATATGAAACCCCGGCTATCTGCGCGCTTTTGACAGGTATGAGCCTGTCGGCGCCGTAAATATCACCTAGAGCAACAAGTATCTCAATGGCTTTCTGGAGTGTTTCACCTTCTTCGCCATCGAGCATTGCCTGTTCTTCTTTTGTGAGGTACATGGTCCACCTACTCGGGCATCTTCGCCCTTTCGAACATCTCTGCCTGCTTCAGGACTTTGGTAGCGTCTATGCCTATTTTAGTGGTCGTACCGTCGGGTGCACCCCTTGGGTCCAGGGAACTTCCCCTCACATTGGTGACGATCATAACATCCATATCTCCCTTCACGCGGGTCGCAATAGCGAACTCTACATCCTTGGGGTCGAAGATATCGATGTCCTCGTCCACTACCACTACATGCTTGAGGCTTGTGTGGCTGGCAAAGGCTGCCATGATGGCATTCTTTCCATCGCCCTCTGTCTGTTTCTCGATCTGCACCACAGCATGCAGATAACAGCATCCGCCTTCTGTGAGCACTACATTCTTCACAGTGGTCACTTCGCTTACTGCCCTGTAGATCTTGGGTTCGTATGGTACTCCCATCATAAGCAGGTGTTCCGGTCCTGCCGGGAGGATGCCGTGATAAATGGGATCTTTTCTGTGTATTATCCTTGTAATGTGGATCACAGGTTCAGGACGGATCTCATCGTAAGTACCGGTGATGTCAACAAACGGTCCTTCTTGAACACGTTCCACAGGATCGACATAACCTTCCAGTACAATCTCTGCATGTGGTACCTTTACGCCATTGCTACATTCGAATAATTCCACCGGAGCACCTCTAAGAGCTGCTGCATAATGAAATTCTTTTCCCAGAGGCACACGGGTTGTTGAGGCGAATGTAATTACAGGATCTGCACCGATAACAATGGCTATCGGAAGCTTATCTACTTTGGATGCAGCCTTTTTGTGCAATACATAGGTGTGTCTTGGAGGCACGAGTCTGGCAGCCAGCTTATCTTTATCAAGCACCATGAGGCGGTGTATGGATGCATTCATGGAGCCTTCGTACTCACTTACCACGATACCGGCAGTGATGTACAGGCCACCGTCCTTTGCAAAATGCTTCATTATGGGAAGGCTGTACAGGTCAACCTTCTCATCCACAACTTCCATGGTAGGAGATTCGGAAACTATTACGACTTCCCCGTCAGGCTGTACCTCAGAGAGCTTCTGAATGATCATATCCCGGGGCACCCCGAACATCGCTGCAAGCTCATCCCGCGTACCCAAAAGGTTCATGATCGCTTTCTTTCCCTCGATATCATGGAAAAGCACAGGCCCAGGTGTCTTTTTCGCTATCCTTGGAGCTTCGAACTCCCTTGAAACAGAGTCTTTGATCTCCGTGACCTTGCCACTGCTTCTTAGCTGCTCTATAAAATCTCTCATCGTATCTGGTTATTACATACTCAGAGGGATACATACATTTTTCGTGTGAAAAACTAAATCCAGAGAGAGCTTTTTATGATACCTTCAGGTGTGCAACGAAGAAGGAATCAGGAATACATAGGAATTACAAAAGCCACATGGACGCTTTTCATAACAGGTCAGCTATCATGATGACAGTTTTTGCAGCAATACACCTTGTATTGCATAAAAGATGGATAGTCTGCACAACCAAATATATTCTCAAGAAAGAAGAAAATGAATGCACCAGAGATTGATTAATGGATGTCGAAACTGTATAAAACTAAAGTGTCACTGAAATTGGTTCGGTATTTATTGTTAAATACAAGATGCAGACTTCGTAGGACAATTACAGGCAACATCATGCCAGGATTCAAATAAGAAGGAAGTTATTGCCTATTATCAGATATTATGATGTCCAAGGTTCTGAAAGGAAGCACTTGGTTAACATTCAAGTTTTTGATTAGAAATAATTTATAATTAGTATGGTATAGTTGTTATAGAAGACGAGAATATTTAAATATAGTAGGGCATATACATTATCTAGTATAATTGCATGGTGATGCACATGAAAAAAATACTGGTTTTGATATTAGCATTGCTTGTGATCACAACTTTTTCCAGTAGCACTGGATTGGCAGGTTCAGGCGATGAGAATTATAATGGAGAAGATGATGAGCAGCCCGGTGAGGGAGTAACTAATAATGATGACAATCCAGGCGATACAAAAGCCCAGGATAGCCCGGGAGACAGAACCAGATTCAAAGATAGATAATCTTTTATTTACCTTTATTTTTCAAAGGTGAAAATGTTCACAAGATATGTTTTAGAGGATTCTGATTAACCCTCTGTTTTTATGTTACCATAAACTTAGTGACATTAATTCATTTTATCTCTTTTTTTACTTTGTCTCTTTCATTTTTTCCTTCATTTTAAGTGTTTTCAACTGATGTAAGTTAAAGCAAAAAGCTGTCATAAGCATCTTTACATTTACTCTTTACACTGTGGTTACAAGAACTTTTCCTGCATTTGCTTTTGATTTGGAATGGCAATTAAGGCATAAATTGATTTCCAGAAAAAGTGCCGATGATATGAAAAGAAAATTTGATAAAATGCTGACTAGAATAAATCGTTTGAATATTCATAGACATGTATTTTGTGTGCCTCAAGAATAATCTTGTAACTCTTCAGTTACCTTCTTGGCCCACATCACCAAGACATGGGCCAATACTAAAATTCATTACTTACGCTGCTTCCAGCAGACCTTAAAGTTTGACTTCCAGAACTGGTCCTGAACTCTTGGTCGATTCTGCTCCTGTTATCCTCTCATCTGCGCTTTTGAGGATGTTGGCGATCATTTCAGAATAGGACATATCTGCCAATGCTGACATCTTGGCCAGATGTCCATCCCAGCACCATCCGGGATTGGGGTTTACTTCCAGAAGCTTCGGATGGCCTGCTGCATCCATTCTCCAGTCAAGGCGAGTGTAATCCCTGCACTCAAGCCTTTTGATCATTTTCAGGCTGCATTCCACAATGAACTCCTCAGTTTCCCTGGGGATGTCAGCAGCAATGGAACGGATCTTCCAATAGGGAGATTCAGGAATCCATTTTGCCTCATAGCCACACATTCTGGGCAACTCCGGAGGAAGTGCAGAATAATCCTCCTCAATGATAGGCAAAACCGTATAGTTATCAGAA
>NZ_MVQX01000006.1 GCF_002067275.1 Methanomethylovorans sp. PtaU1.Bin093 | reverse complement strand
TCCTTTGCCATGTGCCAAGTACAAGCTTTCCGTCTACGATAGGTATCGTTTCACTGGACCCCAGGAGCATAGCCCTCAGATGAGAATCAGCATTGTTGTCTATGCGATCGTGATCATAACCTGCTCCCGGAGGCACCAGCTTGTTAAGCAGGTTGAACATATCAGAAAGCAGCCCTGGTTCATTCTCATTAATGACAATAGCAGTGGTCGTGTGAGGAGTACTTATCACACATATGCCACTACGTATTGAGCTTTTGTTCACGTCTTCCAGAACATTGTCTGTGATGTCTATCAGCTCGACTGCAAGATTCGTATCGATCTTCATAAAACCACTCCACTATCAGTATTCTTCGTGATTTGATATAGGTCTATGGGAATATACAACCTGTCCCGGTCCTAAGGGCGAAACATGTTTATTGTATAGTGATATGTATTTACATAGGGGTATACAGCGCTTATACTTGTAAGAATGTGCTGAAAGTATACCTTTATATACTACTTGTTCGTATAAATCAGAACAAATGGGGACAAGTGGGCAAGCAACTTGATCTGCTAAGAGCCTACGAAGGAGCTATTATATGGACGACAAGAAAAAGCATTCTTTCGATGAGGATTTTGATAAGAGCCCGATCATGGACATCGAACAGCTCATTCAGCACTTGCTGTCCATGTTCTCCAGAGATGCTGATGACCTTGGTGAGTCCTTTATCTATGGCTATACCATCTTCCAGAAGGTCGGCGAAAAGCCTGATATACAGGGTTTCAAAATAGCCCACTCCTCTTTTTCCGAGGACGAGGATGATGAAGAAGGGGACATCTATATCAATAGCACTGAGCCGGTGGTCGAGGTCTTTGAAACCGAAGACACGGTATACGTGACCGCAGAACTTGGAGTGGACGAAGAATATGTGGAATTCTCTCCTTCTGCAGATGCACTGGAGCTGGTAGTCATAGCACCCAACTTTGGATATTCAAAAATGTTGGAGCTGCCCGTGCCAGTTGATCCAGATACCGCGGTACATACTTGCAGGAACGGTGTTTTTGAGATATCTCTCAAAAGAACTTTTCCTGAATAAGATCTGAGATCATTATCTGCACATTTTGGGATGTGCATTTTCTTTTGGGTTTTTCATGAGTTTGCGCTTTTGGCTTGTAGTTACTTCTCTCTTATTGTGAAAAGTTAAGTTTTATCGATATTTCCTGAATTTTTAAATATCCAAGCTGTTTTAAGTAAAATATTTATACTATAAAGTCGGAATACGGATACATACTGTAGAAAACAGTAAAATAATAATTATAATGGTGTATGGAAATGGAATCGACATTTATAGGCAAAATAATGTTGCAGATCATCCGGTCATCCGACAGGATATTGTTTACAGGCTCTTGCCAGATACAGAGGTGTTATTGAATGGCGCTCGATACAGGCGATACTGCCTTTATTCTGATCTGCACTGCCATGGTCATGCTTATGACTCCCGGTGTGGGTTTGTTCTATGGCGGTATGGTAAGGAACAAGAACGTCATTTCAATGATCGCAATGTCTTTCATAGCATTTGCAATAGTGACCATCCAGTGGGTAACAGCCGGTTATTCCCTGGCCTTCGGACCAGACATCTCAGGTTTTATAGGAAGCCTAGAGCACTTTGGACTTAATGGCGTAGGACTGGACGGAGAAGGCATACCTGACATGCTTTTCATGGTTTTCCAGCTGGTATTTGCAGGGGTCACACTTGCGATCCTCACATCAGGTGTTGCAGAGAGGATAAAGCTAAGCTCTTTCATAGTACTGGGTGTACTGTGGACCACCCTTGTATATGATCCTCTTGCTCACTGGGCATGGGGCGGTGGCTGGGCTTCACAGCTTGGAGCTCTGGACTTTGCAGGAGGCACTGTGGTACACATTAGTTCCGGATTCGGCGCCCTTGCGCTGGCACTGGTGATCGGGAAGCGATCGGGGTTCGGTAAGTTCAGCATGGAAGCGGAGAATGTCACACTCACCCTGGTAGGAGGCGCTCTCCTGTGGTTCGGATGGTTCGCCTTCAACTCAGGCAGCGCACTTGCAGCCAACGGTCTGGCAGCGAACGCTTTTGTAGTAACTAACATTTCAGCAGCTTCAGGTGCTCTTACCTGGATGCTTGCTTCATGGGCAAAGGGTAAGCCCAGTTCCCTGGGAATGGTAAGCGGTGCAGTGGCAGGCCTGGTGGCAATAACCCCTGCATGCGGATTCGTCGGACCCATGGCAGCTATCGTAATAGGTGGGATCGCAGGTGTGCTGTGCTACAGAATGCTGCTCTTCCGTGTGAAGAAGGGTCTGGACGAAAGCCTGGACGCCTGGGCCATTCACGGCATGGGCGGTCTGTGGGGAGCCCTTGCAACAGGGATATTTGCAACTGCTTCCATCGGAGGTGTGAACGGTCTCATATACGGCAATGTACACCAGTTCCTGATCCAGGCTCTGGATGCCGGTGTTGCGATCTCATACGCCTTCGTGGTAACATACATTCTTGCCAAGGTGATAGACAAGACCATGGGACTGCGTGTGACAGAGACCGAAGAATATGTGGGACTGGACATCTCACAGCACGGAGAATCCATGAACGCATGAGGTGATGACAATGAAGAAGATCAATGCGATCATACGTCCGGAGATGCTTAACGACGTTAAGGCCGCCCTGGCAGAGCAAGGATATTTCGCCATGACCGTATACGAGGTAAAGGGCAGAGGTTCTCAGAAAGGGATATGCCTCCAGTACAGGGGCAAAAAGATAGAAGTGGATATGATCCCAAAGATGGAGATAGACATGGTGGTCAAGGACGAAGATGTCCGCCCCATCATAGACATCATCCGCAGATCGGCCCGTACAGGTAAGTTCGGCGATGGAAGGATCTTTGTCTCTCCTGTGGAATTGGTCGCTGCCATCAGGACAGACGATGAGATAACAGAATAGGCCTAATAGCCGGATCACTCCGGCTACTATCTTTTTTCCATCAGCTTTGTCTTGATCCCACAGATAAAATGCTTATCGGATCTCTTTTTCCAGGTACCTGAACACTTCTTCAAGGTCAGGATATCTTAGATAAGCGTACTCATCAAGAGGTGTAGGCATGTTATTGACTATGACCAGCCTGCCTCCATGCTTTACAGTGTCCAGGGGCAGGGATGCTGCCGGATGGACCACCAGGGACGAGCCGACCACAACCATCAGATCGGCCTTCGAGCTTTCGGAGATCGCCTGAGAAAGGGCATTTTGGTCCAGCATTTCTCCGAAGAAGATAATATCCGGCTTTACAAGACCTCCACATCCGTCACATTTAGGGACGACCTGTGGTCCGTGCACAATAGGAGAAATAAGCTCATAAGGGAATTTTTTGCCGCAATGCAGGCAGGTGTGTTGTGCAGGAGAACCATGGATCTCTATGACCCGCCTGGAGCCTGCCTTCTGGTGCAGCATGTCTATATTCTGGGTGATTATCGACTTCACCATCCCCTCGTCTTCCAGTTTAGCCAGCATTTTATGGATGATATTGGGTTCCTTCTCTTCCAGGTTGTAGATGAACTCTCGTCCATGCGTATAGAAATATGCAGGGTCCTTGCGGAAGTAATGGATGTCGAAGATCTTATCCGCATCGAATTGCTTGTAAATGCCCTTGCTGCCCCGGAAGTCAGGTATACCTGACAGTGTGGAGATACCGGCACCGCTCAGGAACACACAGTGACTGGAGCTATGCATAAGGGAAAGAAGCTGATGCATAAAGAGAGATTATTGCTGATGGGTATATATCTTTTACCCGATCTCACGCAGCCCCTTCTTTTACACCCTGGATACCATCACAGGATTGTGCACGCTCACCATTGTTTTGGTCTTTATCTACTAAAGAACAGAGCTGGAATTTCGGACATCTGTGACCACCGATGGAAGTTGAGTGTCTTTTATTACATAGCTCTTAAATACACGCAACTAAGAACACTTCTATTGCTTTACTGTCAAAGAAGGGTTATACGTTACAACAGGAAGGGAACAAAATGGAAAGAAAAGAAAGGGTAACAATTATTAAAGTCATCACAGCAATAACTTTTCTGGTGATGGTTACAGTCAATGCTCTGGCCAACGGCCTCCCGATCAATGGAGTGAACACTGGCCAGATCTCAGATTCCTATCCCAATCTCTTTGCCCCTGCAGGGCTGACCTTTGCTATCTGGGGACTCATATATCTGCTGCTTGCAGGGTACACACTGTACCAGCTTGGTGTTTTCCGGGACGATACAAGTGCCATGAGGACCGAGCTG
>NZ_MVQX01000005.1 GCF_002067275.1 Methanomethylovorans sp. PtaU1.Bin093 | reverse complement strand
CTGCAGTCCATTGCGTAGCCGTTCCGCCATCTCAGCATACAAGTTAATTCACAATTGTGAATTAACAATTCTAAAACACAATGTTCGTATTTAAAAGTGTCGTAATGTTGCAGAATATGGTCCTGTTATGAAAACAGCTAAGTCGTGAGCAAGAGAAGCATATCTTAATAAACAAAAAATTAATTCTACAACAAAGATAACATGGACATCCTCTCAATGATCATGATAGTCGGTGGTTTATGCTTATTTGAAACCATTAGCAGTATCGATAATGCCATCATCAATGCTCAGGTGCTGTCTACAATGGGGGAGAAAGCACGCAGATGGTTCCTGATATGGGGACTGTTCTTTGCGGTCTTTGTGATCCGAGGACTTTTACCATGGGTTATCGTCTGGGCAAGTACACCTTCCTTAGGACCAATGGGTGCCCTTACTGCAACATTCAGCAATGACCCTAAGGTCATAGAGGCGATAGAGACCGCAGCCCCTGCTTTGCTAATGGGCGGCGGAGTATTCCTGCTGTTCCTGTTCCTGCACTGGCTGTTCCTGGAAAAGAAGAACTTTGGGATATGCGGGGAGCCTTATTTTATGAAAAAAGGTGTCTGGTTCTTTGCTATCGTATCAATAATACTATCCGTAATTGTCTGGTACAGCCTGAAAATAAACTATCTTGTCGCTTTCAGCGCAGTACTTGGCTCAACAGCTTTTTTCATCACCCACGGCTTCAAGGAAAATGCGGAAAAAAGTGAAAGGGATCTCGTGCAAAAAAATATGTCAGATATGAGCAAGATATTCTATCTGGAGATAATAGACGCAACATTCTCCATAGATGGCGTCATCGGAGCATTTGCATTCACCCTCTCAGTACCACTGATAATCCTCGGGAACGGACTAGGAGCTTTCGTAGTCAGAGAACTGACAATAGGCAATATCGACAGGATCCAGAGATATATGTATCTGAAGAACGGAGCAATGTATTCCATATTGTTCCTGGGTGTTTTTATGATCATGGATGGCTTTGGTTATCATATACCCTCGTTTCTGTCGCCTATGGCAACATTCTTCATAGTGGGTTATTTCTTCTATAAATCAAAGAAGCAACTCACTACTGCAGAAATTGATTCCAGTTGTTTGTTAAAACAAGAGTAAAAGCAAACACCTGATGGAAGTTTCAGAAATAGAAAAGAGAGTAGATCAAGACCGACCGAAAACAGATCAGCCTTGTTGCCTGCGATGGAAGGCATACATCTGGACCTTCTTCATCTTTGCAAGGTTAAGGATCCTTTGCATCTCCCCGTCCTCGATCACTCTTGCATCTATATAACCACAGTCTGCAGCTTCATTGAATATTTCATATCCCATGGATGAGCGGGTAAGCACAGAGGTATAACCATCCGGAGTCCCCACACCTCCAAAAGAGATATCAGTGTTCTCAGAAGCCATATCCGTACAGTATTTGCATGAACTGCTGCGGCAATTGTCAAGCTCCTGCAGATCAAAGCTTTCCTTTCCGGCCGCTGTGGTGACCTCGAACCGTCCTTTCCTGATCTTCATAGCTTCAATATCTCCGAGGCGCATGTTCTTTCCTTCGATGAACTGTTTCAGCCCTTCATAATCAAAACTGTCCATGCAGAACAGACCCAGCTTGAATATCCTTGCCCTCATGAACATGTGCAGAAAACCACGGGAGCTTCTTTGCATCTTGTGTACGGCATCTATGTTGCAGCTTGGGCCTACAAAGGCAATACTGTTCATCCCCTGTCGGATCGCGCTCATCAGGGCATCCATGGTCATACTATGGCTGTAGATACTACCCGAGGACTGTAAGAGATCCTCATATGTCCTTGCCACTATAGGGACAGGTTTCCATGGCTCTTCATCGGAGCTTGCAGTAACGATAGCGCAGTCGATAAGCCCTTCCTCAAGACCATATGCAAGCATGGCAGTGACCACACCCCCATCCTGTCCCTTGATCTCCTTAAGATTGGACTTTGCAGCATATGCCTGTCGGAGACAGCCTATTAAACCTTCTTCTGTGGTAATGGTCCTCGGACACTGGTTGTAGCATACACCGCATGCTGTGCATTTACCTGTTAGCTTTGGTTGCCCCTCCTCTAAAGAAATGGATCCACATATGGAAGCACAGGCACCACACATGGTGCAGATGCCAGGTTTGATAATATCATTGCGGAGCTTTGCAAAAGATATCTTCTCACTCTCTTGCAGAGAGCGCTTAAGACGGATAGCGTTCCTTTCGACCCTATCCATGGATCTGTTGCAGGAAACCGGAGTCATATTATATTCTATTCTGCGACGTTCTCTTATAATATCTATGTCCCTGAGAGGGGAGTGTTCACATTCGGCGCTTGTCAGCATCTTATTCACCTGCACGATGATGCCTGATGTTTTTGTATCAGCGAGATCTGCAAGTTTAAAATAGAATTTTTTATTATTTAATATTAATTTTAATTAAAAACAATTTTAATTAACAATCATTCAGTATTCAGAAAAGATCATCGTGCCCATGGATATTCCATGCCTTCTCTTCCACTTTTCGTATGACATCCTTGAGTGGTAAATTTAATTCTTTAGCAACTCGCTTGCAGTCTTCGTACTCTGCAGAAATATGCAGGATCTCACCATTGTGGTCCTCAGCTATTTTCACGGGTATGTCGTATGCTTTTCCCCATATAACGACTCTTACGCTGTCCATGCGCCTGTCGGCCGTATAGCGGTGTTTGGTCGGGATCACACGAATTCCCAGGGTGCCCGTTTCCCTCATGATCTCCCTTGCGATGGCAGCACTATGTTCGGGTCTTGTAATTACTTTTATTATATGTCCGGTGCGACCTTTTTTCATGGTCGCGGGTACAATGGCAACATCTTTTGCTCCTATTGACAGCAATTTTTCGAACAGGTTACCCAGCACTTCCCCGGTCACATCGTCCACATTTGTTTCCAGCACCTCGATGGAATCTCTGGAAAGGTCATCTTCCGTATCTATGAGAGTACTGCGCAGCACATTGGGATCTTCTGTATCGGCATCTCCTGCACCGTACCCTACGGAGAGAACCTTTCCCTTCGGATAGTTTTCGACCGGTCTGGCGAAATGACCCAGGATGGCAGCCCCTGTAGGTGTAAGGAGTTCCCGGTTCCCGGAACCGTAGAAAGACAGACCCGTGAGTTGCAGGATCTCAAGGGTGGCAGGGGCCGGCACAGGCATGGAACCATGGACAGCCTTAACCCTGCCTCCTCCAACATTGATGGGCAGGCAGTATATTCCATCAGCACCGATCTCGTGCATCGCAAAACAGGAACCTATGACATCAGCTAAAGCATCGTTCTGACCTACCTCATGAAAGTGCAGTTCCTCAAGGGATTCTCCATGTACTTTTGACTCAGCTTTGGCCATGAGCTCGAAAACTGCCAGAGCACTGTGTTCAACCCTTGCAGGCAACCCGGCATTCCGCACAATGTCCACAAGCTCTTCATAATGGCGTGCATGTTCCTCATGGTCTACGCCTATATGCACATCCACTGCACAAATACCTTTTTTGTTCGCCTGCCCTATCCTTACTGATACATCCACTGCCGACTCTATGACCGTCCGTACTTTTTCTCCGTCAGCTCCCAGAGAGATAAGGGTTCCAAGGATCATATCTCCGGAAGCACCTGAAAATGCATCAAAGATGATCGTCCTCATGGTTGTGCCTCCTCGTTTTTGCCTTCACGAGCTCTGGCAACATTATTGGCTATGCGTGCAGCAAAAGCTCCTGCAACGAACCCTGCATCGATGTTCACGACAGCAAGCACTGAACACGACTGCAACATGGAAAGCAGCGCAGCTTCACCTTTTGCCCCTGCCCCGTAACCTGTGGATACGGGCACACCGATCACGGGTACATCCACCAGACCCGACACAACTGTAGGCAATGTGCCTTCCCTGCCAGCAGCCACC
>NZ_MVQX01000004.1 GCF_002067275.1 Methanomethylovorans sp. PtaU1.Bin093 | reverse complement strand
AATTTTCGCAATCAAGCGATACTATTATAATCAGAATGACCGGTATGTCACTACCACTTGAACAAAATATCAGGCGAGCTTGTTCTTAACTTTCTCGTAGAAGCCATCTATAGGCATTTTTACAAAACGTGCCGGATCCCTGGCCCTTGTAAGCGTTATCACATCATGTTCATGGATATGATATGTATGCTGCCCGTCCAATACGATCACAGCCTCTTTTTCAGGCATTGTCATTGTTAGTCTTATCTTGCTGCTGCCAGGCACAACCCATGGCCTTGCAGAGAGCTTAAATGGGGCGAGAGGCACTATCAGTGTTGCATCAACCCTTGGGTCGATTATCGGCCCTCCTGCACTCATCGCGTAAGCCGTTGAGCCTGTAGGCGTTGCTATTACCACTCCATCGGCACGCATTTCATCGATCTGGGATTCATCCACACATACACTGAATGACAGTATCTTTGCAGGTCTGGAGGTGATCAGCACCAGCTCGTTCGTGGCACACGGAAGCTGATCCTCATTGAGCTGTACAGCAAGTCTGGAGCGTTCTGTGTACGTAAACCCTTGCAGTACGTTCTCTATGGCTTCTATAGCTTCCTCAGGTTTCACATCCACCAGAAAACCCAGAGTACCCATGTTGATAGCAAGTAATGGCAGAGGATCATCCATTTTGGAAATGGTGCGCAGTACAGTTCCATCCCCGCCAACCGCAATGATGAGTTCCACACCTGCATCCCGCATAGTGTCTATTGGCATACACGGATACCTGTTTCCCAGATGTTCAGCAGTCCTGGGGGAAAGGAATATATCAACTTCTTCCCTGAAACGGCTAATTATTTTTTCTACCATCTCAAGGGCTTCATGCTTGTCATATCTTGATACGATCCCTATCTTCTTTATCATCTCATCATCTCCCGGTAATATCAAGGATTTGCTGATGTGACATACCATTCGTGGCCACCATATAGACACGGTTCACAACATTATCCTGAAGCAACAGCTTGCGGCCTTTTTCATCACTGACGATGCCTCCTGCTTCCTCCAGGATGAGTTTCCCTGCAGCAACGTCCGTAAGACGCAAAGAGCCTCGCACATCCACGAAAGCATCCAGTTTTCCGCAAGCAACATAGCACAGTTCAAGGGAAACACAGCCAAGGATGCGGATCCTGCGCACCGCCTGACAAAGATTGGTCGTCCTGGTCACATGAGGGTGATATCCATACACACTGACACAGAAGTCCATAAGGTCCGATCTATCTGATGGATGAATCCTGTGTCCGTTCAGGTACGCCCCTTTGCCAAGTTCCGCACAGTACACATCCCCTGTGGCAAAGTCTTTCACATATCCAAAATCGATCCCGGAAAGACAAGGGTTGGCAATAGCTATGGAGATACTATAGAAAGGGATTCCCATTGCAGCATTATGGGTTCCGTCCAGAGGGTCCATGATCAGAGCGATCTCGGGATCGCAACCAACTATCCTTTCTCCACACTCCTCACTAATTATACGTGTGGAACGACCTATTTTTTCCAGCTCCAGGATGATCGCACTTTCAGATGCATCATCAATGAGTTTTGTGGGAGTGCCATCGGCGCCAATGTACAGGGTAGTATATGCTTCGGGCGTCCCCACAAGGTCCTTTATGGCTTTGTATGAGGCTGCAGAAACCCTTTCGCAGAGTTCCAACAGCTCTCTATCTACCTGCATAAAAGAATGGGTCTCAGATACCCATTGCCTTGTTCGTCTTCTCTATGGACCTTGCACCATTGCTCTCAAGTTCCATCATTGCCCGGATAGCATCCACGTTCTCCGGGATAACATCTGATTCCTGATGGATGGCCTGGAAGAAGTATAGTTCTCCTTCGTCCACTGTGATGGACTGGTCCCATATGCAGTTCTCCCACATATCACCGCGTGGGCGGCCGAGGTCTTTTCCAAGCTCCATGATCTCAGCGGTGGAAGTGATCCCCTGACCAACGAACCTTATACGGGATTGGGCATCCAGAAGGTCTGCCACTTCATCTGCAGAGCACTGCTTGTCCATTTCGATGTTCAGACTGTGCAGGTGCATAAGGGTGGTGGAAAGCACCACAGCAGTAGAAGTGATGTTGATGTGGGGAATGACGGATTTCACATCAGGCCCATGGTGTGAGGGCAATTTGATAGGGTTTGGGACAATGGCGTTTATCGGTCCCTTCTTGACATCGTTGGGGTCAGCAGCTCTGCGCATAAGTGTCACACGTACCTTCTTTATTCCGAATTCCTGGTCAAGCGGATAGATAACTCTGCACAGTCCTGTGGTATTGCAGGAAACAACCCTTACAAAGTCCCGGCCAAGAGCTTCCTCATAATTGGCAACAGCATTGAAAGAGCATCCAGCAAGCTCGTGCTCCTCTCCACCCTGCCAGATGGCCTTGACACCTGCCTTTGTGTAAAGTGCCTTGTTCTCCTCGCCCAATCCCCCGGGAGTGCAATCAACAACTATGTCTGCGGCCTGTATCATGTCCTCTATGGTCCCGGAGGCCTGTATTCCGCCTTTTTCCATACCTTTTATCTTGTCGGCAGGTGCGTATACAGGATAACCCTTATCCAGGGCCACGAAAGCTTCGAAGTTGGGCTTGGTCTTGGATATGCCCACTATTTCCATGTCCTTCTGCATCTGCACAGCATCTGCAACACGTTTACCTATTGTTCCATAGCCATTTATAGCAACTTTTACTTTTGACATTGATAATACCTCTTCTCTCCTCTATAGCAAGTACATAATGCTTCTGGAAGATGTTCCTTCAAATTTACATTGAATGAAGCATTTGATAATTATGTGATTATATGTATTAAGTTAATAATAGTTATTTTCTGAGTATAACTATTTCCCCTTTTGAGAAGTCTATTAGTTTGATACCGCCCTTTAAGGTTGTTCTGTCCCCAAGTATGCCTATAAGTTCTATAGAATCCCCATCAACCATTACCTTTGTAACGGACTCCATCACCAGCTGTCTGGTATTATCTTCTAAAAGTATTGCGTCCAATTCACACATAATGTTCACCTGGTCATTGTTCAAATAGTCGCGCCACAGAATGGCCTACCTCCACTCCTATGTGCCTGGCCACAGGTTTGCACTTGGCCTTAAGCAGATATGCGATTGGTCCCATTTCATGCTCTGTAAGCGTTTCATAGTTCGCCATACCTTTGCTGATTATTAAAGACGCGTCCCTGAAAGCATTGAGAAGCTCTTGCGGAGCTTGCTCCATGTCCACTCCTATTGAGCCGGAACCTGTGGTCAGGACCCTGTCGACCTTTCCATCTATCCCCAGCTCTATTACATCCTTCATTGTAACGTCAGTAAGTATAGGCTCTCCCCTCACCACAAGGGTTACATGCCCCCCCAGTTCTTTTATTATGTCGAAGACAAGGGTATCAAGCAGTATCTCGCCGCAATTGTCTGCTACATATACTACATTATCCAG
>NZ_MVQX01000003.1 GCF_002067275.1 Methanomethylovorans sp. PtaU1.Bin093 | reverse complement strand
TTGATCGTGGTGATACCTGTACTCATGTTCGTAAGCACGAACTGTTGCGTGGACTTCGCTTTTACCGGCAGGTCGATGTTCTTGGTCACACTTTCACCGTCAGTGGTGGTGATCTCCACAGGCACGTTCTGGTCACTGCTGCCATAGTTCTTTAAAACACAATTATAGGTGTAGCCACTCTGCGTGGTCTCAAGCCTGCCCTGTATGATCCCTATATTATCTGCAGTATTGCCTATCTGCACGAATTCCACCTTAAGGCCGTATGATTCTGCCAGGTTCTTTGCAGAAACAGGATCTTCACCTTCCCAGTTAGTGAGATCCGAGATAACTATAAGCCTTCCACCGCCCTGGGACAGCATTCGCATACCCGTGCCCATGGCAGCAGAGATGTCTGCTACCGTTGCACCAGGTTTAAGGGATGAAAGAGCTGCCTGAGTGGTGGTTGCGTCCTGCCCTTCCAGCAATGTCACAGGAACATTATGCGCCAGCACTATGCTGTTCTTCTTGCTGACATAATCCTCTGCCTTAGCAATGGCTTCCTGGAACCTGTTCCCGGTCTGCATGCTGGCAGACATATCCATCACCAGCACCGTATGCTCATCGCTCAGGGGTTCGTTCGTAATGATGTAAGGCGCAGCAGCTGCCAGGGCTAACAGAATAAGCACCAGTAGCTGTATAAGGAACAAAGGGTCTTTGATAAGTTTTGTGATGGAAGTGAAGAAGCGCTTCTTTTCTTCCACCTGCATGAGGAACATCACTGATGGTATCCTCACCATAAGAGGTTTTGGCCTCAGAAGGTAGAGAATGATAAGAGGAATGACGCTTGCCAGCGCCAGCAGAGCCAGGGGTGTCTCAAAGGCCATATCAGCGTCTCCTGTCTATGGTATAAAGGAAAGCTTCAAAGATGGGCACATCCGTGGTGAAAGCGTAATATTCCGCTCCCACGTGGTAGCATGTATCCTTGATACTGTTCATATGCTCCATCAATTTGCGCTGGTAGCTTTCCTTGAAGCTGTCGCTTACGTAGGTTTTAAGGTCCTTCTCCGTTTCCAGGTCCATGAACTTCGTATGGCCGTGCACCTGAAGCTGGGCTTCTGTCCTGTCCAGCACCTGTACAAGGATGAGGTCATGGTCCGAGAAACGATATATAGCTGACCTGATCGAATCCAGGCTATCCATGAAATCCGATATGATTATCACAAGCGACCGGGAATGGATGGCACGGCTGTATCTGACAATGCATTCGTGTATGTCTGTCCTGCCCTGTAGCTTGGTGGTCTCAAGCCTGTCCAGTGTCTGGAACAGGTATTTCTTTCCTCTGCGCGGCTCAGATATATCCACATCTTCAGAAAAGGTGGAAATTGCGAACTTATCATTGTCCTTTGTGACCATATATGCAAAACCCATGGCAAGCATCAGGCCATATTCGAATTTAGTGGTGTCTTTATCAGGATAGTCCATGCTCTTGCTTGCATCCAGCAGTATATGTGCCGTGAGGGATTTGTCTTCCTCGAACTGTCGCACATACAGTTTTTCCGACCGCGCATAGACCTTCCAGTCAATGGACCGGGGCTCGTCCCCGGGATAGTATTCCCTGAACCCCACGGTATCTATACCTTTACCGCTGTTGATAGAACGGCGGCTGCCGGCATATACGCTGGACACTCTTTTGTTCACCATGAAAGAGAAACGGTCAAGCTGCCGGAAAAAATCCGCATTTATAGTGTGTTTGCCGGGGTTCATGTCCTGCCTGATTTTTATTTGACCTGTGCAAGTATTCCCTTGATCATCTGATCTGCGGTAATGCCCCGCCTTTCAGATTCGAAAGAAAGCCCGATCCTGTGGCGAAGTATAGGATAGGCCATTGCCTCTATATCCTCCTCGCTGACATAGTTCCTGCCTTTGATCAGAGCACGTGCCTTTGCGGTCAGTATAAGGCCGATAGAAGCTCTGGGAGATGCACCGTATTCTATATGCTCGCTGTTCTGCCGTGTAGCCAGCACTATCTTCACGGCCCTGGACTTTAACTGGTCGGAGATCGGCACTTCGGTGGTCAGCTTCTGCAGGTCGAGCAATGTGCTCTTGTTCATGATCTTTCTGACCTGGGGTGTGTCCATTTTAGTATACCTGTCCACAATGCTGAGCTCCTGCTCGAATGTAGGGTAGTCCAGCAATATCTTCAGCAGGAACCTGTCCAGTTGTGCCTCAGGCAGCGGGAAAGTGCCTTCCATCTCAATAGGGTTCTGTGTGGCCAGGATAAAGAACGGCTTGTCGAGCAGGTAAGTATCATTGGCTACAGTGATTTGTTTTTCCTGCATGGCCTCAAGCATTGCGGATTGTGTTTTGGGAGAGGCACGGTTGATCTCATCTGCCAGCACTATGTTGGCAAAGATAGGTCCTGCCTGGAACTTGAACGACTTGACACCGCCGTGTTCCTCGATGATGTTCGTTCCCGTGATATCCGCAGGCATCAGGTCCGGTGTACACTGGACCCTGCTAAAGCGCAGGTCCATGACCTTTGCTATCGTAGAAATGGTCAAAGTCTTTCCTAGACCGGGATTGCTCTCCACCAAAGCATGCCCATTACAGAGCATAGCGATGATCATCTGTTCCACATATTCCTGTTGTCCCACTATGACCTTACCAATCTCGGCGAACAATGCATTGAACATCTCGCCGGCAAGCCGGTATGTCTGGGACAGATTTCCTGCGCTCATTTCACTGGAGTTCATCTCTGGTCTCCTTTACATTCATGGATCAATAGTAAGGGTCTGTCTGCCATTATTTTCCTGCCATTTTCTCAAAGTAGTCCTTGATAATGCTTTCATAACCTTCCGGCAGTTCCTCGGAATATATCGACGAGGATATTGTACTAATTTCGTATGCATAAGATGGAAGGAAATCCTCAGGCGTGGTGTTGGCCTGTTCACCCGGAGTAAAACCTGCGCCTGTGCCAGGCGGAAGTGTCAGATCGACCTGTTTTCCTTCAACGATCACAACCGATGGTTCACCTAAGAGATC
>NZ_MVQX01000002.1 GCF_002067275.1 Methanomethylovorans sp. PtaU1.Bin093 | reverse complement strand
CCACGGATGAATACATGAAGGTCTACGACGGAGCAAGAAAGAAGCTCGAAGGACTGGGGCTGGTGTTCTAAGCCTCCAAAACCAAGCCAGCGAATAAATCGCTGGCTTTTTTTTTCATGGAGGTTGAACTAACATAAATAATTATTATCATATAAAACAGCGGAGGCATATTAAAATGGACACATGGACCATGATCAATGGTGCAATTTATCTCATCGATTTCTTGTTGATAGGTTGGGTGCTGCTGGATGCTGTAAAAGTGTCAAAAAGATCATAAAGGAGGATAACTCAATGACCGAAGAAACGAGTTCAGAATCCCCCACCCTTGTAAAAACATTGAGACCTTATCACGTATGGGCTCTTGGTGTTGGTATAGTGCTTGTCGGAGAGTACATGGGGTGGAACTTCACAGTTGCAAAGGGTGGTATACTTGGTTCCCTGTTTGCACTGCTTGTGGCAGGTACTATGTATGTTATGGTAGCACTGTGTGCCAGTGAGCTTGGAGCTGCTACAAAACTTGCAGGAGGTCCCTATGACTGGGCAAGATTGTTCATAGGACCTGGGGCAGCTGCCATAGTTGGTCTTGCAGTATACATGGAATATATTGCTCTGGAAGCTGCAGATTCAATTGTCGTGGCATCAATAGCTCAATCGATCTTCCCGGAGATACAAGTATTACCGGTAACATTACTTGTGATATCTATCCTTACGTTTATTAACTATCGTGGAGTCGTGGCTGCACTTACTCTTAACTTTGCGCTAACCATGACCGCTTTCATAGCTATAATCGTGTTCTTCTTCTTTAATCTCCTGGGAATTGGAAGCATACCATGGAACCCTGCAGAACTGATATCAGGCGCGATGCCCAACGGGATTGTGGGCATATTCGCCGCATTGCAGTTCGGTCCCTGGTTCTATCTGGGAATAGAAGGTGCGGCAATGTGCGCAGAAGAATGTAAGCATCCTTCAAGGGCTGTTCCTCTGGGACAACAGGCTGGTATGATCACCCTGCTTATTGCAGCAGGCATGACGCTATATCTATGTGCTGGCCTTATACCCGCATCAGTTCTTGGAGTATCTGTGTATCCTCTGTACGAGGCAGCAACATCAACTGGTATGTATTTCCTGGTGGTGTTCCTGGCCATAGGCACACTGTTCACCTGCCTTGCCAGTGCAAACGGATGTGTATGTGACTCTTCAAGATCGTGGTTTGCATTGTCCAGGGACCACTTCCTTACACCCTGGTTCTCAGCTGTGCACCCGAGATACTACACACCTTACAGGGCTGTGATCTTTACAATGCCTATAGCCATAGCTTTTGCGTTCAGCGGCTTCCTTGACCAGGTAATTACCTTCTCGATCACATCAGGAATGGTTGCCTATGTGCTAATTCCATTTGCTCTCATAAGGTTCAGGAAAATGTTCCCACAAGATTCGAGCAAGGTACGTCCTTTCATAGGACCCATGCAGCCATGGATAGCTTACTTTACCATATTCCTGGCAGTAGTGATCCTATCAACGCTCAACTGGGGATACCGTTACAACCTGATCTTTGGGCTGGTGTTCTACATAGTAGCGTACTTCTACTTCAACTGGAGGTACAAGAGCATAGAGAGTGAGCATGACTGGGAACGCGACATGGGATGGCCAAAGCCCGTAATGCACAGGAGCGAATAAGGAGGGATGACGTTGGCAAATATCGACAATAACAGATACCGTAGCAAATTGCATCAGGATGCTGGTGTCATTGTGCTGCTGCTGGCACTGCTGTACTTCTCCGAACTGTATATGATATACAACATAGTGTCAATAATAGGAGCCAGTGTGCCTATACCTTCCATCCTTTTGGGACTGTATATACTTTTCATAATCCTGTTGCTGGGAATAGAAACATTAGGATGTGTAGGTGTATATAGATCCATCAAGAAACACATGTTCGAATTTGAATACTATGATTAAGGAGGTATAAGATGGCAGAAGCAGTTAAAGAGGAAGGCGAAAGAGGAGTGTTCATGAGGATCTTTGACATCCTCTTTATCTTCATAGTTGCTTTTACCTGTGTGGTAACACCAGTGGTCTTGCAGGGAACTGTGCTTGTAGGCTGGGGAGAAAGCGGAGCCATGAGCTTCGTATGGGATCCGGTATCCTATTTCTCATCCCTTGGAGTGATAATAGTTTTCTTTTTGGTTGTGCTGTACCACTCTGTGAAACACTATAAATTTTAATGTCAGCTCTGCTGGCATTTTATTTACTTATGACTGATTGGAATGGAGAATGGTGATCGAATGGTTGATAAGAAAAAGATCAACAAGGCTGCAGATCCAGCTCATCTCACTGAGCTGGAGCAGAAGCATGTGCCTATTATAGAAGCACCGGAACTTGTCCTCACTGGACAGCCTTTCACTGTGAAGGTAACAGTTCCACACGTAATGGAACAAGCTCATTACATCGAATGGATAAAGCTCTCTATGCACGGAAGACAACTGGGAGAGGTGAAACTTTCACCATCTGACACAAGCGTTATCGCGGAGTTCACGGTAACTATCCCAGAAGAGGTTGTTGCCACGAAGGTGCTGGAAGAGTGTAATATCCATGGGGTCAATGTGTGCGGGGACTGTGGTACAAAATCAGTGCTTACGGATCTAATTGCAGTCGCAGGTTGCAATGTGCACGGCCTCTGGGAAGGCTTCAAGCGCATAGAGGTCATGTCAAAGGTACAAGGTACAGGAAAACCCTGTAAATGGAAGGATTAACTTTAAAACAGAATTCAAGCCGATGATAAATAATTACCTGGCTATTTAAGGCTCATAAATCACATAAGCCAATACCTCATCCCCTGGTTTTTTAACAGGCCATATTATTTGTGAGCATTTTATATAGTCAGATCTTTCATGTTTAATGGAGAATTTAACTATGTCCAATTACACCCCTAAAGAAAGGCTTGCCCGTATTTTAACAGGGCAGCCTGTAGACCGCATGG
>NZ_MVQX01000001.1 GCF_002067275.1 Methanomethylovorans sp. PtaU1.Bin093 | reverse complement strand
TTCCCTTCCTGTTGTAACGTATAACCCTTCTCTGACAGTAAAGCAATAGAAGTGTTCTTAGTTGCGTGTATTTAACAGCTGTGCAATAAAAGATAGGTAAGTTCCATCGGTGGATGTGTCCAATCCCATGATGGTATCTAGGGAGTGAGAGAAGGGGCTGCGTGAGATCGGGTAAAAGATATATACCCATCAGCAACAATCTCTCTTTATGCATCAGCTTCTCTCCCTTATGCATAGTTCCAGTCACTGTGTGTTCCTCAGTGGTGCCGGTATCTCCACACTGTCAGGTATACCTGACTTTCGGGGTAGCAAGGGCATATACAAGCAATTCGATGCGGACAAGATCTTCGACATCCATTACTTCCGCAAGGACCCTGCATATTTCTATACTCATGGAAGAGAGTTCATCTACAACCTGGAAGAAAAAGAACCCAACATTATCCATAAAATGCTGGCTAAACTGGAAGAAGAGGGGATGATGAGGTCGATAATCACCCAGAACATTGATATGCTGCACCAGAAGGCAGGCTCTAGGCGGGTCATAGAGATCCATGGTTCTCCTGCACAGCACACTTGCCTGCATTGCGGCAAAAAATTCCCTTATGAGCTTATTTCCCCCATTGTACACGGACCGCAGGTCGTCCCAAAATGTGACGGATGCGGAGGTCTTGTTAAACCGGATATTATCTTCTTCGGAGAAATGCTGGACCAAAATGCCCTATCTCAGGCAATTTCCGAAAGTTCGAAGGCCGATCTGATGGTTGTGGTCGGCTCGTCCCTGGTGGTCCATCCGGCAGCATCCCTGCCCCTGAACACTGTAAAGCATGGTGGAAGGCTGATCATAGTCAATAACATGCCTACACCGCTTGATGAGTACGCTTATCTCATATATCCTGACCTTGAAGCAGTGTTCAGGTACCTGGAAAAAGAGATCCAATAAGCATTTCATTGTTTATCATTCTTATAATTGAGGGAAATGTAATACTCTTTCATCTTCCCTGAGATGTCATAGATCTTCAGGATAACATTATCACTATTCTAACTGAAAGGTATGAGAAAAACCAGATCACTGCACTCATCACAATAATTTTACATTTTTATGTCTTCAGAAAAAACAAAATTTAAACTTATAACTATATTATTATTTGCGTAATTTTTTCATAAAGTATTTATAGGCCTTCTTCCTATACTATACATGGGGGTATCCACTAAGGTAACTATAAGTTTGCTATAACTGGTGGAGTGGGTATGTATTTGAATAAGATCAGGTAGATCGATCTAATCTGGGATTTACCGCTGTTTCTGTTATTGACCGTAGGAATAAGCACCGCTTTTTGCTGTAGACGGGAGCTATACATACATTGGTCAGGGGCAGGATCTTGTTGGACTAGATCTCACTGATGTGTCTGATCCATCAGAAGTAGGGAGAATAATATCAGTAGTATTTGATGTTACCACAGAAGGCGATTATGCTACGTATCCAGTGATGGTCTTTTGATTGTGGATATCAGTGACCCCACATTTCATTTTATTTTTATGTGTAAATGAAGAGTGGGACATATGGATAGAGGCGTTTAGTAAAATGAACAATAAAATAAGAAATTTCATAAAAACAAGGGTAAAAGGCAGTAAAATAACAATATTATTGGCGGCCTTAATTCTATTTGCGATGATACCCACAGTAGTGCAGGCAGTTGCTCCTGCAGAACAGTGGAACAAGACGTTTGGTGGAACCTCGGACGATTCTGCAAATTCAGTTCAGAATACTTCGGATGGGGGGTACATACTAGCCGGAACTACTTCTTCTTATGGAGCTGGTGGATCTGATGCCTGGCTGATCAAAGTTGATAGTAGTGGCAACCAGATATGGTATAAGACATTTGGCGGAATGTTGGACGATGGTGCAAACTCGGTCCAGCAGACCTCGGATGGTGGATACATCATAGCAGGAGCTACTGCTTCCTATGGAGCTGGGGGTACTGATGAGTACGGAAGGGCTTATAGCGATGCCTGGTTGATCAAAGTTGATAGTAATGGTAACCAGACATGGAATAAGACATATGGCGGATCAAAATATGATCATGCTTTTTCAGTTCAGCAGACTTCGGATGGAGGATACATTATAGCAGGCGATACAAACTCTTCCTATCCAGATAGTCTTATTATCTATAGTCCAGGTTGGTTGATCAAAGTTGATAGTGATGGTAATCATCAGTGGAATACAACTTTTGGCAAAACAGCCGATGGTTTTGATTATCACGTATTATCCGTTGATCAGACTTTGGATGGGGGATACATAGTAGTAGGCTGTGTTGAGATGCCAACTTCAGTTGCGGATTTCTGGTTAAGCAAAGTTGATAGCGACGGCAATCAGATATGGAGTAAGACCTTTTCAGGAGCCACAGGTGCTTATGATTTTGCACATTCAGTTCAGCAGACTTCTGACGGAGGCTATATACTCGCAGGAGAAATGGGGGGTGATCTAGGAGATCCGAGTACTGCCTGGCTAGTCAAAACTGATAGCAATGGTAACGAAACATGGAATAAAAGGTTTGGTGGAGGATCTGAGTTTGATGATGCGGTTTGTGCATATTCGGTTGATCAGACGTCTGACGGAGGATACATAATAGCAGGTACTATCAGACCTTATGGCTCTCACACCTACAGTGTCTGGTTGACCAAAGCTGATACTAATGGTAACCAGCAGTGGACCAAGCAGTTTGGCGGTTCCATGTCTGATTCTGCAGGTTCAGTTCAGCAGACTTCGGATGGAGGATACATCATAGCAGGAGCTACTTCTTTATACGGAGCTGGTTCCGCAGATGCCTGGCTGATCAAAGTCGCACCTGAAACACCTTCGGTGCCTGTGACCCTGACTCCAACCTACGACAATAACCTGCGTGAGTCTTCTGCATGCGCAGTTCTTTCCACTACACCCTATATCGACGTCGGGAAAAGCAAATCCCGTGCCAGGGATGTGATGTTGTTCGATCTTAGTATGTATGATAAAAATGATACAATATCCCAGGCAACTCTGTCACTATACTGGTACTATCCGGCCGGCAAGACACGCACTTCTGACACTGTAGTGGATATCTACAGGCCAGGGACGTGGAACCCGAAGTATGCGACCTGGTATTACCACGATTATCGCAAGGCCTGGAAACCAGTGGGTGGAGCGTGGTTCGATGTAAATGGCATTGCCCAGGGAACTGCTCCATACGCTTCAGTAACCTTCCCTGCTGGTACGGTACCTGATAACAAGTACTACGAATTCGATGTCACACAGCTTGTGCAGGAATGTGTAAGCGGTACGTATGAGAACACCGGTTTCTTCCTCAAGGCAAAGACCGAGGGCAATAATTACATTGCTTTCTACAGTTCGGATTGGTCAAATGCCGACCAGGGGCCGAAGTTGACCGTGACAAAAGCTTGAATGGTTTGAATGTGAGCGATACCATTTCGCTCCATTTCGTTTATTTTTAAATAAAAATAGAGAATAAAGATAGTAGCCGGAATCATCCGGCCATTAGGCATTATTCTCTGGTTTCATCGTCCGTTCTGATGGCAGCAGCCAATTCCACAGGAGATACAAATATCCGTCCATCGCCAAACTTGCCTGTACGGGCAGATCTGCGGATGATTTCTATGATGGGGCGGACATCTTCGTCCTTGACCACCATGTCTATCTCCATCTTGGGGATCATGTCCACTTCTATTTTCTTACCCCTGTATTGGAGGCATATCCCTTTCTGAGAACCTCTGCCCTTTACCTCGTATACGGTCATGGCGAAATATCCCTGCTCTGCCAGGGCGGCCTTAACGTCGTTAAGCATCTCCGGGCGTATGATCGCATTGATCTTCTTCATGATATCACCTCATCCCTTCGTGGATTCTCCATGCTGTGAGATGTCCAGTCCCACATATTCCTCGGTTTCTGTCACCCGCAGTCCCATGGTCTTGTCTACTATCAGGGCAATTATGTATGTTACCACGAAGGCGTATGAGATCGCAACACCGGCATCCAGAGCCTGTATAAGGAACTGGTCCACATTGCCGTATATGAGACCGTTCACACCTCCGATGGAAGCAGTTGCAAATATCCCTGTTGCAAGCGCGCCCCACAGACCGCCCATGCCGTGGATGGCCCAGGCGTCCAGGCTTTCGTCCAGACCCTTCTTCACACGGAAGAGCAGCATCCTGTAGCACAGCACGCCCGCGGTCCCGCCTATTGCTATCGCTGCCATGGGTCCGACGAATCCGCATGCAGGGGTTATTGCTACCAGGCCTGCCACGGCACCGCTTACCATTCCCAGGGAACTGGGCTTACCCTTTGCCCATGAAGCAAGCATCCAGGTAAGAGCACCGGAGGCCGCTGAAATGTTAGTTACTACAAAAGCGTTCGCTGCCAGACCGTTGGCTGCAAGTGCACTGCCTGAGTTGAAGGCGAACCATCCGAACCACAGGAGAGCGCCACCTATCAAGGTAAGTGAAATGTTCTCCGCTTCCATGCTGAATTTGCCGAACCCCGATCGCTTCCCGATCACCAGGGCCAGAGCAAGGGCGCCGAATCCGGAACTAATGTGTACTACAGTGCCTCCTGCAAAATCCAGAGCTCCAAGCTGCGAAGCCCAGCCACCACCCCATGCCCAGTGGGCCAGGGGATCATATACAAGGGTGGTCCACAGCACGCCAAGTACTATGAAAGAGCTTAGCTTTATCCTCTCTGCAACACCGGATGTGAGAATTGCAAGTGTGACCCCTGCAAACACCAGCTGGAACACCATGAACAGCATGTCAGGTATCCCTTCTCCGTCCAGTCCTACTCCATTAAGGCCAAAGTGCTCAAGGTTTCCTATAAAACCAGAGATGTCTGGTCCGAAGGCCAGGGAATAACCGGCTGTTACCCACTGGATGGTCACTACTGCAAATGCAATGAAAGACATTGCGATCATTGAAATGACGTTCTTGTTCCTTACCATACCGCCATAGAACAAACCCACACCGGGA